>JAZLIB010000001.1:0-10708 GCA_045617185.1 Vescimonas sp.
TCGTGGGAAGCGGCGACGCCACGGCACCTAAAAGTGCCACGAAAGCGATACCCCGAAAACCGAGCAGCGCACCGCCGGCGAGTATCAGCCCAGGTATGATAATAAGTCTGGCAGCGCATAGTAGACTAACAAGTCTGATATTCCGGCGCAGTCCTTCAAACCGGAAGGATGCTCCCAACAGGAATAACAACATAGTAGCTGAAGCATTTCGCATATCCGTTACGAAGGTTTCAGCCGCCTTCGGTAGCTTCCAGCCGGTAAAAAGAAATAGGAAACCAATTACGCTTGAAATTATCATAGGGTTTTTAAATACTGAAATCGCAAGTTTTAAAAAGGATGCCTTTTTACCGCTATACGCTTCTAACACTATGACCGCGATTACATTAAAGAGCGGAACGATTACCGCGAATAACACGGCAGCACAGCCGATATTCCCATCGCCATATATGTTACGTGCCACAGGCAAACCGATTAGGGCAAAGTTCGTCCTGTACATACTCTGTATGATTACAGATTTTTTTCTATTGTCGGATGTAAGAGCTCCGGCGATAGGCACCCCAGCAGCCGCAAACAGAAGGGTACACACAATCGTATAAGCTATCAGTGGAATATTAACAGCGGAGTGGATGTCTGACCGATAAATATTATCAAATACCAGAAACGGCAGCAGGAGCTTGAACACCGCGGAATTCATCTTTGTCACTAGAGAATCGTCCACCAGCTTTGCCGATCGTGCCAAAAAGCCGACAGTCATTACGAGCAATAATGGAATAACGGCGTTCATGCAAATCTGAAAATTACTAATCACGTTAGTACCTCAATCAATTTCTGTAAGTTCCGTGAGTACACCGCACAGCTCTCCGGCCTCAATGAAAAAAACTCTGTTGCCTTCAGCGCCTATACGAATACCGTCATTTCTAGCGATACCGCTGGATTCAGCTTCACGAAACGCATCTTCGATATCTTCAACCGCATAACAGATATGGTTCAGCCCCTCGCCTTTTGAATTCAGAAAGGTTCTTCCCGTTCCTGTCTTTGCAGGCTCTACTAACTCGATTTTTAACCCTCCGCATTTAATGAATGCAATTTTGCAGCCAAAATCTTTATTATAGATTACTTTTTCTACCAAAAAGCCCAGCTTTTCTTTATAAATTGCCGAAGCCTTTTCGCAGTTTTCAACCATAATGCCGATGTGATCTATTTTTTTAATTTTCATTCTACCCCTAACCGGCATATTTGCCGATTGAAACAGCGCAGATAAAAACCTGCGCTGTTCATTAATATCATGTTGTTACTCTGTTTTATGCGATTTCCTTCGCGGTTTTCTTGTTCTTCAAATATTTGTTGACTTCGGGAACAACGATCATGAGTACTGCAATGGCAAGGATAACAACGGCAATCGGGTGATTGACGAAGCCCAGATAGTTTCCTTTCTCACTGAGAACACCGGTACGGAAGTTCTTCTCTATGATGGGGCCGAGAATATAGCCTAGAACAATAGGAGGCAGCGGGAAATCATTATTAACGAGCAGATAGCCTATCAAGCCGATAACTACAAGAACCCAACTGTCAAACAGTCTGTTGTGGACGGTGAGCGTACCTACAACACACATGACGAGAATGATTGGGAAAAGAACGTTCATGGGAACGCTAAGTATTCTGATGAAAAAGTTCATCAGACCCATTTCCATGACATACATGATAATGCAGCACAAAATAAATGCTACAAAAACCACGCCGACGACGTCCCGGTTGTTAACAAAGAGCAATGGTCCCGGAGTCAGGCCGTTCATGATAAGTCCACCGATTAAGATAGCGGTAGTCATATCACCGGGGATACCAAGCGTAAGCATGGGAATAAGTGCGCCGCCACAGACGGCGTTGTTTGCTGTTTCGGAGGCAATGACACCTTCCTCACAGCCCGTTCCGAATTTTTCAGGGTTTTTAGAGATGGAGCGAGTCGTATTATACGAAAACATGGACGCTGTTGTCTGTCCTATGCCGGGCAGTATACCAATAAACGTTCCTATCACCGAGCCAAGGAGGAAAGTGCGGGTTTTTTCGCCGCCGGATATCCACTCTTTTTTCGGAAAGAAATGGATTTTTTCAGTTTTAAGCTTATCGGCTTTCACATGAATGGACTTGACCTGATTCATGACTTCAACGACAGCAAAAAGGGCCATCAGGGTAGGAAGATCGCCCATACCGGAACCCAGCTGCCATTGACCGAACATAAGTCTTGGAACGGAGCTTATAGCATCATACCCGACCATGGCAAGAACGAGGCCAATACCGGCCGAAATAAAGCCCTTTACCATATCCTTGGAGCAGATACTGATAATTACAGCAAGTCCCATAACGCCGAGAGCAAAGTACTCCCAGGAGCTGAAAATTAGGGCTACCTTGGCAAGTGCCGGTGCCACAACGACCAGTACCACGGCGCTGAAAAGGCCGCCTATTAAAGATGCGAACACGCCGAGACCCAGAGCTTTTGATGCTTGGCCGGATCTGGCCATGGGAGCGCCGTCAAAGCATGTCACCAATGAAGCGGGGGAGCCCGGAATGTTCAAGAGACACGCTGCGATGAGGCCGCCTGAAATACCGCCTACATAAATTGCAACAAGCAGCGAAAGACCGCTGTATGCGGAAAGCACATAAGTAAACGGAAGAGCCATAGTAACGGCAAGTGTTGCGGTAAGGCCTGGTATGGCACCCATTACCATGCCGAAAAAAGTGCCGAATATCAGCAGGAGAAATATTACAGGCTGATTGAACATTGCCTGGAAGCCTAATGCGAGAGCATTTATAGCATCCACAAAATCACCTACTTTCTTGAAAGGATATTTGAATGCGTGAGGAGATTTGTTTCCGGCGCGGCCCGTAGGCCGCACCTTCAACAAATGGAGATGAAAAAGTCAATAGCGCTTATTCGAAGTTTGCGTACATTTCTATGCAGTCATCAACACGACGGTTGATGGTTGATTCCAAAGTTGCGGAATCCATGAAGGAAATCTCGAGGAACATGCTGTCGCAGGATTCCTTGAACTCTTCGGTTTCAACAGCTGCCTTGATATAATCTGCCAACTTATCGGCAACAGCCTGATTGGTTTCGGGAGGCATTACATAGCAGCGGTAGATTGTGAAGTCGTAGTTGAAGCCCAGTTCTTCATTAATGGTGGGAACATCGGGGTAGTATGCGCTGCGCTCGGAAGAAAGAACGCAAAGGGGGACACAATCGCCAGAGTCGATAGCAACAGAGGAAGCGGAAACACCAAACACGCAGACATCCTCGTGGCCGCCCATAACAGCGGTGCGAGCATTGCTCTCGCCGTCGTAGGGGACAAAGTAAGCATCAATGCCGAGGTCCTTGATGAGCTTTCCGATAACAGCGTGAGTGTAAGACTTGTTGGTAGCACCGACGAAAGAAACTTCACCGGGATGCGCGGTAGCATAGTCGATAACATCCTGAATGCAGGTAAAGCCAGAGGCCTTGGATGCTATAACCATCATCTTTTCGCCTGCAACGGAGCAGACCTTGGTGAACTTGCTATATGCGTCGGGATCAGCGTATGCACCGTTTACCTTGCCGGCTGCGATGTTCTCAATGGTGCTGCACAGAACGGTATAGCCATCAGCCTTGGAATTGAGGACTTCCATTGCACCGGTGGAACCGCCGCCGCCTTCAACATTGGAGATAACCATGGGCTGAGGCATATCCAGAGCAGACTCGATAGCGCGAGCCATAACAGTCTGACCGCCGCCTGCGCTGAAGGGGACAATGATGTTTACGGGATTCTGGGGATATGCTTCTGCGGCAGGAGCTTCTTCAGCAGCGGGTGCTGCGGCAGGTGCTGCTGCGGGTGCCTGGGCTGCAGGAGCTGCCTGCTGCCCGCAAGCGGCAAGAGCAAGAATCATGACGAGAGCGAGAGTGATTGCAGTAAGTTTTTTCATATTTGTCTTTCCTTTCGTAAAGTTTTCTATAACCGGCCGTATTTCGGCTAATTATGCATTTGGGGAATCTGTCCCTTTACCAGAATTTAGACTGGGGCATCATCATTCCAACGCCCTTGGTAAAGATATAATATGTAGCAATGGTTATTACCACAGAAATCACAAAAAACAGTGTTATCTGCTTTGCAATCTCCGCCTTCGACTTCTTCTCGCCGTCTTCCGTCTTAAACTTTCCTGCTTTCCAAGTGTAAACTATGGTTGCAATTAGAAGATAGACGATTGTACTGGCGATGAAGCCAAAATATCCCAAGGCAAGAACATAGAGAGCCAAAGAAATAATTGTGAACATTGCAATACCGTTGAATATCTGAGATGAACTCTCCGTATCAGGGTCGTTTTTACGTTTCTTGAGAGCGCCACCAACAAGCAGCAGAGAGCACAGAAGCATCACGCTCTCCCACACCGCCGAGTAGGAACCTGCCTGAGCCATCACAAACTTAATACCACCGTTGTCCAGCTGCAGCGAGTTTATGAGCAGTACGATGGACACAACAGTCAAAATCAAGCCGTAGATCAAGTCTTTTTTCCATTGTTTCATGTTTCTGTGTTCCTTTCGATGCGTATATTTTAATCGATCACTTTCTAAGATTCTCGATTATAGCCGTTGTACCGACACCGCCGCCGCAGCAGGATGTAATGACACCATAGCGTCCGCCGATTTTTTCGAGCTGCTTCATTGCAAAAATGCTTATACGTCCACCAGATGCTCCGTTGGGATGACCAATGGAGATTGCACCACCATTGGGGTTCCACTTCTCCTGATCAATGATCTCACCCATCTGTTCCTGCATTTCCTTAATAACACAGAGGTTCTGTGCCGCAAACGCCTCATTACATTCAAAAACGTCAATATCGCTCAGCTTGAGGCCGCATGCTTTCAATGCCTTGAGAGTGGAATAAGCAGCGCCTATGCCCATAAGGTTGGGTTGGCAGCCTTCATCCGCACCGAATATCCATCTGGCGTAAGGTTCATAGCCCAGTTCTCTTGCTTTGTCCCCACTCATGAGAAGCAGGAATGCAGCACCGTCATTTAAACCTGAGGAGTTGCCTGCCGTGGTAACACCGTCTTCATGGATAGGACGAAGCTTGGCAAGATCTTCGTAAGTGGTGTTGGGTCTGGGATGCTCATCCTTGTCTACCACGATTTCCGGAGTTTTCTTGGTGGCGGGGAAAACATAAGGGATAATTTCGGGGCCGGTAAAGCCGCTGGAAATGGCCTTGCCCATGCGCTGCTGGCTTCTGGCGGAAAACTCATCACATTCTTGACGAGAGATGTTCCATATCTTAGCCATTAGGTCATTATTGGTAATCATATCTGTATTCTGTGTAGGGTCAACAGCCAGTTTGTTGGGAATAGCAGTGGGTGGAATGAGCTTGTACGGATCCTGAGACATGGAGAACTTCGCAACGCGTCTGCTGTGAGCTTCCATGCCGCCTACGATAAGCACATCGGCACCGCCGCAAGCAATCTTATATGCCGCGAGGTTCAAAGCAGTTATCGCAGAGCCGCACTGCATCTCAACGTAAGTACCAGATACATGATAAGGTAAACCGGCTTTAAGTGCTACGTATCTAGCCTGTGTATTTGTCTGGCAGTCAACAAAAGCAGCACCTGCGAACACACCGTCAAGATCTCCACGTTCCATAATTCCGGTTCTCTCAACAAGACCCTTTACTACAAAACCACCAATGTCAGTTGCCGGCAAAGTTCTGAGCGCACCGCCCATCTTTCCGAATGCAGAACGAACGCCGTCTACTAAAACAACTTCACGCATATTACTTCCTCCATAATTAATTATATAATTATATCTGTAGAATTATTCCGGTCTCCAGCATATTGTCAATTTCCTCAGCGGAGAAACCATATTCTTTTAGAATCTCCACAGTATGCTCGCCGGGATACGGTCCGCGCCGCTGTAGTTCGCTCTCGGCACCGGATGCAAGTTTGAACGGAGGCATTGCCATATATACTTCTTGCCCGTTTTCATAGACAGACTTGGTGACATACTCATTTTCCAATGCCTGAGGATCATGATATATTTCATCGGTCTTGCAGTTGCGTTCAAAAGGAACATCCTCTGCCAGAAGTCTCGCGGAAATCTCCTCGTAGCTGAATTTATCGAAATAACTCTGGACAAGGCGTTTGCATTCCGCAAGATTTTCATGTTGTTTTCCGGAGGTGCAGTATCTGGGATCTTCGATGTATTCCTCCATCTTAAGAGCTCTGCACAGAGGCGCCCAATAGCGCTCCGCACTCATGCCGCAGATACGAATCCAGCTGTGGTCGCTGCATTCATAGTCGGCAGAGAGCGCAATGAATCCCGGTTCATCCTCTGGGAAGGGGCCAATATAGCCGAACTGAGCCTGCGCGATGCCTACGCCCATTATCCAAAGGGCACTGCCATAGAGAGAGCAGCTTACTTTTTCACCCTTGCCTGTCTCTTTCATCTTTGCGTATGCTGCGAGGACTGCCGTGCTGAGAGCGAGGCTGGAAATAGTATCGCCAGCTGCACTGATGGATGCCATTGGCGGGCGGCCCGCATATGTTCCGCGCATCGCAAATCCGCTGCGGGAAAAGAATGTGGTCGCATCAAAGCCGGGACGTGCTGCATCAGGCCCCTTCTCGCCATAGCCGCTAAAGAACCCGTAAACGACCTTGGGATTATATGCGGACACGGTCTCGTAATCCATACCCATGCCTAGGAGCGGTTTTTCGCGGTAGTTCGTGAGGATTATATCGGCCTCAGAGGCTATTCTGCGCAGGATTTCCTTACCTTCTTCACTCCTGAAGTCCACTGTGACGCAGCGTTTATATCCGTTGCACACGTCAAACAGCGGATTGAGCTTGTCTTCTGCCGGCATACCGTAACCTTTTCCGGAAACACGGTAGGGGTCGCCTTTAAGTGACTCCACTTTGATAACGTCAGCACCCAGATAGCCGAGCAGAGTTCCTGTCGCGGGCCCTGCAACATAGATCGTAAGATCCATTACTTTTACGCCTTTCAGGGGCAGTTGTTCGTTGTTCATAGAAAACTCCTTACAGCTTTTTTAGTTAAATCCGCCGTCAACCGTTATGGTCTGGGTGGTAATGTATGCAGCTTCATCGGAAGCAAGGAAGCAAATCACATTTGCGGCTTCATCCGGCTGCCCATATCTTCTGAGCGGGATACCTGCAAGCTTTTTCTGCTGTATTTCTTCTGGAACAGCAGCATACATATCGGTCATAATGGAGCCAGGAGCTATGGCGTTGACGTTGATGCCGTATTTACCAAGTTCTTTCCCCATTACCCTAGTCATTCCCATGACACCTGCCTTAGAGGCTGCGTAGTTGGACTGACCGAAATTGCCGTTATATGCCGAAACGGAAGCCACCGACACAATTTTGCCGTATCTTTGCTCCATCATTGACGGAATAACTGCCTTGGAGAAATAGTACATACCCTTCAGATTGGTATCTATTACACGTTCGAACTGGTCATCGGTCATTTTATAGAACTGAGCGTCTGCGGTTATTCCGGCGTTGTTGACGAGAATATCCACCTTACCAAACTCGTCAACGACCTTATCGACCATATCTGCTATCTGTCTTTTATCTGCGATATCAACGCTATAGCCTCGAACAGTGCCAAATGCGGAGAGAGACTGTACCGCAGCTGCTACCTTCGCGGGATTTCTAGCACATATGCAGACGATGCCGCTATCTGTCAGGATTCTTTTCGCTGTGGCATAGCCGATACCTGCGCTTCCGCCGGTTACTATTGCTACCCTTCCCTCAAATTTACCCATGATACTTCCTTCTTTCGATCACATTTTTTCTATTGCCATAGACATACCCAAACCGCCAGCTACACAGATAGATGCGAGGCCATACTGTACGTCGCGGCGCTTCATTTCATAAATAAGAGTTGTAAGTATGCGTGCACCGGAGCAACCAAGCGGATGTCCAAGAGCAATCGCACCACCATTTACGTTCACGATGTCAGGATTCAGCCCCAGTTCCTTTATGCATCCGAGAGACTGGGCCGCAAAGGCCTCATTCAATTCTATAAGGCCGAAATCCTCTATCTTTATGCCCTTCCCGGTGAGGCAGCGGTCAAACAGTTTGTTTGTTGCCGCTACGGGGCCTAGGCCCATAACCGTGGGATCTACGCCAGCAGCGCAGCTTCCGATTATCTTAGCAAGTGGCGTTATTCCCAACCCTTCGGCTTTCTCCGCGCTCATGATTAGGAGCGCTGCAGCCCCGTCATTTCTGCCTGATGCGTTTCCGGCAGTTGTAACACCGCCTTCGAATATAGTACGCAGCTTTGCCATTTTGGCCTCATTTGTATCACGCTTTGGATATTCATCCTTTGCAAAAACAACAGGGTCACCTTTCCGCTGGGGGATAACAACCGGGACAATCTCATCATCAAAGCGGCCCGCATCTATAGCTGCCACTGCTTTTCTTTGGCTGGCAAGCGCAAAAGCATCACACTCTTCACGGGTGATGTCAAGCCGTTTAGCAATATTATCAGCGGTTTGTATCATATTGAATGTGCCATATATTTCCTGTGGCTGGCTGTGAGGCTGACTCTCTATATTAGGGTCAGCGAACTGGGTTGTACCATTTCCAACGCCAAATCGTGCCCCGCGAACATAGAACGGGGCTGTGCTCATACTCTCAACACCGCCGCAGAGGACTACATCTGCTGCACCGCACTGAATCTCCATCATGCCGGATAGAACAGCCTGCATGCCAGAAGCGCACTGCCTGTGGACGGTATATGCGGGAACAGATTCTGGGACGTTTATCTTAAGCGCCGTGAGACGCGCTATGTTCGGTTGATCAGTAGACTGCTTTGCTTGTCCAGCTATGACATGGTCAATGATTCCTTTGTCAATGCCTGCACGAGATATAGCTTCCTCAAATACACAAGCGAGGAGATTTTCCGGCTGAACATTTTTCAACGTTCCGCCAATACTGCCTATAGGAGTTCTAACTGCCGCTGCAATTACTACATCTTTCATACCTGTTTCCTTTCTGAAAAAAGGCCATTTATACTGAGAATATGCCATAATGATATCATCGCGGAATTTTTATGTCTATTTCAAATTAAATCGTATATTGTTAATATAAAACTTAACGAATTTTGTTGATTATGACTAATCTCCATGATATAAATATGTATAGCATTTCATTATGTGCATAACTTTCCTTCGAAAGGGGCAAAAATGGAATTATTACAGATTAAATATTTTGTTGATGTTGCTAAAACTGGCAATCTTACACGAACGGCTGAGAAGTATGTTGTCACACCATCGGCAGTGAGTGTAAGCATAAAGCGGTTGGAAAATGAGCTTGGCTTTCAGCTTTTCGACCGTGTTGGCCGAGGGATGCAGCTCAATAAATATGGGAAAATCTATTTGAAATACATGGAGCAAGCACTTAATACTATAGAATATGCACATGAAGAGATAGCCGAGCTCCGAGGTGAACTGCAACGGAGAGTAACCTTTTGTGCCACGAATCCAAAATTATGGGAAAATGCAGTAGTGGAGTTTCATCATGCGCACCCAGATATATACGTCCGACAGATGGCATATGACACCGGTCATCTCCAGTCGCGCGAGTTGTCCGTTGATTTTGATTTTATAGTTGCATCCCCAGACAGCATTCACGATCCAGCACTTGATTCCCAGATTCTTTTCGAAGATTCGCTGTATCTTGCAGTACCCAAAGATCATCCATTTTCTCAAAGAGAAACCATTGATCTTGCCGAGGCAAAGAATGAGCTGTTTATAAACTCTTTGGCAGATACCTCCTTCCGCGAATTCTGCGATGATTTGTGCCTGCGCGCTGGCTTTAAGCCAAAGTCAAAGCTTGAATGTGATTATCTGCTACGTCCGAAAATGCTGGAGCATGAAAATATGGTATGTATAACCACACATCACGGCACTATGGCGGGATTGTTCAACAATTGCAGCCATATACGTATTGTGAATCCTCCCTGTACTCGTCCACAGGCACTTTTTTGGCGTAAAGACAGATTTCAGTCAAAAGATTTCAGGGTGTTCAAGGATTTTTTCATTGATTATTACAGTGACTATTATCCGTTCGGGTAAGGTCTTTCCTGCTATTGAGGAAAAGACCGCTGGATTTCTCCGGCGGTCTTTGCTTAATGCAAGGAATGAATACATTTAGTTGCTATAGTCCATATATGTAAATGGTATGTATTATATAACACTGTTCGTAGTGATTCCCTTTTGAATTGTTTACCGAGCGCCTGGCCATATGCGCATATGGTTGGGCGCTCACGCGTTTGCGGTTACTACGGTTACTACGGTTGGTACGGTTACTAAGCAGCTTCGCTGCCTATCCCCGCTTCCCGGGAGTGCCCTGCAAACTTGCTACACCCTCTCAGCCCTGCGGGCAGCTCCCCGGAGGGGAGCATTAAGAGGATGTCGGCTCCGCCGACGCAGTATCAGATATTCTTGAATATGTGTTTTGCTTTGCAAAACATCCTTATAATTCTCCCCTCCGGGGAGATACCGAGCAAAGCGAGGAGAGAGGGTGCTGAACCTTGCTGTGCAGTACCTATCGAGCACATTGCACATAGGCGCGCAGCGCGTTGATTATTACAAAATCAAAGCAAAGCATCCTTCAGCAGCGAGTGTAGCGAGCGATTATAATGCGGCTATGATTTTGAAGAGGAGTCGC
>JAZLIB010000002.1:0-19538 GCA_045617185.1 Vescimonas sp.
AGGTGGTGCCGCGGATAATGTCGCCGCCCTTGGTGAGATCGACGATGCCGACATAGCCGGAAAAGGAGGTCTCCTTCAAAAGGACGATGTACGCATTGGCAAGTGCGGGCAGGACATTCTTGTAGGTCTGGGGGATGATGATGTGCCACATAGCCTGCACATAGCTCAGGCCGAGGGAGCGGCCCGCCCCGAACTGCCCGTTGTCGATGGACATGATACCGCCGCGGATGATCTCAGCGACATAGGCGCCGGAGTTGATGCCGAAGGTGATACAGGCGACCACGACACCGTTGCGGCTGGAGACCATGATGACGAAATACATAATCATCAGCTGGACAACCACAGGGGTGCCTCGGATGATGGTCAGGTAGATGCGGCAGATGATATCGGCAAACTTCAGCAGGAATCTGCCGAAGCCGGGGCGCAGGGTCTCCTTGTTCTTATCGTAGGTAGAGCGGATGATGGCGACGACCACGCCGATGGCAATACCAAGCAGAAGCGCGAAGAACGTAATCACAAGGGTATTGCGCAGGCCGCGGATCAGGTACTTCCAGCGATCATCCTCGATAAAGCAACGAATAAACTTCTCTTGCAGACTTATAAACCTGAGAATAAACCAGCGAAATATACTCTCTTCCAGAATTGCAAACATATCTTTTCTTTCCTCCTCAATCCGCCTCTATGCGACAAAGCGGGGATTTGGTAAATCTGAAAAAGACAGGGACCCTTGGGAGAGCCCCTGTCTTACTTGGGACAATATTAGCCGTTGTTGTTGGCGACGAAGTTCTTAGCGGGTTCGTTATCAATGATAACGCAGTCGATCTTGCCGGTCAGCAGAGCCTGAACAGCATCGGCACCCTTGGGGAAGCGGACAACACGTTCTTCACCGAAGTCGTCAGCGGAGTAGATGTCGCCGGTGGTGTCCTGCTGGACGCCGACCACAAACTTGGCACCTTCTGCGAACAGGTCGTCGATCGTCTTGATCTCGCCGCCGTCGATGACGATGACGGACTGGATGCCGGTGGCATAGGTGCTGGAGAAGTTGACGCTCTCAAGACGCTCGTCGGTGACGGTCATGCCGGCCATGCCGATGTCGTACTTGCCGGTCTGGACGCCGCCGATGATGGAGCCGAACTCGGTATCTTCGATGACGAGCTTCATGCCCAGCTTGTCGGCGATGGCTGCGGCCATTTCGGCGTCGATGCCGACAATGGCGCCGCCCTCATAGTATTCGTAGGGAGGGAATGCGGCGTTGGTAGCCATGGTCAGGACGGGGGCGTCGGCAGCAACGTCGGCCTGGAAGGTCAGCTCGTGGGGAGTGCCGTTGATGTACTTGTCAACGATGGCATCACGGGTGCCGTCGGCTTCGAGCTCAGCAAGCGCAGCGTTGATGGAGTCGAGCAGCTCAGTGTTTTCCTTGGCAACGCAGATAGCGTAGTCTTCCTGGACATATTCGGAGTCAAGAATCTTAAGGGTCTTCTTGCCGCCACCGCTGCAGCCAACGAGCAGAGCTGCGATCATGGTCACGACCAGCAGCATAGCAATAATCTTTTTCATTATAATACTCTCCTTTGTAATTCGTATAAACTTACGAGGTTTTGTAACTTTTGTAATTATACTCCACTTTATATTCATTGTCAATGGTTAAGCATACAATTTTATCAAAGAAAGTGCTGCTTTTTTTGTGCAGTCGTCGGCAAAAACAGCCGCTTACCAAATGACGTTTCACTTCCGCTGAATTTCCTGCATAAACATTCACCGCCCGGTTTTTCTACGGTTTTTCGATCGTGCCGTAGGAACATTGCCCGTCCGCTGTGCTACAGCATTGGAAGCAGCCATCCTAAGGCTGCGCACTCCCAAGCCTGTCATTGCGAGGAGCCACACGGCAGTCGCTATTTCTGTGGCTGTGAATGTCCTTGTGGCGACGTGGCAATCTTCGCACCACCGGTTTTGCACAGCAATATTTCAATGCGAGGATTGCCACGTCGGCAAAAACAACGCTTCGCGGTTTTTGCCTCCTCGCAATGACAGGCTTGAGAGTGCGCAGCCTCAGAATGATTGTCTTCGTTCCTGCGAAATGGCAGGCGAACTCGCCCCTACGACAAAATCGGAAATGCAACAGAATCGGAAATGCGATAATACAGGGGCTGTCTCTTGCAACGAATGCTCGCCGTTTTGAGACAGCCCCAAGGAATTTAGGAATTTTCCGCGTAGCGCGAAAGGAACTGACGGGTGCGCTCCTGCTGCGGATGCTCAATCACATCCACGCTTCGGCCCTGCTCCACAATCACGCCGCCGTCCATGAAGATGACCTGATCTGCCACATCGCGGGCAAACGCCATCTCATGGGTGACAATAATCATGGTGGTCTTCTGCTCGGCAAGCCCGCGAATGACGCGCAGCACCTCACCGGTCAGCTCCGGATCAAGCGCAGAGGTCGGTTCGTCAAAGCAAAGGATGTCGGGTTCCATTGCCAGCGCACGGGCAATGGCAACACGCTGCTGCTGACCGCCGGAAAGCTGGTGGGGATAGAGGTTCATCTTTTCGGACAGGCCGACCTTGCCGAGAATTTCCTTGGCCTTTCGCTCGATCTCGGCATGGATGGCCTTCTTGTTCTCCTTATAGTCGGGCCGCTCCTTGGAAAGAAGCTCGCTCGCCAGCATGACATTTTGCACAGCGGTATACTGCGGGAAGAGGTTGAAGGACTGGAACACCATGCCAAAATGCAGGCGCTTTTTGCGAATCTCGCTTTCGCTCCGGGTAGCGGTGTCCTGTGCATCGAAGATCAGCTCGCCGTTGACGCTGATGGTGCCCTCGTTGGGAGTTTCGAGGAAATTGATGCAGCGCAGAAGGGTGGTCTTGCCGCTGCCGGAGGAGCCGATGATAGCAACGGATTCGCCCTTTTCCAAAGAAAAGTCAATGCCGCGAAGCACATGGGTACTGCCAAAGCTCTTATGTACATTCTTAATCTCCAATACTGCCATGATTCGCCCTCCTTACACCTTAAAGTAGTCCATCTTGCGCTCCAGCCAGCCGAAGAACAGCGTGAGAATACCGGAGAAGATCAGATAGAACGCGCCGGTATAGAACAGGGGCCAGATCAGGCCGTCGGACTTAATGAAGGACTGCGCGTTCCAGATGATCTCATAGCAGGCGATGGTGCGGGCCAGAGAGGTATCCTTGACCAGCGTGATGATCTCATTGGACATGGGCGGGACAATGCGCTTGATGACCTGAAGCAGGATGACCTTGAAGAAAATCTGCTGCTTGGTCATGCCGAGTACCTGACCGGCCTCATATTGCCCACGGGGGATGGCCTCGATGCCGCCGCGATAGATAACAGAGAAATAGCACGAATAATTGATGACGAAGGCGACCAAGGTGGCAATAAAGCGTCCGGTTTCGCCGCTGCCCCAGAAGTTTTTCAGTCCGAAAACCAGGCCGGGGCCGTAGTAGATGACAACAAGCTGGAGCATCAACGGGGTACCACGGATGATCCAGACCAGCGTATCCACAAGATATTTCAGGGGCTTGAACCTGCTGATTGAAGCAAGGCCCAGCACAAGGCCGATGGGCAGTGAGAATGCCAGCGTCATCAAAAAGAGCTTCAGCGTCATCCAGAAGCCCTGTAGAAGCGACAGGCTAACGGTTGTGAACATAAAACAATACCTCTCTATAAACACCAATGTCGTCAACTTAAGGCTTTTGTCGCTGGTTTCTACAGGCCAAAGGGCTTTGAGCAAAGGCTCTCCTTAGAAAGGGGGGCTGGCGCGAAGCGCCTGGGGGGATGGAAAACGTAACGAACTGCATAATGGCATGACATCACGCAGAGGGTTACGATTCGACCTTGTGCGTGATGTCGTTACTTTTTCCCTTTCGGCAGCTTTTCAATCCCCTCAGTCAGCCTTGAGGCTGACAGCTCCCCTTACTGAGGGGAGCCTTCGCTCAAAGCCCTTCGGCTTTTGCAGCTTAAGTTGACGTTATTTTTTTACGAAAAGTTTTATATTTATGCGGGTTGAGTGCGTACTCAGTAGAATTAACATCCGTTTAGTTACTTGTTTATGGGAAATGAGCATATCCTGTGTTTTTGTCTACCGGAAGGGCATATGGATTTGTAAAGATAATTTGATGCAAAACAGGTGATTCTCATTTGTTGTTGTGATTTTTTAGCACGAAACGAAAAAAATTTTACCAAGATTTTCTTAATTCCCTCTTGCAATGCTGCACTATATGTTGTATAGTGTATTCGCATCTTTGTGCATTATTATGTTTTTTATGTAAGAGCTATGTTGCAAATTATTGAATGCTTATGTACTTGGCAGAATCCGATGCAAAATGAAATCGTAATATGTCGGACGGTTTCATTCCATTGCAAGTCAGCGCCGGTGCGTAAGCTGCTTGAAACTGAAAGGAAGATGTGTTTATGAAAAAAATGAAAAAACTTATTGCTTTCCTTCTGTCACTGGTCATGGTGGTCAGCCTGCTACCGTCGGTCAGCTTTGCAGCAGACGAACAACCGCCCGATCCTATTGTCATGAGCAAGAAGTATGATGCGTCTACCGGATATCTGACACTTACCGCTTATGTTACCGGCGAGACCATTACGACGATTGAAGAGAATCCGATTCCTTCCGACATCGTTCTTGTTCTCGATGTCTCCGGCTCTATGGGAGACCCCTATAACGGCGTTACCGGCATGGTTCCTACGACTGGTAATTTTGGTTCGAGTACAGTCACCAACAAAGATTACTATTATAAGGACGGTAATGACTACCGTAAAGTCGGGGTTGAAACGGGTTTGACCAAGGTTTTCAACAGGTCTTACGCTAGTTCATCACTTAGTAATATAGCGCCCAATTTTACTAGCACCTGGAGTCGGTTTGGCGAGTATTATGTTGCTGCCAACGGACAGTACTATCCGTTATACTACAAAAAGTCGTGGTTAATTGTGTCCTTCTACTCCTTTGCGTATTATGATGGCGAAAATTATGTAGAGACGTTTAACGGAAGAAGTTATCTCGATTCGTATTCCATTTCGACAATTGGTGCTGTCTATAATCAGGTTGTTGCAACCAGTTATCATCTGTATTACGATTCTGCAAACGATGAACGGCATTATATTGGCAATGAAGTCACTTCCCAGACCGCAACAGCATATACCGGTACGCTCTATTATGAGGCACCTGTTTATAATTCTAAAATGGATGCGCTGAAGGCTTCCGTTGGGGCTTTCGTTGACGAGGTGGATCGGCAGTCCTACGGTCCCGACGGCAATCCCGGTACGGATGATGACGTTGCTCATAGAATCAGCATTGTTAAGTTTGCCGATGACAGCTTCTATAATAGTAGTAAAGCTAGTCTTGCAGAGGGCAACCATAGATTTCGTGTATCCCTTGGCGACTTTCGAACTACCGAGTATAACTATACCGAGGTAGTCAAGGGCTTGACCGTTGTACACGGCAATACGGATTCTATCAAGGGCAGTGTAAATGCGATTATAGCCGGCGGTGCGACTGCGTCCGATTACGGTATGGCTTTGGCCAAGGCGCTCCTTGACGCTGACAAGACGGATAGTACCAAGGTCGTGGTTCTGTTTACCGACGGCGAACCCAACCACGCTACTGGTTTTGACCCCAAGGTCGCCAACGATGCGATCACGGAAAGCCACGACCTTAAGAGTCGCAGTCCTGCAGTCAAGGTATATTCTATCGGTCTGTTTGATAATCCGAGTCAGGACATCCTGAACTATATGGAGGGTGTTTCCTCCGACTATCCCAACGCCAGTGCATATAATGCGCTTGGCTCCAGAGCTGCTGAGGGTTATTTTCAGAATGCCGACGAGAAAGTGGATCTGCGTTCGGTTTTTATGTCTATTGCAACGACAACGACCAGCGGCGGCGCGGTCAGTACCCTGAGCACCTCCACCATCCTCCGCGACGTTTGTTCGGAATACTTTGAAGTGGATGCCGACATTGATCCCGCCAGAACCATCAAGGTTCACACCGAAGAATACGATGGCAACGAAAAATGGGTACCGGTGAATGACTACGGCACATATACCGCAGTCATCTCCGGCGACAAAAAGTCGGTTGACGTTACTGGATTCGATTACAGCAAATACTATGTGGACACCAACGATCAATCTGAAGATCATCTTAACGCGAATGGTGTCAAGGGTCGCAGGATCGTGGTTGAGATTCCTATAAAGCTCGCCGGCGCGGTTCCGTTGGCTGATGCTGATAAAATGGCGAATTGCGATAAATATAAAATCCCTACCAACAGTAGCACATCTGGAATTTATGATGATCTTGACAAAGACCCGCTCACGCCGCCTGAACTTGTCATACCTTTTGAAATACCCACGACGGAGGTAGAGGACTATTTCACCGTCGTTCATTGCGGCTCCACGGTTCGCGACGGTAAGCCCGAAAGTGTCAACTATGCGGTTACTGATTCGTTTGACCTTACGGCTGCTGTCACGCCGGGTACCCTCTACGGTGGCACATTCAATCCCCCAGCAAATGGAGAAGACCCTACTATTCCGTTCAACGAAAAGGGGAAAGGTATCCAGGAGGAAGAGAATCCGATGAACTTTGCCCCCAAAGTTGGCGTAGAGTATTATCTCTGGGAGGTAAGCCCTGACCATCTCAAGCCGAAGAATCTCTGTGCCTATGCGGATGTGCCAAACAGCAATCCGAGGACGTACTATGTTCAGGATATGTATCTTTTGACCGCAGTTGACCGCAACTTGTACAAGAACTCTGGCTTTGTGCTTTCAAACAGCGATGTATTATCCGAGATTGCTTCATATGCGCAGGGAGAGAGTGCTGTTGATGTGACTAATAAAATTGATGAAGCTCGAATCCAAGTCATCAGCGACACAAAGCTTTATGATAAGGTTACGGTCAGCCAGCGCACGAGTTCTGGAAGCGTGAATTCGAGAAGCTATTCCTATTATGATCTCTACAGTCAACAAGGACCCAATACGAAAGGCTCGAAGATTGCTGCCTACCATCTTGAGACCGTCCTTGACAAACCCTTCTACGATTACAAGGACGAGGACGAGCCATTCTATTTCAGAACCTTCTGGACCACGTGTGATGGTGTTGTGGTGTTCGGCGCTTCCACCCGAGCAGCCTATTATCAGAGCGCCGACGGCAAGAGCATGGTCGTCACCGACGAGGAAGACAAACGCTTCTGGGGAATGCATGAGGGCCAAATAATAGATGATCCAGAAAAATATGTAGGAGAAGATTGGTTGACTGCGAAAGACGGCGTTATGACCACGCAGTCGAGCTTCGACTACAATTCACCCAGCAACACCGGCTTACTTATGATGCCGTTGAGAACACTGCTTGCAGCACCCAAGGCCCCGGACGAAGACCCGATCGACGACCCTACGGACGATCCCACGGATGACCCCGCAGATCCCATTGACGATCCCATTGATCCCAAGCCTATCGAGTATGTTGAGGTGTTCGACAACGGTACGAGCTACAAAGTAGAAATCAATGACGGCACGATTGCCATTGAGCCTGCCGGTGCTGACGGTAAGCTTTTTGCGGGCTGGTTTACCGACGAAGCCTGTACGGCCCCTGCAGACCTTAACGCTCTTGAGGATGGTGACGCTGTTTACGCCAAGTACATCTCCGATGACTATCTGGCCGTGAAGTATACCGACAGCATCCTTCTTAAGAAGCTCAACCTCATCTCGGCCATTGATTCCCGCGACTATGCCAAGACCGGCTACATCATTGAGATCGGCGGTGAAAAGAAGGTTGTTACTGTCAGTGCCTACACCAAAAACTACCTGCTCCTCTCTGCCAAGACACTGTTTGGTAGCTCCATTGCCCAAAACGCACCCATCATGGAGCTTGAGCTGAGCCTTTCCGGCCTCAAGAAGAACTCCGAAATCAAGCTTACCGCCTTTGCCGTTTCGAAGGACGGCACCGAAATCTTCGGTGAAACAAGAACGCTTGTATATACTGGATATAGCGTGAAAGGTTAAGGTATATGAAAAATAGGATATTTGTTGCGCCTTTTCTTTCTGATTCAGGCTTTGACATTGACCCTCTTGATCCCAGCGGCGGCTTTATTGCGCAGAGCGTTCTGGTAGATACTCTTGTGGTCGAGTTGCCTGAGGGTACCGAGGTCATTGCCAATGAGTTTGGCGAAATCCTTGAGGAACTGGAACCCGAAATCGCCGAGACCACCGAACTCGAAATCGAATAATCCCCAACCCGCACAGCGGAGAGATGTACACACATCTCTCCGCTCAGATTGTCAAAGCCCCTTTTTTGTCAGGCAAAAGCGCGGGTCTTCTCAACAAAAATGTAAATCTGGCGAGAATAATGGATAAAAATGGGGTGTTCCAAAACTTTCTTGCCATTTTTTTCAAATTCACGGCAGCATATTAAAGCCTCACCCAGTTTGTTACATGTGTCAAACCTCGGTGCTGTGTATATCTCATTGCGTGTTAATCTTTCGCTATTGCAATTCGCCTAATTGAAATTTTCAAAAAAATTGGTAAAAGGATGGACATTTTTGAAAAGCTATGTTATAATACCAAAGGATAAGGTCGGTATGGAATTAGAACTAATCACTGACAAATTTTGGAAGTTTTTCTTTCGGCATTATCTTGTTCTTGCCATCAAATTATGGCGATTTGATGATTTCCACCAGTAGCGAAGCGTCCGGATTTTGCAGATGCAGATATTTCGTTATTATTTTTTAGGAGGAGTGTTGTAAATGAAAAAGCTC
The DNA here is from genome assembly GCA_045617185.1 of Vescimonas sp. Classification (GTDB taxonomy): domain Bacteria; phylum Bacillota; class Clostridia; order Oscillospirales; family Oscillospiraceae; genus Vescimonas. The sequence goes on from JAZLIB010000002.1 coordinate 8,761, forward strand.
AACAGATTAATCGCCCTTTTGCTCACGCTTGTCATGATCCTCGGTATGCTGCCTTCGGCTGCTTTTGGTGCGACCCTTGTCGATGGTACGCCCATCGATAAAGCCCTTGTCCTAAGTAAGAGCTACAACGACGGTGTTCTGACCCTTGAATCCTATGCCGCCGGCACGACAAGCATTAACACCACTTCGACCACGAAGGCCTGCGACATCGTTCTGGTGCTCGACGTTTCGGGTTCTATGGGTAATGAGGAAGTAACGATCGGTACCGGATATGTTCCTTACAGAAGTCGCTTTTCCGCAGCCAGTGTCAATTATTCCGATTACTACTATAAAGATGGCGACGGCGAGGATGATTACTATCAGGTGAAGGCTATCTATGATAACGGTAATTTTATTGAAGGAACACTTCTTTTCAATAGAACGTGGCTTTATTATGAGAAGAACGGCGTTCGCTACTATCTTTCCGGCAACCAGGTCATTCAGGCTAAGTCTCCTATTGAGAACCCCAGTTGGAATAATCCTCCCCATGATGTCAGCGGCAATCCGATCCCCGGTGTCGTAAACTGGCCGTTACTTTTAATGCCGCTTATAAATTATACTGTATGGACCGGTACGCTGTACCGCATCGGTTCGGAGCGTGAAGTTAAGCTTGACGCTCTGAAGATCGCGGTTGACGGCTTTATTGACTCCGTTGCAGCCAATGCAGCCGAAAACAACGTTGAGCACAGGATCAGTATCGTCAAGTTTGCCGGTGAGTATCCGAACCGTCAATCCGAGTCTTCTTTGACTGAGGGCAATAATTCCGGTAAAACTGAGGTCGTGAAGAATCTGACTTCCGTGCTTGTTGACCCTAATGGCGGCGAAACCGCATATGATAAGGTCAATTCTCTGCATGACGCGGTCAGCAAACTTGAAGCCAACGGTGCGACGTATGCCGACTATGGCATGACCAAGGCGGGTTTTGTTCTTGATCCGGACACAAACAACAAGGCACGCTCCGATAGCCAGAAGGTCGTTCTTCTCTTTACCGATGGTGAACCGAACCATGGGAACGGTTTTGACACCCGCGTGGCAAATACGACCATTTCCAAGAGCTACAATCTGAAGCACAACGAGGGCGTTAAGGTCTACTCGGTTGGCATCTATGATAATCCCAGCACTGACATGACCAACTACATGAACTACGTCTCCTCCAACTATCCCGATGCTTGGAGTATGAGCATCACTGGCTTTCGTGCAGCCTCTTCCTATTACAGACGTGCGACGACTGCCTCTGACCTGAACAATATTTTTGCTGCCATTGCATCGGAAGCTGTCATATCCACCGATTCTCTTGTGGGCCACTCCTATATTACATTTGATAGTGCGCCGGTTATGTGCGACGAAATATCTAAGTACTTCATGCTTCCTGACAATTACAGCGTCGGTCTCAAGGCATACTATGTTGAGCAGACTTCCTGTATCAACGGCAAGCCGATCTTCGGTACAGATAGAACCTATCTTCCTGTCAGCGACATCGACATCGTTGTTGACGGCAAGAAAGTCATGGTCAATAACTTTGAGTATGATAAATACTATGTCACGACCGACAACACCAGTTCCGGCATGAACGGAAACCATGTGCTTGGCAGAAAGCTTATCGTTGAGATTCCTATCGTGCCAGACTTCTCTGTGGCCATCCCCGATGAGTTGGTTGATCCGGATAACGATATCTGCAAGGTTCCCACCAATGCGGTCACCTCCGGCATCTACGATGGTGATGTAGTTGAGAGGTTTATAAGTCCTGTAGTGGAATTTTCTACCTATAAGATCGTTCATTGCGGCTCCACCACCGATGAAAGCAAACATATTAGTGAGCGCTATATTGTCCCCAATGGCACAATTGACCTGACCAAGGTCGTAAATGAAGGCGTCCTCTACGGCGGCACCTTCACTGATTCGAAATGCACCGAACCGGCGTCCGAGGACGCGACAAAGTTTACCCCAGAAGCTGGCAAGACCTACTACATGTGGGAGGTCAGCCCGGAGCATCTGATGCCCAAGAACCTTTGCGCATACAGATCCGACGGTAACGGCGGATACTACGTTGAGAAAGCTTATCTTGTAACGGCTGTTGACCGTGACGCATATAAGAATGTTGGCTTTGCCGTTTCTGCAAATGCCGGTCTTGCAACTCTTTCCCCTGATGATATTAGTGCAAATGCTGCTTCCGGTACAGTTGTTGACATCATTGACGAACAGCAGTTGTTCGATAAAGTCCAAGTTTCTCAGCCTGGCAGAGAAGATAAGCCAGAGTTTACATATGGTCAGCTTTATGGTACTTCAACTACAGGCAGTTCTCTCTTCGCCTGTGCAAATCTTATAGATATTCATGATAAACCGTTCTACAGCTATACAGATGCTGATACAAACGCGTTCTATTTCCGTGCATTCTGGACTACCTATGATGGTGTTACTGTTTTGGGATCAACTACTCGAAAGGCCACATACCAGAAGGCCGACGGCAAGAGCCTGAACGCTTGGGACAATAATGAAAAAATTCAGTATATTAAATACGCTGTGGATCCCGTAAAGCCCGAGACGCCAGCGCCTATGAGTGTTGCTTCTGTCTTCGACTACGATTCTACCTATGAATCTTTCCTGACGACGGTTCCTTTGATGTCTCTGCTTCCTGCACCTGACGAAGAACCCGAAATTCCTGTGGAACCCGCTGACTATGTTGAGGTTTCCGACAACGGCAAGACCTATAAGGCTATGATTCTCAACGGCGCGGTTACCCTCGAACCCGCAGGTGCCAGCGGTAAGCTCTTTGCTGGCTGGTATCTTGATGAAAAGTTCACCAAGGCAGCTGATCTTACGTCTGTAAAGGACGGCGACGCGATCTACGCCAAGTATATCTCCGACGCATATCTGAACGTTAAGTATACCGACAGCATTCTTCTCAAGCGCCTGAGCCTGATTTCTGCAATTGATGCCCGCGATTATGCTAAGACCGGCTTCATCGTTGAGATCGGTGGCGAGAAGAAGGTTATCAACGTCAGCTCCTACACCAACAGCTATCTGCTTGTTTCCGCAAAGACCCTCTTTGGCAGCTCCATTGCCAAGAATTCTCCGCTTATGACCTGTGATCTAAGCCTTTCCGGCGTCAAGAAGAATAGCACGATTAAGATTACGCCCTTTGCAATTACAAAGGACGGCACCGAGATTCTCGGTGAAGAACGTACTCTGGTCTATACCGGCTTTAGCATTAAGGGGTGATTAATATGGCTAAAAAACTGTTTTTTGCTCCTATGCTTGCTGAGGGTGGTACTACAATCGATGTCAGTGGCACCGGTGGTTTGACTGCATTTGCCTTTGATGAACCTACCGAGTTGACCGTTACGCTTCCTGATGGTTCCGCGATTATTGCTGACGAGTTTGGCAATGTCCTTGATACCATCGTTGAAGAGATTGAAGAGGTTGTGGAAGAACCCGTAATCCTTGAATAAAATGTTCCTGCGGCGGAGAAATGGTTTTCATTTCTCCGCCGCGTATTTTAATGAAAATTGGAATTGTTTTACAATAGAGTAGATGACTTGCAAACTTTTTGCTTGAAATATGATGCCTATTGTGATATTCTATTAATGCTTTGAAGCATTAGAAGTTGAGTAATCCTGCGATCCGCGAAGTGGTGGTTTTTCATCCCTCCGCATTATTTTTGTTATGAGAGTTAATTTGTGTTTGGCAGGCGTCAGCGTTTCAGTGAACCTTTTGTATGAGGACTATCTGCGGCTGTATCGCCCTTATTTTACCGATCTGCCACCGGCACTTTCGGCTGGACTATCACCCGACGAGATACGCGCAGCACAGGTACGCTATATTGAGTGTTCTGAGCTGCCTTATGTGGAGCATATGGAGCTATGTACCCATATGTCCGATCTCCTTCTTCCGTTTGAGCGCGTGTTTTTCCACTGCACTGCCTTCCTTTGGCACGGACAGGCGTGGGCTTTCACTGCTCCTTCCGGCACCGGAAAATCCACCCAGTATCTGCTTTGGAAGCTCCTCTTTGGTGACGAGATTCAGATCATCTGCGGCGATAAGCCCATCCTTGAGCGTCGGAATGATGAATTTATTCTTCATTCCTCGCCGTGGAACGGCAAGGAGAACATGGGTAGATTCCTTTCCGCGCCACTTGGCGGCATCATCTTTCTTGAACAGGCGGATGCCAATTCCATGGAGCGAATGCAAAATGGGATGGCACTGCCGATCTATTCCCAATTCATTTATTCGCCCGTGGACACGGAGGCCATTCGTTCCGTATGCCGGATTGAGGATGCGCTACTGCGCACGGTTCCTGTTTGGCGGCTGAAAAATCGGGGCGACAGAGCTTCGGCAAAGCTGTGCCATGATACTTTGGAGGAGGCAATGTTATGACCTATCGTCTGATCCCGGGCGTTACATGCGCCCGTATTTATGACGCATATTTTCTGATTGCTTCTCTGGAAGCTCGTTCAACGGTAGATCCTGTCCGAGAACTCAATGAAACCGGCGCTTATTTCTGGAAGAAATTGGAAACCGGCGCTGACTTTGGGGAGATCATTTCCCAAACTACGCAGGAGTATGAGGTTAGTGCAGAGGATGCCAAAGCCGCATTTGAAGCCTTTGCAGCAGCCTTATGTGATGCGGGCTATCTGATTATGGAGGAAGAACCGGCATGAGTCTGACACAGACCCAAAAGGATTTCCTGAATATTCTCCGCTCTGTTTTTTCTGGCAGCCCGCTTCCGGAGATTACCAAGCCCTCCGACTGGCTTTCTGTTTTTCGACTTGCTGAAATCCAGCATCTGCTTCCAATCGTCTATAGCGCGGTACGCGATCAGCATTTATTTGCACCTTCCGTATTTGCTGAAGTGCGTTGTGCAGCGCCTCATCTTGTTGCTGCGCAAATTGCTAACACCAAGGATTGGATGCGCATCTATGAAATGCTTCGCGGAGAGGGACTTCATCCTGTTGTGCTGAAGGGGATGCTGTGCGCTGAGCTTTACCCGGAAGCTTCTCTCCGTGTGACCGCTGATTTGGATCTTCTCATTGATCCTGCCGAGTTTGATGCTTGCCATTCGATTCTTTGCCACTACGGGCTGATCCCGAAATGCAACGAGGATGCTCTTTCAACTGACTACGAGGTGGGCTACTATAGCGCGGATCAGTTTCTTTGCGTCGAGCTACACCGTGCGCTTTTTTCTTCGGAAGAGGCTGACCTAAACCGTTGCTTTACCGATATGTTTGATTCCGTGCAGGAGCATAACGGTATTCTTACCCTCGATCCGGAGAATCACCTGTTGTTCCTGTTGCTCCATGCCTATAAGCATTTTATCTACAGCGGTGTCGGTGTACGTCAGGTTTGTGATATTGGCCTGTGGGCGCGGAAATATTATGATGACATCGACTGGGCGCGGCTTTATCAGCTTTGTACCTCGGTTCGGGCAGAGGTATTCGCGGCTTGTATTTTTCGAATCGCTGGGAATTATATCGGCCTTGAGTTTGAGCTTCCCGATTTCTGGCGCAAGGCGGAAATTGACTGCGAGGCTTTGCTTTTGGATATGCTCGAAGGCGGTGTCTACGGTTCCGAAAGCCTGACGCGCCTGCATTCCGCGAACACCACGCTGAATGCGGTTCGTGCCGACCGGAGCGGTGTTCATTCCAATGGTTTTCTGCATTCCTTATTTCCCGGGCGGGCCTATCTGGAGGCGCGTTATCCCTACGCAAAAAGACATCCGGTGCTTTTACCTGCTGCGTGGTGTCATCGTCTATTGCGTTATGCGCGCGAGGTCGGAACGAATGATCGCAGCAGCGCTTCCGGCAGCATTCGCCTTGCAAAGCAGCGGATTCAGCTCCTGCGGGACTATAAGATCATACGATAATTTTAGCCCGGTGCCTTTTGGCATCGGGCAGTTTTTTGTGATTTTGTTAATAAATCATTTACAACCTGTCGATTTTGTGGTATTCTGTAGGTAAGCTGTGATATTATCGGCTGTAATCCTCTTGTAGAAAGGATGATCCACTTGGAGAATGAAGGCGTCCAGTATGCTGTCCAAATGAAGAACATTTCCAAGCGTTTTGGCTCCACTCTGGCAAATGACGGCATCAATTTTGATCTTCGCCGCGGCGAAATTCTCTCCCTCCTTGGCGAGAACGGCAGCGGTAAGACCACTTTGATGAATATGCTCGGCGGTATCTATTACCCCGACGAGGGCCAGATTGCCATCAACGGTGAAAACGTGACCATTGCATCCCCGAAGGATTCTTTCCGATGTGGTATCGGTATGATCCACCAGCATTTTAAGCTGGTTGATGTGTTTACGGCTGCGGAAAACATCGTTCTCGGCCTTGAAGGCGACAAGGGCAAGCTTGATAAGGCTGCGATTCGGCGTGTCATTCAGGACATCTCCGACCGCTACGGTTTTGAGATCGACCCCGACCAGAAGGTTTATAATATGTCTGTTTCTCAGAAGCAGACGGTTGAAATCGTTAAGGTGCTCTATCGCGGCGCTGACATCCTGATCCTCGACGAGCCGACTGCGGTTCTTACCCCGCAGGAAACCGAAAAGCTCTTCGCCGTCATGCGCAATATGAAGGCCGACGGCAAAGCAATCATTATCATTACCCATAAGCTCCATGAGGTTCTTGCGGTTTCTGACCGTGTTGCGGTTCTGCGCAAGGGCAAGTATATCGGCTGCGTTGATACCAAGGATGCCACCCAGCAGTCTCTGACCGAGATGATGGTCGGGCGTTCTGTGTCGCTCAATATCGAACGCCCGAAGTATGCAGCCCCAAAAGAGCGCCTGAAGATTGAGCACCTGACTGTCAAGAGTAAGGAAGGCATCATCCGTCTTGATGACATCAATTTTACGGCCAACACCGGCGAAATCCTTGGCATTGCGGGTATTGCCGGTTCCGGTCAGAAAGAGCTTCTTGAATCTGTGGCAGGCTTACAGGATCTTGAACCCGGAGGCAAGATTACCTTCATTGAAGACGATGGCAGCACTTTAGACCTTAGTTCTATGGATCCGCTTGACATCATCAATACCGGCATCCACCTCTCCTTTGTCCCTGAGGATCGCTTCGGCATGGGCCTTGTCGGCAGCATGAATATCGTAGACAATATCAAGCTCCGCAGCTATCGCCGTGGCAAGGGTATTTTCACCGATCAGAAGTTCCCCCGCAATCAGGCGGGCGATATTGTTGACAGCCTCGAAGTCGTGACCCCCGACATCAACAAGACACCTTTGCGCCGTCTTTCCGGCGGCAATGTGCAGAAGGTGCTTGTCGGACGTGAGATTGCCTTTGCGCCTCGCGTTTTGATGACGGCCTATGCTGTCCGTGGTCTCGATATCAATACTTCTTATACTATTTATAATCTTCTCACCGAGCAGAAGATGAAGGGCGTTGCCGTCATCTATGTCGGTGAAGACCTCGATGTGCTGCTGGAGCTGTGCGATCGCATTCTGGTTCTGTGCGGCGGCAAGGTTTCCGGTATCATCGACGCCCGTAACGCGACCAAAGAGCAGGTCGGCTTGATGATGACCCAGTTGGGAGGAGGTGCGCAGAATGCATAACGAAAGCAAGGAACCGCTGATCCGCATTTCCAAGCGCGGCGGCATCTCCTTTGGGCGTTCTATCCTGATTCGTCTGATTGCCATTCTCATGGCACTGGTCGTGGCGGCAATCGTCATTTTCGCCATCGTCCATATGAACCCTATCAAGGTTTATGCTTCCATGTTCTCCGGCGCCTTCGGTACCAGCAAGCGTATCTGGTTTATGCTCCGTGACACCATGGTGCTCACCTGCATTGCCATTGGCCTTGCTCCGGCATTCAAGATGCGGTTCTGGAACATCGGCGCCGAGGGCCAGATGCTGGTCGGCGGCATTGCAACTGCCTTTTTCATGATTAACTTTGCTGGCAAGCTGCCCACCCCGATTCTGTTTCTTTGCATGATCGTCGGTGCGATCCTGTGCGGCGGCATCTGGGGCCTGATTCCCGGCTTCTTCAAGGCGACCCTCAACGCCAATGAAACCCTGTTTACCTTGGTGCTCAACTACATCGCCATTCAGTTTACCTCCTTCTGCGTGTCCAAGTGGGAAAATCCCTTCGGCTCCAACACCGTCGGCACCATCAACGCCCAGAGCAAGGTCGGTTGGATCGGCAATATGTTCTCCGGCGGCTACAATACCGACTTCGGCTGGACGGTTATTATCGTCCTTGTGTTGGCTGTGCTGATGTACTATTACCTGCGCTATACCAAGCAGGGCTATGAAATTGCCGTCGTTGGCGACTCTGAGAACACTGCCCGCTATGCCGGTATTCGCGTCAATCGCATCTATATGCGTACCATGGCGATCTCCGGAGCCATCTGCGGCTTTGCCGGATTCCTTGCGGTCTCCGCTGTTTCCCGTACCATTTCTACCAGCACCGCCGGTGGACGCGGCTTTACTGCTATCATCGTCGCTTGGCTTGCTAAGATGAATCCGTTCATCATGATTGCCATCTCTGCCCTGCTGACCTTCCTTGATAAGGGCGCCGTTCAGATCGCTTCCGATTTCGGCCTGAACGAATATGCCTCCCAGATCGTCACGGGCATTACGCTGTTCTTCATCCTCGGCAGCGAGTTCTTCATCAACTACAACGTCAAATTCCGCGGAAAGAAATAAGGAGGATAATTATGCTGAACTTTATTTTGTCTCTCCCGACCCTGCTTCATTCCGCAATCATCTTCGGCACCGTCATCATGTTCGGCGCTCTGGGTGAGATTTTGACGGAAAAGGGCGGCAACCTCAATCTCGGTGTTCCCGGCATCATGTACCTCGGTGGTATCGCCGGTCTGTGCGCCACCTTCATGTATGAGAATGTTTACTGCGTCAAGGCTGGCATCGACCCTAACGCGGCGATTTGCGTGATTCTTTGCCTTGTGGCGGCATTTGTCGCGGCTGCGCTGGGCGGCCTTATCTACGCATTCCTGACGGTCAGCCTTCGCACCAACCAAAATGTTACCGGCTTGACCCTGACCATCTTTGGCAGCGGCGTGGGCAATTTCTTTGGCGGCAGCCTCAATAAGCTGGCCGGTGGTGTCGGTCAGGTCTCCGTTGCTGTGACCTCTGAAACCTTCCGTGCTTACAATGCGGGCCTGGTTAATTCGCTGGATTCCGTCACCGGAAAGGTTGGACTCGGCACACTGCTGTTCTCCTACGGCTTCCTGACCTATGTTGCCATTGTTCTGGCGTTTGTCCTGTGGTTCTATCTCAATAAGACCCGCTCCGGACTGAGTCTCCGCGCCATCGGTGAGAACCCCGCTACCGCCGACGCCGCAGGCATCAACGTCACGAAGTATAAGTATCTTGCCACCACCATTGGTGCTGGCATCTCCGGCCTCGGCGGCGTTTACTATGTCATGAACTATATCCGTGGCACCTGGGAGAATCAGGGTACCATCGAAGCCCTTGGCTGGCTGGCAGTTGCGCTGGTCATCTTCGCTACTTGGAAGCCGCTGCGCAGCATCTGGGGTTCCTACCTCTTTGGTATGCTGTATTGGGCCTATTTCTACATCCCGAATCTGACCCGTAGCTCGCAGGAAATCTTCAAAATGATTCCCTACGTCGTCACGCTGCTGGTGCTGATCGGCGTGTCGCTTCGCCGAAAGAAGGAGGATCAACCGCCTCGTGCGCTGGGCCTGCCCTACTTCCGAGAGGAACGATAGTACAACAAAGAATCGGTATTGTCCGAGTTTGGGCAATACCGATTTTTTAAGGTGTTGTGAGGAAGCCGTTTTGAAGGCTTGCACCCAACACGGGGCAGGGGAGAAGGGCAGCAATTGTGCGGATACTTTGTGTGTAGTCTCCTGTGTCGATCTGATTGAGGATACACAGGTCGGGAACGCCTTCGGCGAGGATCACGGTGGCAACATCTTCCGGTGTGACGTGATCGGAAATACTTTTGCCGCACAGCTCTGCGAACCGCTCAGGGCGGTGCGCCGCCTCGGCAATGGACAGCCCAAGTCCTTGTAGACCCGCAACGAGGATGGTCTTGTCGCATCCGGGAGGAATGACAGGCTCATGTGGCAAATGCGCCTTGAGGGGCAGTTTACGGCTCCCGTCTGCCTCAACAATCAAATGGTCGCACATCTCCCGCAGTGAATCCAAGGGGCAAAGCGGTGTACCCAGCTTCCTATCGGAAACTTCCGTTCCAACGCATACCGCAGGGGTATTGCGTAGGGCTTGGGCAATTTCGGTGAGGTTTTTGCCTGTGAATACAGGAAATTCCGAAGGACGGTAGATTTTGGTGGTTGTGCAGAGGATATTTTTGCCGGAGAGTATGCGGGCGAGTAGATATAGCAGGGTGGTTTTTCCACCGCTGCCGATGAGCGCGGTCGTCCCACGCGGAATTTCAAGAAGGTTAAGCATGGTGAGCCTCCGAAAAGGGGATAGAGATAGCATAGCGGTTTTTTGGCGAAATGTCAAGTTTTGGCAGGATTCCCCTTTACAAACCGGAAATGTTTTGCTATAATATTTTAGCAAATGCGCCAGTGGCTCAATGGATAGAGCATCAGATTCCGGTTCTGAGGGTTGGGGGTTCGAGTCCCTTCTGGCGTACCAAAAAGCGGGGGCGCCACGCGCCCCCGCTTTTTGGCACACCAGAAGGGACTCGAAAAACTAAATGCGATATGCCGATGGCATGTCGCGTGTCGCCGCTTCGTCGGGGGCAACACCTTAATATTTTCCCCAGAGGGGGAAAAAAGCAACCGAGTC
>JAZLIB010000003.1:0-4873 GCA_045617185.1 Vescimonas sp.
CTCGCTATTCATGGTTAACTGCAAATTGAACAGCTCTTCAGCAGGTGTCAGCAATGCAAATGCGCTCACCGGGAAAAGCGATAAACACATCACAATGCAGAGAAGCAGACTTACAATTCTTTTTTTCATCATTTGTCCCCCTTGTATTATAGATTCTTTGTCTTCCCCTTTTGTCGTGGCGATGCACTTTTCGAGCCAACCCGACATCGATGAGCATATATTTACTCGTTTATCTTATCACACGAAAGGGGACAAATTGGGTACAATAACCGAGATAAAAGCAATGTCTTGAAAATTTTCCCAAAAAATCAAAGGCACAGCGGGCCATCTCGCCCGCTGCGCCTTTGTATACTTCAGCGCTTCACAGGTATTACTTCACAGATTCGCCGGAATATGCTTTGGAGATTTTGCTTTTATGCTTCTCTTTCAGAGATAAATACAGTTTTGTGAGGGCAAATGTCAGCACAGTTACCACAGCGCAGGCGAAATATGTAAAGAAGATGTTGGCAGACAGCTCTAAAACAGGCGTCAGCAATGCAATGACCAGCCATTGCAGCACATAGATCGGCATGATGTTTTTGCTGCCCCAAATCACCAGATCCTTAAACTTGCCGTCCTTCATTTTACGCGTGATCAGATAGCAAAGTCCGATCCAGAGTACCACGAAGGCAACTGCCCAAAGCTGGCTGAAAAAGTTCGGTGCGTAATAATCGGCATCTTCGCAGTCAAGTGCGTTGAGCATGCTGTTTTCATAGCCAAGAGAAAGGCCGACTGCCGTCGTAACGGCAAGGACAGCGGCGCTGACAGCAGCGGAAATCTTATAGAGCTTCGCTTTGTGATCCGTACCGGTCAGGATCTTGCCGAACAGATAACCTGCGATCGGGAAGATGATCCAGGAGGTAAACGGGAAGAAGGCGTATTCATCCGTACGGACAAACAAGCCGAGAACCAGGTTCACCACGGCACTGTCAGAAGCGAAATCAATATACGGAAGGAAAAATCCGCCGATGAGGGAAAGGACACCTGCGATGCCGCAAATGAGCATCGGCTTTTTCACGGCAAACGCAAGGGCAAAGAAAAAGAATGTCAGACCAAAGAAGAAATACACATCATTGGCGAACAGTCCGGGGATGGCTTCAAGAATTTCGGCAAAGCTCGGTGCTTCCCAAAAAATCGGGAGTATTTCTTCAAGGAAGTTGACAAGCAGTCCGACAAGCAGGAGCACCACTCCGCGCTTCACAAATTTGGACGGGACAGGATTTTTTGAAAAAGTAATGCCAAGGCCCATGCAGAACATGAACACAGGTGCGGCAGGTGCCCCACCAAAAAACTCAATGATAAAATTGAGCGCATAAAGCACGGGATTATCATATCCGGTGCTTTCAAAAAATGCGTCATAAGTAAACACTTCATATGTGTGGACGAAAATCATAAAAATGATTGCCGCGAATTTTACAAAATCTATCTCAAGATAGCGTTTTTTGCGTGTTGATTCCAGTGTTATTGTTTCCATTATGCTGTTCCTTTCATAGTTCAAAAATCGACTTGTAATCGGCTGCTCGTTTATCTTACCACACGAAAGGGGACAAATTGGGTACAGTAACCGGGACATGAATTGAATCTCGAAAATTTTCTCAAAAAATCAAAGGCACAGCAGACCCATACGCCCACTGTGCCTTCGTATACTTCTGTTATGCGTCCAAAAACTAACGCCCGAATCGTTCGGCCATTTGTGCTTTGATTTCCGCCGTTCCGCCATCTTATTATCTGCTATACTTCCTGCCGCGGAACAGCATAGCTGTGATTTTCGGGGAGATGAAATAAGGTTGGCCGTTTCAGGAGCTTATGCCCAATAAGAACTCCACAAGTATTGCTTCATATATTCGCCGGGATATCTGCCGATATTGTTTTTCTTCCAGGCGTAGTAATCACAGTCCACCGCATCCGTTACGATCCCAATGCCGTTGCGCTGACGAGAAATGATATCGGAGCAGCCGTACCGCTCCAATGTGGTGAGCAAATCAAGACGCAGCTTTTTATAATAGGAATAGTGATCCTCATCGTCATCCCATAGGTTGACGATGATTTCATTATTGGTGCAAATCGCGCCATTTGCATTGACCAGATAGGCCAGCAGCTCTTTGGTTTTTGTTCGCTCGAACTGCATCGGCTCGCCATTGACAAATGCCTCGAAGTTGCCAAAGCACTGAAAGCGAACTTTTTTTGAGGAAACAGGTGCCATGGGGACCCGCAAATGCTGCATTTCCTGCAGCACCTTCTGCACATCCACAGGCTTGGTAATATAGCCGTTGCAGCGCACATCCCGAAACGCTTCAGAAATGTAATCGTCATAGCCGGTGCAAAAAATGATATTGATACTCGGGTCAATTTCCAACATTCCTTTGGCCAGTTCCAGGCCATCCATCCCTCGCATCTGAATATCCAGAAAAGCCACGTCCACCTGATTTTCTCCCGTATATGCCAAAGCGTCTGCAGCCTTGCGGAAAGAGATAATATTGGCATCGGGTACAGCCTCACGAATGGCATTTTCCAGTGCCATCAACAGCAGTTTTTCATCATCAACTGCGAGTATTGTCATTTCTGTTTGCCTCCTTCCGCTTTGGGTATTTTGATGGTAATCATTGTCCCGGCACCGATCTGACTATTGATATCCATCGTTCCGTTCAAACGCAACTGCAGGCTGTAGGCTGCGCTGTGCAATCCCAAATGACTTTTGCCGTCCTCCGATAGCTGCGCCGGATCAAAGCCGCATCCGTCATCACATACACAGAGGATGTACTCATCTTCCGTTTCTTTTGCCTTCAGCGTAATGTGCAGCACACCGTCCGCATTTCCCATCATGCCGTGCTTGATGGCATTTTCCACCAAAGGCTGGATCGATAACGGAGGGACTCGGAAATTTACCGTTTCAATTTCTTCCTTATACGACAGATCATCGTCGAAGCGCATCTGCTCCAACCATACATAGTTGCGTATGTGTTCCAGTTCTCGAGAGAACGGAATGGTATCATTGCTATTCATGGCATCCATATTGGTCCTGAGATATTGCGTGAAATGATGAATGGCATGTCCTGCTTTTTCGGGATCCGTCCGACACAACACCTCAATACTTCCCAACGAATTATACAGGAAGTGGGGCTTGATCTGCGAGAGCATCAGCTTGCTGCGAGCCAGTGCATATTCTGCCTCTGTTTTTTCGTTTTTCAGTTCAAAAAACTCGCTCTCTTTACTCTGCGACACATAGATATCACCATGGATCAGCATTATAGCCATAGCAGATGCCACGAAAAACGTGGGCGGACAGTCGGTAAATGTATACCATACGCCGCAGAGGAACGGAACAATACAATAGGACATATACATCAGCTTGGTACGCCAGTTGATTTTCTGTTGAAGAATAAATAATCCACTTCCCGAAAGGATAATGCTAAATGGGACAAAGCCTATATAACTGCCGTAGGAGCTTCGGACATAAACGCCCGCGTCATTGACCACATAAAAATAACCGCCAAAAACGTTCAATACCTCTGCGACGATGCCGATAATCATGGCCATCCACAGAATACTGCCCAGCCGAGGATAAATGGAGCCGTCGATATCCGCAGACTTACGAACATATAAAAAATACAGATACGCCGCTATTAGAATCGTGCAGTTCGCACCGATGTTGCAGACATAATTCAGGATGCGGTAATCCGCCAGTTCGTCAAACGCCCAAACGCCAACCTCGAAAAAAACGCATAGATTCAGTGTCACAAGCAGACGCACGAATTCCTTCGTATTAATCAATAATCGGCCTTTGCAGCAATTGCGGAATATAACAGCCAGAACAATCATGGATGCCCAGTCAAGGGAAATGCTTATAATGTATGTTGCATGCAGGTGCGCTACTCCCAGATGGGTCACCATGATTATTGAGATGCTGAATAGCAAAATCTGCAATGCAAGGATGTTCCACTTTAAGCCCGAGCTGATACCGTATGTTTTGTTTTGCTTCATATATGTTCGCCGCCTCTGCCTTGATATATTTATCCTGATTATATTCTATCACACGAAAGGGGACAAAACAGGTACATTTTCGAAAATATGATCGAGAAGAGTGTCAATTTACTGTCCGTACTTTTGTACACCTCCTCGCTGCATAATAGAAGCAGCAAGGAGGTGCTGTTATGTCACGTAATAGTTGGAACAAGCCGAGCACACGCTCGCATTACTTCATGCTGCCAAACGAAATTTTTTCGCTGAATCTCTCTGCCGGTGAGCTGGCGGTCTATGCCTACCTTCTCTATCTGGAGAATCGTAAGACGCACGAGTGCTATCCCAGTTACAAAACTATCGGTGCTGCTGTTGGAATCAACAGCAGAAACACAGTGAAAAAATATGTGGACATGCTGGAGGAGAAACGGCTCATTACTACCTGCCCTACAAAGCTGTTCACCGCCTACGGTATATGTAAGGGCAACCTGCTCTATCATACCGAGCCTCTCGTTCTGGCGATCCAGTATCGGGATCACATCGCAAAGCAGCGCATCGAAGCGGAGCATGAACGTCTCCAAGTGCGCCGTGCACTTCTAAAGCAGCACCATGAGAGTGTCAGGACAAACAACTGGCGGGAGCGTTTGGAACGGAGAAACACAAATTAGGAGCATGCCGTTTTACGGTATGGCAAGTTTCGCATTTGTGGTACGGTTTCGCGCCATACGCTTTCCCGCCCCACTTCTGCCGAATGCGGGCTAAGCCCACACCCCTATATTTTAGAGGAATATTTCATGGTCGATTTTGAAGCAGGATAAAGGCTCTGGCAGAAATATCTCTGCCAGAGCCATATAACACCGACCGGCAACGCCGTTCG
>JAZLIB010000004.1:0-14862 GCA_045617185.1 Vescimonas sp.
TGGGGCCAGGCACTGCGCCGCGCAGAACGATCATGTTCATCTCGGGATCGACCTTGACCACATCGAGGTTCTGAACAGTGACCTGCTCAACACCCATGTGACCGGCACCGATCTTGCCCTTAAAGATACGGGAGGGATCGGTGGAAGAGCCCATGGAACCAGCATGACGATGGACAGGGCCGCCGCCGTGGGTCATGGGAGTGCGCTGTGCGCCGTGGCGCTTGATAACGCCCTGATAACCGTGACCCTTGCTGGTGCCGGTCACGTCAACGAAGTCACCCTCAGCGAAGGTGTCAGCCTTGATGATGTCGCCGATGTTCAGCTCAGCAGCATTCTCCAGGTCGAACTCACGCAGGTACTTCTTGGGGGCCACGCCAGCCTTGTTCAGGTGGCCCATTTCGGGCTTGGACAGCTTGCGCTCTGCAATGTCCTCAAAGCCCAGCTGAACAGCCTCATAACCTTCCTTTTCGGAAGTCTTCTTCTGCACGACGACGCAGGGACCCGCTTCAATAACAGTTACGGGAATGACCTTGCCGTTTTCGTCGAAGATCTGAGACATGCCAACTTTCTTGCCGATGATTGCTTTCATGTATGATCCTCCTTAAAGGTTATTGGTCGGCATAGTTCAATTTCCATTGGGTAGAAACCGCTTGCTCTGCCGACTTAACCCGTCCGTCTCACGCAAGTCGACGGACTTGGGTTGCAAGCAATGTTTTGTTTTCGCCGCCACCGTGGCGGCAGGGACTCGTTTTGAGATCGCGTATTTATATAAGGTATAAATTACAGCTTGATCTCGATTTCCACACCAGCGGGCAGATCCAAAGACATCAGAGCCTCAACGGTCTTAGGAGTGGAATTGGTGATGTCGATCAGTCTCTTGTGAGTGCGACGCTCGAACTGCTCACGGCTGTCCTTATACTTGTGCGTTGCACGCAGGATGGTGACGATCTCCTTCTTGGTGGGCAGAGGGATGGGGCCGGACACGGTAGCACCGGTGCGCTTAGCGGTCTCAACGATCTTCTCTGCGCTCTGGTCGATGACCTGGTGGTCATAGGCCTTCAGGCGAATGCGAATCATTTCTTTTGCCATTTGGTTTGTTCCTCCATTTTCGTACGGTTTGTTTTGCTTTGACCAACTTCCGTACGGCGAGAAATTCTCTATACGCTGTTCCGTGCGTATCATTCCGGCTCATAAGAAACACCGGCACGAATGGCCGGTGCGCTTCTGGCGCAGCGATCTACGCTGACGTAACAGAATCTCTCAGCCGCCCGATTATCGGACATACTCCCCGAAAGTTACCTCCTTGCGGAGCAATCTCCCGGTTCATCGCATTGTAAACGCTTCCGGGTGTGCAGCACCCATTCCGCGCGTACCATGTAATAATAAAGGAAATCCCCTTGTTTGTCAAGGGGATTTCCAAAATATTTTTGTGAAATTTGCAAAAATTTTCAGGGTGTAATTTTGTAGCCTTGCCTAATGTTTTTTTGCTCAAAATCCGCGGATTTCAGGCGATTTTATTAGTATGCCACGCCCCAGTAGATGTCGGTGGTGCATTCCTTGCCGCATACCACGCACTTACCGGTGGTACCGGACTGCTTGAGGGGCATGCAGCGGCTGCTGACACCGGCCTTTTCCTTCATGGCCAGTTCGCACTCCAGACTGCCGCACCACTTGGTACGGGCAAAGCCACCCTTACCCTGTGCCATTTCCTTGACTTCCTCCCAAGAGGCCATGTCAAAGCTGTTGTCCTCCAGATTCTTGGCCGCCATGTTATACAGATTGTCATGGACATCCTGCAGCAGTTCTGCCACTTTAGTCTCCAGTTCAGCCAGAGGTACGAACACCTTCTCGCCGGTATCGCGGCGAGCGATGCAGCACTGCTCTTTTTCCATATCCTTGGGGCCGATCTCCACGCGCAGAGGTACACCCTTCATCTCGTACTGGGCGAACTTCCAGCCGGCAGACTGCTCACTGTCATCCATCTTCACGCGCAGGCCGGTAGCAACCAAACGATCACGCAGAGAAGCGGCGGCATCAATGACACCGGGCTTGTGCTGTGCGATGGGCAGCACCACCACCTGAATAGGAGCGATGGCGGGAGGCAGTACCAGACCGTTGTTGTCGGAGTGGGTCATGATGACTGCACCGATCAGACGAGAGCTTGCGCCCCAGGAGGTCTGGAACGGATACTGCAGCTTGTTATCGCGGCCGGTAAAGGTCACGTCGTAAGCGCGGCTGAACTTATCGCCGAAATAGTGGCTGGTACCTGACTGCAGGGCCTTGTGGTCCTTCATCATGCACTCGATGGTATAGGTAGCCTCAGCACCGGCAAACTTTTCCTTGTCGGTCTTGCGGCCCTTCACCACGGGCATGGCCAGATAGTCCTGGCAGAAGTCGGCATAGCAATTCAGCTGCTGCTCGGTCTCAGTCTGAGCTTCCTCGGCGGTCTCGTGAATGGTGTGACCCTCCTGCCACCAGAACTCACGGCTGCGCAGGAACGGACGGGTGGTCTTTTCCCAACGGATCACGGAGCACCACTGGTTATAGAGCATGGGCAGCTCACGGTAGGAGTGCAGCACATGGGACCAGTGGTCACAGAACATGGTTTCGGAGGTGGGGCGGAATGCCAGACGCTCTTCCAGTTTCTCGCTGCCGCCGTGGGTGACCCAAGCCACCTCGGGAGCAAAGCCCTGCACCAGCTCGCCCTCCTTCTTCAGAAGGCTCTCGGGAATCAGGACGGGCATTGCCACGTTAGTGTGGCCGGTCTTTTTGAACTCGGCATCCATCAGACGCTGGATGTTCTCCCAAATGGCATAGCCATAGGGGCGCAGGATCAGGAAACCCTTCACGCTTGCATAGTCCACCAACTCCGCCTTCAGGCAGATATCAGTATACCATTTTGTAAAATCCTCCTCCATGGAGGTGATTGCTTCAACATTTCTCTGGTCTTTGGCCATGATTGTACCTCTATTTCCTCGTTTTCACGAATTTTTACCAATATCATATTGTATCGGTCAGCGGTGTTTTTGTCAAGACCGGGACTATCATTCCCTATTGTCCATGGCATTCAAGCCAAATCGTACCGCCATTTCGATCTTTTTTCGCTGTACCTCGTCGGTGGCGGCATCGTATTTTTCGCGCATCTGACGCAGGAATAAACCGCGCAGGGTGTCATCATCGCATCGCGCCCACAAATCCTGCCGCAAGCGGGTCTGATCCCGTACCTCCAAATGGTAAAAACGCTCAGTCAGTTCTTCTTGAATCTTATCGGCGCAAATCGGTTCATTACTCTCCCCTATCAGCAAAATACGGTAGATATCGTCCTCTGTCCGCAGGGGTAACTGACGACAGACGGCCTCTGTAGGATTTTCGCTGTCTGTCACATTTACGGATAGAATCTGATAGCGGCGTTTCGCAAAGGGCACAAAGCGCAGATTCACGTTCTCACGATCTACCTCACCGAACAGGAAGCCCTTGTCGCCCAGTTCATCAAAACCGCGTCCTTCCAGACAGCCGGGATAAGCATACGCCGTCTTCCCTGCCTGCAACACGCCGCTGAAGCCATGCACATGACCCAATGCCAGATAGTCAAGTCCGCTTTTCGCAATTTGATCGGCAGATATGGGGCGATAGCGGCTATCCTTACTGCCCACATCACCGTGCAATACGCCAATATGAACCATTCCGTCTTCCGCAGTCAGTTTGTCCAAAGACAACGCTTCTGCGTCTTCTCTTACAAATGCCGCGCCGTGTACCACGCAGCCATACTGCGGAAAGGCAATGTTTTCCATGATGTTCCGCTTAAAAATATGCACATTTTCCGGCCACAGAATCTTTGCATAAGCACTGCGTTCCGAGTAATAGTCGTGGTTGCCCGGTGCAATCACCACTTCGCCGCGAAACCGCGCCAGCTCTGCCACCAGCACCTCACCGGTCTGCGTGTAAACGGACTTTGAGTCAAACAGATCACCGCTCAGTAACATCAACTGCGCCTGATGATCGTTGGCATAGTCTACCAGTCGCATCAGATTTTCGCGGCTTTCCCGGCGACGCGCCGCTGCCTGCTCTGTTGTCAGCGCGCCAAACGCGCTGTCCAAGTGAAAGTCGGCGGCGTGTAAGATGCGCACCATGTCAGGCTTCTTCCTGCCAGCCTTTACAGACGTCTACCCACTCCACGAAGTTGGGGCCGCAGCAAGTCTGCAGCTCATCGCAGGTCAGTTCAATGGCAGATGCCGCACTACCCACAGCGGGAAACACGGTCTCAAAGCGCTTGAGGGATACATCCAGATATGTCTTCACATCTTCAGGCAGGGCAAAGGGGCAAACGCCACCCACGGCGTGGCCGATACGTTCCACGGCCTCTTCGTGGGTCAGCATCTTGGCCTTGGCATGGAAATAGTGCTTATACTTGCTGTTGTCCACCTTGGCGTCACCGGCAGCCACCACCAGAATGGGCTGCTCGTCCACCTTAAAACTCAAAGTCTTGGCAATGCGGGCGCCCTCTACGCCCACAGCAACAGCGGCCAATTCCACGGTGGCGCTGGATACTTCAAACTCCATCATACGGTCAGCAACACCGTAGGGGGTCAGATACTCTCTTACTTTCTCAACTGACATAATTTTTCTCCTTTGTTATCTGATGTCAATACGCTCCACATCGACACACAGTCCGGTGTCGCTGTCCAGCGTGAAAATGCAGCCCTGTGCTTTGCAGGGTCCGTCCGCCGGCTTATACCGTCCCGGCAAACCACCTAAGAAGGTTTCCATAGACTGCTCTGGCTGGATACCCAATACGGACTCAATAGCGCCAGTCATGCCCAAGTCGGTAATATAGCCCGTTCCCTTGGGAAACACCCGCTCATCAGCGGTAGGCACATGGGTGTGAGTGCCCCACATAGCAGAGATCCGTCCATCCAGATAGTAGGCCAAAGCCAGTTTCTCGCTGGTTGCCTGCGCATGGAAATCCAATAAGGTAAAGGTGGGTTTATCTCCGCTTTTCAGCAGTTTGTCTGCGGTGGTAAAGGGGTTTTCTGCTTTCCAATCTAAATCGCATCTCCCGATCAGCACCATCACGCCCACGCTGAACGCACCGCAGTCATACACCGCCCAGCCTCGGCCGGGGGTACGAGGTGCAAAGTTGGCCGGACGCAAGATATAGCGGTTCTCTTCCAGATAGTCGCAGATCTGCATCTTGCCCCATGTGTGGTTGCCGAGGGTAATCACATCCGCGCCTGCAGCAAACAGATCATCTGCCTGCGCCGGGGTCAGACCCGTGCCGGAAATATTTTCACCGTTGATGACGGTAAAGTCGATGCTTTTCAGTTTCTTAATCTGCCGCAAATGCTTGGCCAGATGGGCCGTACCCGCCTCGCTGGTCACATCGCCGATTGCCAAAATATGATAGAGCATATTGTTGCTCCCTTCTATACTATTATAATAGTGTATTATACCACAAAACGCCTTGCTTGCAACAAAAAAGAGATGCCTCACGGCATCTCTTTTTATTGACTTTATTTCGCGTATTCCACGACCTTGGTCTCACGCAGTACGTGCACCTTGATCTGACCGGGATATTCCAGTTCATTTTCAATACGCTTGGCAAGTTCGCGGGCCAGAATAACCATTTCGTCCTCGCTGACCTGCTCGGGCTTCACCATCACGCGGACCTCGCGGCCGGCCTGAATGGCAAAGCTCTTGTCCACGCCGGGATAATCGCTGGTAATTTCCTCCAGCTTTTCCAGACGCTTGATGTAGTTCTCCAGATTCTCGCGGCGTGCGCCGGGACGAGCAGCGGAGATAGCATCGGCAGCCTGCACCAGACAAGCCACCAACGTCTTGCACTCCACATCGCCGTGGTGTGCCTGAATTGCGTGGATAATTTCTTCCTTTTCGCGGTACTTGCGTGCAAACTCCACGCCCAGTGCCACGTGGGTACCTTCCATCTCATGGTCGATGGCCTTGCCCAGATCGTGCAGCAGACCGGCGCGCTTAGCAGCTTGTACATCGGCGCCCAGTTCGGCGGCCATCAGACCTGCGATATGGGACACTTCGATGGAGTGCTGCAGCACGTTCTGACCGTAGCTGGTACGGTAATGCAGACGGCCCAGCAGTTTCTGCAGTTCGGGATGCAGACCGCGCACACCGGTTTCCAGTACAGCGCGCTCACCCTCGCTGCGAATGACAGCATCTACTTCGCGGCGAGCCTTCTCCACCATTTCCTCAATGTGAGTGGGATGGATACGGCCATCGGCGATCAGTTTTTCCAAAGCCAGACGGGCGATCTCACGGCGCACCGGCTCAAAGCAGGATACGGTGATAGCCTCGGGGGTATCGTCGATAATCAGATCCGCACCGGTCAGGGTTTCCAGTGTGCGGATATTACGGCCCTCACGGCCAATGATGCGGCCCTTCATTTCGTCGTTGGGCAGGGGTACCACACTGACGGTAATTTCAGCCACATGATCGGCGGCACAGCGCTGAATAGCGGTAGCCACGATCTCCTTAGCACGGCTTTCAGCCTCATCTTTGGCGCGTGCCTCGATTTCCTTGATCTTCAGCGCAGTTTCATGGGTGACTTCGGACTCCACCTGAGCGATCAGGTAATCCTTTGCCTGCTCAGCGGTAAAACCGGAGATACGTTCCAGCATCTCGGTCTGGCTGCGCTTGATGATCTTGATTTCCTCGGCTTCCTTATCCAAAGCCGCGTGCTTATCAGCAAGAGCCTCTTCCTTCTTTTCGATGGCCTCGGTCTTGCGATCGATGTTTTCTTCCTTCTGCTGCAGTCGGCGCTCCTGCTTTTGCAGGTCAGCACGACGCTCTTTCGCTTCCTTCTCGTATTCATTTCGAGAGCGCAAAATTTCCTCCTTGGCTTCTACCAGGGCTTCACGTTTCTTGCTCTCTGCAGTTTTGATTGCGTCATTAACAATACGAAGTGCTTCTTCTTCCGCATTGGCGATCTTGCGTTCGTCATTTTTCTCTTTGCGGCGATAGATCAGAATACAAGCGAGGGCGCCAAGAGCAAATGCTGCGACCGCCACAACGATAGCGATCCACAATTTGATCATTGGGTTCCTCCTGTCATATGTTGTGTTGATGTGTATCATAACGGCCGAAGTCGTTAGTGTGTAGAAAATAATCGGCAGATCCCCTAATCTTCCGATAATAATCCTTTTCAATTTTAGCCTTTGTGCGTGCAAGTGTCAAGACTAAATATTGAAGAATCCCGCAAATTGACCGCTATATTTGGATATACGCGGCGGAAGCATAGCCAATCAGGTCGCCGTAACGCACCACATACCAGCCGTCACTCTGCCCATAGACCGTCACATTAGCACCGTTTGGCATCCGTGCAATAATGCCTCCCGCTGTAGAGGGATAACTGCGCAGATTCAGCACGCCGCCCTGCGTACTGACCACAGCAGGCTGCGGCGCGGTGGGCTGCACAAAGGGAATCCCAAAGTATTCCGTCATAGACTGCACCAGATTGCGGGCAATATTTTCGATGTTGCTCTCAATCCACCGCGCATCGGCAAGGTTATCATGGTATCCGATCTCCACCAGAACCGAAGGGAACCGCGGCTGACGCACCTCGCCCAAAGCAGTGGTGGCGCGTGTGGTCACCTGATTAGGCAGCGGATAGATATCCTTGAGGTTGTCGGCAATGATCTCTGCACCACGTCGGCCGTTGGAGCTGGTGGGATAGTAAAAGGCCACGATCCCCCGCGCCCTGCCCTCGCTGCTGCCGTCACCCGAGGCATTGGAGTGCAGGGCAAGATAGAAGTCATACTGTCCCCGATTGGCTTGCGCGATGGAACTGGCCGCCGTCATATCGGGCGAGTTGCGGTCAAATTGAATACCGCTTGATAGCAGATACGGCTCCATCGCATCAGCGATCAGGTTCATAAAATATTCCTCCGAGCCGCTGCCCGTGATGTAGGGATTATACTCCTGCGTGGAGGGACTCAAATAAATTTTAGGCATAGTCGTACCCCTTTCTTCCCTCAATATATGGCGCAGCGCAAAAAAATGTGATAGAATAGGGGCAATATTTGAAAATTTCCTTTAGAAAGGCGGTGGACGCCATGCGTCCCTATGCAGCAGTTACAATTACCCCCAAAGGCGAGGCCTCTATTCTGAAAGGCCACCCTTGGGTCTATGAAGCCGAGATTACGGCCATGGACGGCGATGTGCAGGACGGTGATCTGGTAGATGTACGCAGCCGTAAGGGCAGTTACCTTGGCACCGGTTTTTATAACAGCCATTCTCTCATCCGCGTGCGCCTTGTGTCCCGTAATGCCAACGACAAATTTGACGAGGCCTTTTGGGGGCGCCGCGTGCAGTACGCATGGGATTACCGCAAGACCGTCATGGGCGAGCAGGACAGCCATTGCTGCCGCATTATCTTCGGTGAATCGGATCAGTTCCCCGGTCTGACAGTAGATCGCTACGAGAATGTGCTGGTGGCGCAGGTACTGTCCTTAGGCATCGAGCAGCGCAAGGACGTCATCTTTGCTCAACTTCTCCGTGTCCTGCGTGAAGATGGGCAGGATATTGCAGGCATCTTTGAGCGCAACGATGTGTCAATCCGCGAAAAAGAAGGTATGGCCGAGGACAAAGGCTGGTATGTTCCCGCCGGTGAAACTGTACCCGACATCACCACGGTGGACATCACCGAAAACGGCATCGTCTACACGGTGGACTTCATTAACGGACAGAAAACCGGTTTCTTCCTTGACCAGAAGTATAACCGCCTTGCCGTCAGCAAACTGGCCAAGGGCAAAACGGTGCTGGACTGCTTCACCCATACCGGTTCCTTTGCCCTCAACGCCGCCAAGGGCGGTGCCAAGCACGTGACCGCCGTAGACGTCAGCGATTTCGCCGTGGAATGTGCCCGCGAAAATGCCCGACACAACGGCCTCAGCGATGTAATGGAGTGCGTATGCACCAATGTATTTGAACTGCTGCCGGAACTGGAAAAGCAGCCCCGCCGCTATGACTTCATCATTCTCGATCCCCCTGCCTTCACCAAGAGCCGCAAGACCATTGCCAAGGCCATGACCGGCTATAAGGAGATTAACTACCGCGCCATGAAACTGCTGCCCCGCGGCGGATACCTTGCCACCTGCTCCTGCAGCCACTTCGCCTCGGAGGAACTCTTTATCAAAATGCTCCACAGCGCCGCCAAGGACGCAGGTGTCCAACTGCGTCAGATTGAGGTACGTCAACAGTGCGCCGACCACCCCATTCTGTGGGGCGTGGAGGAAACCAATTATCTCAAATTCTTCCTGTTCCAAGTGATATGACCCAAAAAAGAGGTACGCAGTTTGCGTACCTCTTTTTTTATCTGTTCACTTTTTACGCTTTCGGTACAACGCTCACCGCATAGGTGTTAAGAATAGAATCCTCGCCTGCCATATACTGCACCTTCACCGTATCGCCCACATTCAGAAGTGCGGCAGCACGCTGATCAGCGGCGGACACGGCATAGAACACTTCATTCTGTTCCAGGCGCAGGAAGTACCATGTGTTGCCCTCCACGACGGCACTGCGGATCTCGGCGATCACGCCCGTGACCTCCTGCTGATCGGAGGGCTGCACTTCCGTATTATCGGCAGAGATCAGATTGTTCCGTGCCAGCATTACGCGGTAATTGCTCTCGCAATCGGCAACAGTCGCGCCTGTTGCCACGATCTGGTACTGGCTCACGTTGACCATAGCGTACATCTTCACAAGGCCTGCCGCATCTTTGAGCGCCATGAAATAGGTGGGCTGCTCGGAAATATTAAGCAGCAGCGGGAAAGTTGCCTCGTACTTCATCTGCTGTACCTGACCCTGCGCACTGTCCATGGCGGAGTATTCCTCCGCACCAGCCACGGAGTAAAAGTGCGTTTCCTTGGTGCGCTGGTTGGATAGAATAAAGCCGATATTGGATTCATCGCTGACCACAGATGTGATGCCAGTGTACATATACACATCGTCACCGATGGCAATATAGTTATAGCCGTCCGTGGTCACGGTCACATCGCGCTGGCCGAAGATGGAGTTAATGAAGCCATTGATATACTTGCCGTGATAGTCGTACTGTTCGATGATCAGATTGGCGGTGTACACATGATCCACCCACTGGGGCACATCACCCACATCGTAGTAGGTGCACTCGCCGCTGACTGCATCTACCAATACCGCGCCGACAATATCCGTACCGCCAAACAGGCCGATGGTGCGGTTAATGCGGGGACAGACCCAGAAAGGATTGCCCTGCTCATCGATCTCAAAGGCGGGTTCGTCGAAGAGATAGGTAGGATAGTGGAAACGCAGATAGCGATAGAGATTGCGTCCGAAGTGCTCAGCAGTGGTGTAGCGGATACCGTCCTGCAAACGGTGGACGTCTACGTTCTGGCTCACCATGTCGATGACAAGGTAAGCGGGCAGACCCTCAGAGCGGTTATTGAACCACTTGATGATATCACCGTAACGCAGAGGGGTCACGCGGACGGGGTGGCCCTTATAGTTGATCTGAGTGTAGTCGTCCGCCACTTCAAACTGGGACACCATGTCGGCCAGTTCGCCCAACTTGCGGTTGCCCAGTTTTTTGGCACTGGCGCTGTCCAGCATAGGGATCTGATCAAAACTGATCTCTTCCACCTCTGCGGCAAAGTCGCCCTCATCTACCCGCAAAAGTTCGCGGTAATCGGCGGCGCGAAACAGTTCCCATGAGATGATCGAGCCCACGATTGCCACTGCCAGCAAGCCTACCACCACGAAAAATGGGATCTTACACTGCTTCTTCACAAAGCCGAAATAGCCCTTGGCGCCGGTACCCTGAAATCCGGAGGTAATCATGGCACACACGCAGTACACCGCGGCCACCAACACGAAAAATGTGTAGAACTGCGCCGTCTTAAAGTTCATGGCAGGCAGAGCCACATAGTAATAAATCGCAGCAAACAGCAGCGTCACCACGATATTGATAATAGTGCGTGCTGCCGGCGAGCCGATTGCCTTACGCTCTTTCCTGGGGCGATTGGCCTTGCGGGCCGTAAAGGGATTCTGTCCTGCGAATCCCTCAAAATTGGGGTCATTCCAGTTAACGTTCATAGATGACTCCTTTCCTTATTAAAATAATTGATATGGGTATCCTATCATAGTTTGTGCCATGGCTCAACCTTTTTTTCATAAAACAACCGCCGCAGCGCGCGACGGTTGTTCTTTTTTTATTTCTCGATGACCACCTTGCCGTCATTAAGACGCACGTGGGCGGTGTCACCGGATTGCAGCTTGCCCTCCAGCATCAGTTCTGCCACCGCGTCCTCCACGGTGTTCTGAATAGCGCGGCGCAGAGGTCTTGCACCGTACTGGGCGTCAAAGCCGTCCTTAGCCAGCACGGCCACCGCCTCATCGTCCGCCTGCAGGGTAATGCCCTGCTTCGCCATGCGCGCACCGGTCACATCCAGCATGCGCTTTGCGATCTTGCGTATATCCTCCTCGCCCAACTGACGGAACACGATGGTTTCGTCGATACGGTTGAGGAACTCGGGACGGAAGGTGCGCTTGAGTTCTGCCATGACTGCCTCGCGGATACGAGCAAAGCGTTTACCCTCGTCGATTTCCTTATCGCCTGCATCAAAGCCCAGACGGGCAGTGTCGGCCGCAGTAATGTTCTTGGCACCCACATTGGAAGTCATGACGATCACGGTATTCTTAAAGTCCACGCGCCGTCCCTGAGAATCGGTGACAATACCGTCTTCCAGAATCTGCAGCAGGATATTCCATACGTCTTCATGAGCCTTCTCGATCTCGTCGAACAGCACCACGCTGTATGGCTTGCGGCGCACCTTTTCGGTGAGTTGACCACCCTCCTCGTGGCCCACATATCCCGGAGGAGAACCGATCAGGCGGGACACCGTGTGCTTTTCCATGTACTCGGACATATCAATGCGGATCATGGCATTTTCATCGCCGAACATGGACTCTGCCAGCGTCTTGCAAAGTTCGGTCTTGCCCACACCGGTAGGCCCGAGGAACAAAAACGAGCCAATGGGGCGCTTGGGGTCTTTCAAGCCCACACGGCCACGGCGAATAGCCTTGGCCACCGCGGTGACAGCTTCGTCCTGCCCCACCACGCGCTCATGGAGCGTATCCTCCAGACGCAGCAGGCGCTGCCCCTCATCTTCAGTCAGTCGAGTCACAGGAATACCTGTCCAGCCCGCCACCACAGCGGCAATATCGTCAGCAGTCACGCTGCCGCGGTTCTGCTGCATCTGACGGTGCCAGTTATCCCGCTCAATCTCCACCTGCTCGGTGTAATTCTTCTCGATATCTCGCAGCTGTGCCGCCTTTTCAAAGTCCTGCGCCGCGATAGCCTCTGCCTTTTCCCGGTGCAGCGCGGCAATCTTCTCCTCCAACGACTTCAGGTCGGGGGAGGCGGACTCCGCCTTCATGCGCACCTGGCTTGCCGCCTCGTCCATCAGGTCAATGGCCTTGTCAGGCAGGAATCGGTCGTTAATGTAGCGGCTTGACAACGTGACCGCCGCCTCAATCGCCTCATCGGTGATGGTCAGTTTGTGGTGTGCCTCGTACTTGTCACGCAGACCCTTGAGGATTTCAATCGAGGCCTCCGTGGTAGGCTCGCCCACCGTCACCGGTTGGAAACGACGCTCCAGCGCTGCATCTTTTTCAATGTACTTGCGGTACTCGTTGAGTGTGGTGGCACCCACTACGCGGATCTCACCGCGGCCCAACGCAGGCTTAATGATATTGGCGGCATCTACAGCCCCCTCGGCGCTGCCGGCACCAACGATGGTATGCAGTTCATCGATGAACAGAATCACATTGCCGGCCTGCTTGACCTCATTCAACGTATTCTTGATACGCTCTTCAAATTCACCGCGATACTTGGTACCTGCCACCATACCCGAAAGGTCAAGGGACAGAATCTTCTTGTCCAGCAGTTCCTCCGGCACATCGGCGGCCACAATGCGCTGCGCCAGTCCCTCAGCGATAGCGGTCTTGCCGACGCCCGGCTCACCGATCAGTACGGGGTTATTCTTAGTGCGGCGTGAGAGAATCTGAATCACACGCTGCACTTCCTGCTCGCGGCCGATCACGGGGTCCAGTTTGCCCTCGCGGGCAGCCTCGTTGAGGTCGCGGGTAAATTCAGACAGCGTCTTGTTCTTCTTTCCGTCCTCTTTATTGGGCGTTGCCGCACCGCTTGTAACGGTGCGAGGTGATTCGTTCAATTTCTTCACCACGCTGGCATACATCTTGCGAGTGTCCACACCGACGGTGTGCAGGATACGCAGTGCCATATTGTTGCCCTCACGCAAAATACCCATCAGCAGATGCTCCGTACCAATGTAACTACATCCGGTGCGGATCGACTCCGACACCGCCAGTTCCACCACGCTCTTGGCGCGGGGGGTCAGTCCCTGTGAAGGTGCCGTGCCGGAAAGGCCCGTTCCCACAGTGCGCTGCAAAATGGAGCAGATCATCTCATCTGTCAGGCCGTACTCGGTCATCACGCGGTGGGCAATGCCCTCTTCCTCACGCATCAGACCCAGCAGCAAATGCTCGCTGCCTACATAGCCGTGGCCCATTTCCTCGGCGGCTTCCTGCGCCAGACGCAGCGCATCTTCAGCACGGGGTGTAAATTTATTTTCACGCATATTTATCGCTCCTTTCTTATTCTTTCAGATTGCGGATCGCATCACGCAGCCGTGCCGCCTCTTCAAAGTTTTCCTCCTCGATGGCAGCCTTGAGTTGTGCCTGCAAGGCGTTGCGCTCGCGCTCGCTTTTCCACTTCTCCTGCTCCGCCTCGTCTACGAGGTTTCTCTCGCGCACCGTCACGTGGGGCCGCTCGTCCTCACACAGTGGTTCGGGGAATTCCGTCAGCAGCCTTGCGCCCATAGGTTCAAACAGTGGCTCAAAAAGGCGGAAGGGACGGGTAAAAAATTCGTCATCAAACAGACTGCGGGAGCGCAACTTGTCGGTGTAACCCAGTTCCCTTGCACAATCGGCACACAGATGCTGTTCGGTAATCTTACCGTTGATATTGCTCTTAAAATAGAAGGTGGCTTCGTTCTTACCACAACGTTCACATTTCATTATCTTTTCCTCCTTATCGAAAAATCAAACCAGTTGTATCAAAATCTGTTTCAAAAGATCGGCGCGCAGACTGTTGCGGTTTTCCTGCGGCACTGTTCGCAATGTCTTGTCATCCATGGCCGCCAACAAAGCACGTCCCACATTTAAATCAATTGCCTCCGACTCCACCAGATTGGTGATGATAGCGCGAGCACTGGCAATGTCCAGCGTATCGCCCACGGTGTTGATCACGTGCATCAAAAGCGTCTGCCGATCCACACGAACGCGGGTGATGCGAATATAACCGTTGCCACCTCGGCGGCTTTCCACGATGTATCCCCTCTCGGGTGAAAATCGGGTGGACATGACATAGTTGATCTGGCTGGGCACGCAATTAAACCGTTGTGCCAGATCGCTGCGCTGCAGTTCCAGTACACCGCCCATCTCCTCCAACTCCTGCTGAATGAATCCGGCGATAATATCCGAAATACCCATTTTGCATTCCTCCCGTTTCTTTGACTTTGTCTTTCTTTGACCTTTGTCCGTAGTATAGCACCTTATTTTCAAAAATCAAGAGGTGAATTTTGACTTTCTTTGACTATTTTGCAAACAATTTGTGAACAAAGGAAAACAGAGCCGCCAAGAGGCAGCTCTGTCCGTATCTTAAATCACCATTTCGTATGGTCCCAAATCGCTCTCTTCCAGATAGCGTTTCAGATCGTAGGGCGAATAAATACCCAGATCCGTCACCACGCCGGAAATCAGGCTGGGAGGTGTCAG
>JAZLIB010000005.1:0-7673 GCA_045617185.1 Vescimonas sp.
TCCCGGGCAGGCCATCGGCGTAGGTGCCGGACAGCAGTCCCGTATCCATTGCACGCGTCTGGCCGGCAGCAAGGCCGACACATGGTTTTTGCGACAGTCTGACCGTGTGCTATCCCTGCCGTTCAAGTCCGACTTAGGCCGTGCCGACCGTGACAATGTGATCGACGGCTATATCAATCAAAACGAGAAAGATGTGTGCGCTGACGGTGTGTGGCAGAAGTATTTCACCGCACAGCCTGCGCCCTTTACGCTCGAGGAACAGCGGGAATATCTGGATACCGTTTCCGATGTATCCCTTGCCAGCGACGCTTTCTTCCCCTTCTACGATAACATTCAGTGTGCCTTACGCTCCGGCGTAAAATATGTATCTCAACCGGGTGGCTCTATCCGCGATCAGGCGGTCATCGACTGCTGTGATGAACACGATATGGTCATGGCCTTCTCCGGTATGCGACTGTTCCACCACTAAAGAAAAAAGCCTTGAAACGAAAGTACCATCGTTTCAAGGCTTTTTATGTTGTGCGAAACGGCAGAATATGTTATGATGTAAAAAACATACATAGGAGGAATTCTTGTGCGTATCGCAGTTTATTTAGGCGCCCGATATGGTAATCGCCCTATTTACGCATCATTTGTAAAAGAATTAGGTCAGTGGATCGCGCAAAACGGCCATACACTGGTCTACGGTGGCTCCGATGTGGGCCTGATGAGCGAGTTAGCCTCCGCCGCGAAGGACAACGGCGGCAAGGTGATCGGCATCAGCGTGAATATTGAGGAGATCCTGAATGGTATGCGCAAGGACCTGGACGAGGAGTATGTTGCCGCAGATCTCCACGAGCGCAAGAAGATGATGATGGAGCGTGCCGATGCCTTTGTGGTGTTTCCCGGTGCTTTGGGTACGCTGGACGAGGCAACGGATATTTTAGAGGCGCTGAAACTGAAACTGATGGAAAAACCGTGCCTGATCTACAACATCGACGGCTTTTATGAGCCGCTGCAGGCGCTGCTTGACAACATGGTGGACAGCGGTTTCCTCGTCGAAGAGGAACTCCACTACATCCGCTTTGTCCGCAATATCGGCGACCTTTCTGACACTTTGCAAAGTTTTAATATGCAGTAACAACCAATCGAGGAGGATATTATGAGAATTGCAGTTACCTACGAAAACGGAGAAATTTTCCAGCATTTCGGTCACACCGAACAGTTTAAGATTTATGAGATCGAAGACGGTGCCGTTGTGTCCAGCGAAATGATCGACACCGCCGGCTCCGGCCACGAGGCTCTGGCAGAGTTCCTTTATAACCACGGTGTGGCTGCCGTGATCTGCGGCGGCTTGGGCGGTGGTGCACAGGCGGCACTGACCGAGGCTCGCATCGCCGTGTTCTCCGGCGCAAAGGGCAATGCCGATGATGCTGTCGATGCCTTTTTGAAGGGCGAACTGGTATCCGAGGGCGTCAACTGTGACCACCACGACCACGAAGAAGGTCATAGCTGCGGCGGTGGCTGCGGCAGTTGTGGCGGCGGCTGCGGCGGCTGCCATCCCGCACCCATGATCGAAGGCCCCAACGCAGGCAAGGCCTGCAAGGTGCATTATATCGGCACATTAGATGACGGCACCAAGTTCGATTCTTCCTACGATCGCGGTGAGCCGATGGAGTTCGTCTGCGGCGTTGGCATGATGATCCGCGGTTTTGATGAGGCGGTGGCGAAGATGGCAGTGGGCGAAACCGTTGATGTTCATCTGACACCCGATGAGGCCTACGGCGAGGTAGACCCCAATCAGATCTTCACCGCACAGATTGCCCAACTCCCCGGCTCAGAGGAACTGTCTGTCAGTCAGCAGGTCATGCTGTACGATAACATGGGCTATCCCTTCCAGGCGGTGGTCACCGCAAAAGATGATGTCACCATCACCTTTGATGCCAATCACGAACTGGCAGGCAAGGCGCTGAACTTTAAAATCGAACTCATCGAAGTACAGTAAGGTTTTATAAAAAGCAGCGGAAGTCTTACATAGGCTTCCGCTGTTTGATACCCTGAAGCAGGGTGCGCCATTTTACCATGTTATATCGGAAAGTTCAGGTGATACGATGAAACGATCCTGCGGCATCATTATGCCCGTTTTTTCTCTGCCCTCTCCCTATGGCATCGGCACGCTCGGGCAGGCGGCTTATGATTTTATTGACTTCCTCAAGGAGTCCGGTCAGTCCTGGTGGCAGATGCTGCCCTTAGGCCCTACCGGTTACGGCGATTCGCCCTACCAGAGTTTTTCCACCTATGCCGGCAATCCGTATTTTATCGACTTGGATCTGCTTTGCCGTGACGGTCTGCTGACCCAAAGTGAGATTGCCTCCGTGAACTGGGGCGATGATCCCTCTCGCGTGGATTACGAAACCATCTACCATAACCGCTTTGTCCTGCTGCAAAAGGTCACCGAACGAGGTTGGGAGCGAGATCAGGAGGAAGTGCAGGTCTTTATCGAGGAAAACAAGCGCTGGCTTCCGGACTATGCCCTATACATGGCCGTCAAGCAGCACTTTGGCATGAAGCCGTGGACGCAATGGCCGGACGATGCCATTCGTCTGCGCGATGCCGAGGCCATGGCGATGTATCGCGAGAAACTGTCCAATGAAATCCGCGTGTTTATCTATGTGCAGTATCTCTTTTTCCATCAGTGGAGCGCGCTGCGCGAATACGCTAAAGCGCAGGGCATCGGTATCATCGGTGACCTGCCCATCTATGTGTCGATGGACAGCGCCGATGTGTGGGCCGAGCCGGAATTTTTCCAACTGGACAGCCACGGCTTTCCTACCGAAGTGGCCGGCGTACCGCCCGACTATTTCAGTGAGGACGGCCAGTTTTGGGGCAATCCGCTCTATGACTGGGACGCCATGCAAAAGGACGGCTACGGCTAGTGGATACGCCGCATTGACGGTGCTGCCAAGTTGTACGATGTGATTCGCATCGACCATTTCCGCGGTCTGGAAAGTTACTGGGCGATACCTTACGGCGAAACCACGGCCAAAAACGGCCACTGGGTCAAAGGCCCCGGCATGAATCTGTTGCAGGTGCTGCTCGGTTGGTTCCCTCAATTGCAGTTTATTGCTGAGGATTTAGGGCTTCTCACGCCGGAGGTACAGCAGTTATTGGCTGATTCCGGTCTGCCCGGTATGAAGGTGCTGGAATTCGCCTTTGATTCCCATGATGTAAGTAACTATCTGCCGCATCTGTACTCGCCCCATTGCGTATGCTATGCCGGTACACATGACAACACGACACTTACAGCATGGCAAGAAGAGGCCGACCCTGATGATCTGGCCCTTGCCGTGCGGTATCTGGGACTTAACGAGGAAGAGGGTTTCCATTGGGGCATTTTGCGCGGCGGTATGAGCAGCGTGGCTGAACTGTTTATGGCACAGTTGCAGGACTACTTAGGCTTGGGCGCAGAGGCGCGCATGAACACACCCGGTACACCAAGCGGCAACTGGCAATGGCGGTTATTGCCCGATCAGCTTACGGCGGAGCTTAGTCAGAAGCTCGCTGAAATGGTTCGGATATACGGGCGCTGAAAGGCGGCTGAAAAAGCAGCAATAAAAAAGCGGAAGTCAGATGACTTCCGCTTTTTGATTGGCACCCCAGAGAGGACTCTAACCTCCGAATAAGCCGCTTAGGAGTTTTGCGCTGAAGCGCTGCCTGTGGCAGATGAAGCAAGGCGCAAAAAAGGAAGCGTCCCGATTTTCACGGTAAATATATCGTGGAAATCGGCTGACGCAACGTGAGCCAAGAGCCGACTAAGCGGCAAAAAAGAAAAGCGAAAGCCTCACACCGACTTCCGCTTTTTTATTGGCACCCCAGAGAGGACTCTAACCTCCGACCTGCCGCTTAGGAGCACGAAATGTCAGGCAGAAAACATCATCACAAAACACCAGATTTTACTGTAAAATCAAGGCTTTCGCACTGCTCCATTCGCTATATTTCATCATGTAATACTTGCTAATTATATGGTGGATTACGGCGTACAATTAGCCGCCGATTAGCAACATGGTGAAAATGGGGTGTTGTTATTAAGTACATAATACACCGCGCAAGACGATAAATCAATGCGAAATGTTATCTGTTGAAATATGTAGGAATCTCTTTAATTTGCGAACTATCCTTTCTCCTTCTTTCTCTTGAGAATAAAAGTCCCCATGTTGCCGCCTTTTATATTTTTTTTAGGATTGGGACGATTGTTAAAGTATCGTGCGGAAAGGGTGTCCTTATCGGTCATAGTTATAATATTATAGCCATCATATGACTGCATTCCAGTGCTAATGTCTGCACTATCATTATGAAAGCCAAAATAAATACTGATACCACGATTGTCATCCATATGTATGGCTGCAGTATTACTATAGGATTCAGATTTAGGGAATTTGGACTTAAAAGAAATTGCCGACCAAGTCTGAACCACATCAAGTTCCATGTGAATAGTTTCTTCGGAATATGAAGAGTATAGCTCACCTTCCCAGTGCCCATTTAGATCTGGAATGCCATGAAGACCGCGAACAAAAGGAATCTTCCAAATCCATTTTTCAAACACGGATGATAGTATTGAAAAGATTACAGCTGCTTCCAAGAAGTTGGGAAAGACACCGGTAGATGATATAAATTCTATAATTGCATCTATCTGCATATTCGATAGCTTTGCCAATACTGCATCTGCGCATGGCGATAACAATGAGCGCAGTAACATTGAAATCACTATACTTGCAATAAACAAAGCTATTGATATATGTGTCCTTATTTTTTTATCTATTGAATATGAGTGCATATTCGTCTCCTTCAATATATTGGTGCTCTACTATTTCTCCGTTGGTGGACGTTGAAGCAATTCCGATATAGCAAGATTTTCTGCCGAGAATAATCATAATTAAATCTGTCCATACATTGCTCTTGTCGTTGAATATCGTCTTTATCAGAGTTTTGTCTGTTTCTGATGGAACTGGGACATTGCATCCGTGTGTATGCCATTCACCAAGGTAATTTATTAGTCCGCGACTTTGTTTCCAACGCTTATTGATAATTCTTTGTGCGCTCACTTTTTTTCTTACGAAAAAGGACTGTCCACATTTATCCCAAAAGGAAGGGGCAGTAGCTTCAGTTATAAAATACATCCTCTCAGATGGAAGATACTTGCCGAGAAGAATGCCCCCCGATTCAGGAAGGTTTCCGCGTTGGACATATTGGTATATTGTTCGACATACCCGAGGAGAAATATCAACTGTTGTCTCTTTAAATTGAATTCTCATGTTAATCGATTCGTCTTTCTATAAGCGTAAAGTCAGCGGAGGCCAAAGCCCTTGGTGTCAGCTGTACACTGTACTCATCATATGAGCTTAATTTACCACACCAAGATACGAGATAATTCCCTTTTTTATAAAGCGTTTCTGTCATAATTTTTTCAATTATACTTGAAATAAAAATTTGCAGATAGAAGCCTGAGTATGGCATATATGTTGACTGACAACCTGCCTCGCGCTTCAGTAGAGAAGAGGCGTTTGAGACAAACGGAAAGCAAAAATCATATGAGGACGGATCAAATAGTTCCTCGAATAAATCCTGATGTTTTTTAATTACAAGCGCGTGCTCCCCAAGTGCATACGGTTCTATCCAAAAAAAAACAACCGGTTTAGTGATTATTCCTTCGTTTACCAACTTGCATACATGATGTTCGACTGGAAAGTCTGCAACCGAGACAAATATTATGTCGCAAGAATTTAGCGTCTCAGCATGTTGTTCGAGAAAAATATGGGCATCATCTGTGTAACACTGACACTTTACATTTGGATTGTGCTTTTCCAACCCATACTCTATTGCTTTTGTTTTGTAAAAGCCTTGATACCAATACCCCCGCGAATGCCTAGCTATGTTTTCATAACGCAAAATTTGGTTGTCATTCAAGATGAACTCGGTTGTTCCTGCCAAAAGTAAAGTGTCGGCGAGCATGCTGCCGAGGGAGCCGCATCCGATTAATGCGACCTTATTCCATACTGCTTCCTTGCCGTCACTTCCGCGATTAAACAATCGGCGCTGACTGCAATTCTCTATTGAAAGTGCAAGCCCTATTTTCTTTGAAAGCGAAAAAGCGACTCCCAGATTAACATGTCCCCGACAAAATCCTTTCGGTATTCCAGGGCCAAAATGTATCCATCCAGAAAGGATTGTTCCTCGTTTTGTGATCTGAGCAAAAAG
This sequence comes from Vescimonas sp., assembly GCA_045617185.1. Classification (GTDB taxonomy): domain Bacteria; phylum Bacillota; class Clostridia; order Oscillospirales; family Oscillospiraceae; genus Vescimonas. The sequence goes on from JAZLIB010000005.1 coordinate 6,235, forward strand.
AAGAAGTACTACTTCATCAATGTGAGACTGCATGAAGCTATTATATCTATTAGCATAGGATGAATGCGTTTGAATCAAATGGACGATATCCGCATCAGTCTTTGGGATACTACATTCAAGACCTTCATCAATTGGTATTAAAATGCCGGTTTTAATCTTTTCTGCCGGGAGATCTTTCAGATTTATAGCCTGATAAATTGCTTGAAGTTGCTTTTCTGACTCCGCTATTAAAATAGGATCATTTTCGCCCTCCTGAAAGCAAAAATTAATAGTGCTATATTTCTCTAATTCTGATACAAAAGAATTTGCTTTCCATACAGCTTTTGTGTCCCAGTATGCATTAAACTCATCGAGAAAATCCCATTGATTCTCTTTGCGTACGCCCTTGGATATAACATCGATAGCTTTCATTATTGTATCGGTAGTCAATTGTACAGGTTCGTTAAAATTGGGGATAGCTATACCAGCATCAAAAACGCAAATGGAATTGTCTGTATTAATGTGTGGTATAGCATCAAGCTTATCCTTTGATTCAGGTGTAATGTAGATCCGGGGAAAAGTATACGGAAATGCAGAGTCAAATGTACATTTCAGGGTAATGTCAATATCATCAATGCGAACTGACAATAACAATGCATCATCTGATGGAATTGCCAGTAAATCTTGCGCTTTGAGAGCGTCAATAATATTGTCACGCAGAACGTCCGTCATGTTTTAACACTCCTGGTGCAGAACTTGCCGCATAAGCTGACTTCGCAGATATATCCTTTCCTAACGGGAAACGGTCGCCGAATGACTTCCGGAGATATTCGCTAGCCTTCTTTTCATTTGATTCAGAAATGGCCTTATCTAGATTTGATTTAAGGGTACGAAGCCCAGATAAGATAGAACTGCGTTTTGTTGAACTTGCATCTTCGAATAAATCTTCCCCAGGAACTACCGGCTTCACACAAGAAAAATTTTCCTCAAGAGATGAAATTATGGCGGAGACAGTATCTCGAAGACATTTATCATCTCTATCTGTATATTGGTCGAAGTTCAGCGTTGTCAAAATAGTGATTTCAATGCCCTTGAAAGAGATTCCCCTATAGTCTTTCCATGCCTTTAGATACTTTACAACACTACGAAGCTGTTCACCATATGTATCAGAGGTGACCTTGTCGATAAACCAAGAGCGAAATGCTTTAGGATCACTTTCAACCCAGCCTTTGCTCTTATGCGCTAAATATGCAGTATCGTCCTTGATAATGTAAACAGGAAGATCAATATGGTAACCAGCTGAATAACTAACTCGGATGCAAGTATCCTTGTCTATGGGATCGGATTTAGTTCGATCTTTTACTGCATCTCTAACCCAAGAGTGTACTGTTGCAGGTGATGGCCAGTCCTCCATCTTCATTTTTTCATACCCATGCAGGTAGACACCATCATCCAAAGTC
>JAZLIB010000006.1:0-6788 GCA_045617185.1 Vescimonas sp.
CGGCTCACTCCAGCCTTTAAGTATCGCTCAATGACCCCCACGCTGCGGATGCCCCCGCCGATCTCCACGGAGAGGGGCGTGCTTTCCACGATGGCACGGACGGTTTCAATATTTGGGGTCTGACCGTTACGTGCGCCCTCTAAATCCACCACGTGGATCCATTTAGCACCTTGCGCGGCAAAGTCACGGGCAATCTGCGCGGGGTCGTTGCTATACACGGTCATCTGTGCGTAATCGCCCTTATAAAGGCGTACCGCCTTGCCCTCATAGAGGTCAATGGCAGGGAAGATCAACATATCTTAGCCCTCCATCTCACAGAAGGCGCGGAGAATCCGCATACCGGTGTCGCCGCTCTTTTCCGGATGGAACTGGCAGCCAAACACATTGCCATTGGCCACGGCGGCAGTAAGGTCAGCACCGTATTCCGTGGTGGCGATGGTGTTGTCCGCACAGTTAGCGCCGTAAAAGGAGTGGACGAAGTAGACGCACTCACCCTCTTCTACATAGCGGAACAGAGGACTCTTTTCGCCGCAGAACTGCAAAGCATTCCAACCGATATGAGGCACCTTTAAATCTGTGGGGATCACATCGGTAATGGGGCGGATATCGCCGTGGATGAGGCCAAGACCCTCATGAACGCCGTACTCATAACCCTTGTCAAAGAGTAACTGCATACCAAGGCAAATGCCCATCAAAGGCTTACCGCTTTTGGCGATTTCGATGACCACCTGATCTAAGCCACTCTGGCGCAGTTTGTCGGCGGCATCGCCGAAAGCGCCTACGCCGGGCAGAATGACCTGATCGGCGCTGCGCAGCACATCAGCATCGGCAGTAACGATTGCTTCCTGCCCGATGGAGGCAAGAGAGCTTTTCAGGGAAAAGAGGTTTCCCACACCGTAATCAACAATTGCAATCATGCCAGTACTCCTTTCGTAGAAGGCACTTCATCGGCGCAGTCGGGGTCAATAGCCACCGCCTTGCGCAAACTCCGTGCCACGGATTTGAACGCACCCTCGATAATGTGGTGTGCATTGCGTCCGGCCAACTGCCGGATGTGCAGGGTGATACCGGCGTTGGCGGCAAAGGCAATGAAAAATTCCTCCACCAGTTCGGTATCAAAAGTGCCCACTTTTTCCGTGGGGATATCTAAATCATAGACTAAGAACGCTCTGCCGGAGATGTCCACGGCAGAGAGGATCAGCGCCTCGTCCATAGGCAGGGTGATGTCGCCATAGCGGCAGATGCCACGCTTATCGCCCAGCGCCTCGCTGAATGCCTTACCGAGGCAGATACCGATGTCCTCCACGCTGTGGTGATCGTCCACCTGCGTGTCGCCTGCGCATTTGACGCTCAAATCAAAGCGGCCGTGGCGGGAGAGGAGGGTCAGCATGTGGTCGAGAAAACCTACGCCGGTGTCGATTTCGCTGACGCCGGTGCCGTCTAAATTCAAGGTCAGGGAAATATCGGTTTCCGCAGTTTTGCGGTTAATCTGACTGCTTCTCATCTTATTTTACCTCCATTACATCGTCCAGTTTTTCAAGGAAGATGTCCATCTGCTCTCGTGTGCCGATGGTGATGCGGTTATACTGACAGATTTCCGGCTTGGTGAAGTGCCGCACCAGAATCCCTTGCGCTTTCAGCTTTTCGTACAGTTCACCGCCGTCCATCTTGTCGGTGGTGGCGAAGATGAAGTTGGCCGCCGAGGGCAGTACGGTAAAACCGCGCTTTTGCAGTTCTGCCACCGTATATTCGCGGTTTTCCATGATGGTGCGGCAGTTCTTTTGCGTGTATTCTGCATCCGCAAGCGTGCCGATGGCGGTGGCCATAGTCATGGAATTGATATTGTAGGGGTTGGTGGAATACTTGATGGTGTTCAGGTCCTGAATCAGCTGAGGACACGCCACACCGAAACCAAGCCGAGCACCCGCCATGGAGCGTGACTTGGAGAAAGTCTGTGTTACCAGCAGGTTATCGTATTTCCGAATGAGCGGAATACAGCTTTCACCGCCGAAGTCGATGTAAGCCTCGTCAATCACCACTACGTTGTCGGGATTTCCGGCCACGATCTTCTCAACATCTGCTACCGACAACAGTTTGCCGGTGGGGGCATTGGGGTTGGCGATAAAGATCGTTTTGCCCAAATTGATGTAGTCTTCCACGGCGATGGAGAAGTCCTCGCGCAGGGGAATCTCGGTGTAGGGGATATTGTTCAGCTGGGCAAACACCGGATAAAAGCCGTAGGAGATGCTGGGAAAGGCGGCGGGGGCAGCATCATCGCAGAACGCCATGAATGCGAAGTTCAGAATCTCGTCCGAGCCGTTGGTCAATAGCACTTCCTCCGGCGAAACACCGCACATTTCGGCGACCTTTGCCGTCAGTTCCACCGCGTTGGGGTCGGGGTAGAGGTTGAGGCGGCGGGTGTTCTCTGCGGCGTAGGCCAAAGCCTTATCCGAGGGAGGAAAAGGGGACTCGTTGGTGTTGAGTTTGACATATTTCATTTTGTTGGGCTGCTCGCCCGGGGTATAGGGAGTCAGGGCAGAAAACTTACTGCTGAAAAAGCGGCTCATTTTTCATTCCTCCGTTCGAATCAAAGCGCTTCTGGCGTGGCCGGTCAGGCCCTCCTTGCAGGCAAAGCGGGCGATGTCGTCCGCCACCTTGGCAAAAGCGTCCTTGGTGTAGTAGGTGTACTGGGTCTTCTTGATAAAATCGTCCACGCTGAGGGGACTGGAAAAACGTGCCGTGCCGGAGGTGGGCAGGGTGTGGTTAGCACCTGCCAGATAGTCGCCCAAAGCCTCGGGACAGTTTTTGCCGAGGAAGATAGAGCCGGCATGACGGATACTGTCGAGATAATCAAAGGGGTTGTCCACGCACAGTTCCAGATGCTCCGGCGCGATCTCGTTGGCGATCTCGATGGCGGCGGACAAGGAATCTGCCACGATGATCTTTCCGTTATTGTCAATAGAGGCGCGGGCGATTTCCTCGCGCTCCAGTTTTTGGAGCTGGGTTTCAATCTCTGCCTGCACAGCCTGCGCCAGAACCATGGAATCGGTGACCAGTACGGCACTTGCCATTTTGTCGTGTTCCGCCTGCGAGAGAAGATCGGCGGCCACATGGGCGGCGTTGGCGGTGCCGTCTGCTACCACTAAAATCTCGCTGGGTCCGGCGATCATGTCGATGGACACCTGACCGAACACCTGCTTTTTGGCCTCTGCCACAAAGGCGTTGCCGGGTCCTACGATCTTGTCCACCTTGGGAATGGATTCCGTACCGTAGGCGAGGGCGGCGATGGCCTGCGCACCGCCTACCTTGTAAATGCGGTCGATACCGGCCACCTTGGCGGCGGCGAGAATAGCGGGATTCACCGAGCCGTCCTTGGCGGGAGGTGTCACCATAACTACCTGACGGCAACCGGCGATCTTGGCGGGAATGGCGTCCATCAGTACGGTGGAGGGATAGGCTGCCGTGCCGCCGGGTACATAAAGGCCTGCCTTGTCAATGGGAATGATCTTCTGTCCGATAATAACGCCGTCGGTGTCATTCATGATAAAGCTGTTGCGCACCTGACGGGAATGGAAAGCGCGGATATTGGCGGCGGCTTTCTCTAAAACTGCCATAAATTCCGGCTCTACTGCATTCACGGCGGCATCGATTTCTTCCTCGCTGACGCACAGCGTTTCAAGTTCCACCTTGTCAAATTCCCTGGCATAGCGTCGGAGCGCTGCGTCACCCTCCGTGCGCACGGTGGCGATGATGCCGGTGACGATATCTTCTACATTGGCGGTGGGGGACACACGGGCGAAAATTTCGTCCTTTTCAAGCTCCCCATATTTCATAATACGAATCATTTTCCTGCCTCCAACTGCTGGGCTAAGTGCCGCAGCACGGTTTCAATCTGTTCTTTCTTAAACTCAAAACTTGCCTTGTTGGCAATGAATCTAGCACTGATGGGTACGATGGTTTCCACTACTTCCAGATTGTTTTCCTTCAGCGTCGTGCCGGTTTCCACGATATCCACGATCACATCGGAAAGATTCAGGATCGGTGCAATCTCAATAGAGCCGTTGAGATGGATAATGTCGATGTCGCGGCCAAGAGAGGCGTAGTAGTTCTGTGCGATGTTGCTGAACTTAGTGGCCACACGCAGGGTCTTTTGCGGATCGTCACGGAAGTCCTTCTTGGCGGCCACTGCCATGCGGCATTTGCCAAGGTTCAGATCCAGCATTTCGTATACGTCTGGTGCATATTCCAGCAGGATATCCTTGCCGGCCACACCGATATCGGCTGCGCCGCGCTCCACATAGATGGGGACGTCCGAGGGCTTGGCCCAGAAGTAGCGCACGCCCACTTCTTCGTTTTCAAAAATCAGCTTGCGGTTTTCTTCCTCAATGGAGGGACATTCAAAACCTGCCTCAGCGAACATTTTATAGACTTTTTCACCCAGTCTGCCCTTGGGCAGCGCCACATTAAGCATTGTTTTCAAGAATTTCCACCCCATTTCCATTCAGACGCACCAACTGCTTGTAGCGCAGTTTTTCCGGTACGGACTTCTGTGCCATCACCTGCGTACCGCCTTGGGTCAGTAGTTTCACCGTCTGGCACAGCACATTGACATCTGTGCTGTCATCATACAGCAGCACGGTGTCCACATCGTAGTCGTTCTTTCGCACGGACAAGCGCTCCAGCGCGTCCAGATACACCGCAAAGCCGATGGCCTTACTCTTGCTGCCCATTTTCTGCATCAGCTTATTGTACTGACCGCCGGACAGTACGCTGGTAGGTACGCCATTGACAAAACCCTTGCATACTAAGCCGTTATAGTAGCGCATATCGCTGACGATAGAGAAGTCAATGCTGATCATATCGCCCAGACCGCTGGTATTCATGGCATAGCACACGCGCTCAAGTTCTGCCACCGCCTCGGCACGGCAATTCATCTCGTGCAGCTTGGGAAGCACCTCGCCCGGTGTGCCATAGGTAGAGATCAGTTCTTTCAGTGCATCGATCTTGCTTTGTTCCGCGCCGGAGAGTGTGCAGATCTGCGTCAGTTCGTGCATATTTTTCTGCCCGATGCAGCGCAGTACCTCTTTGCGATCGTCTTCGTTCAATCCCAGTTCGCACACCGCCTCGGACACGATATCCAGATGGGAGATGGCCAGCTTGCACGCAGGGGAGATACGGCGAAGGCTTTCTGCGGCCAGCAGCATCACCTCAATGCGGTAATACTCGTCCACGTCGCCGATGCACTCCAAACCTACCTGCATGATCTCGCGGAAAGCATGGGAACGCTCAGAAATGCGGTACACATTCTCGTTGTAGTACACCTTCTGCACGCTCTGTGTGTTCTGACGGCTGTTGCGAACAATGGACAAAGTCACATCGGGCTTGAGTGCCATCAGTTTGCCGTTGGTGTCGGTGAAGGTGATGACATTGTCGGAAATGAGGAAGTCCTTATTTTTAGCATAGAGGTCATATTCCTCAAATTTGCTCATTTTATATTGAGCATAACCATAGCGGTGATACAGCTCCCGCAAAGAAAGGGTGATTGCCTCATCACTTTTCAGAATTTCGTCAAAAGAGCGCATAATAGTCCTCCAAAAGTTTATCTCGCTATCATGGTAACATACTACCACAGTAGCGAGATGAAGTAAATGGACAATTTACACATATTTTATGGATATTTTTGGCGCTATTGATGCTATATGTCCTATATGCAGACATAAGGGGGATAACGAGCAGAAATATCGGGCGGCAGGTGTGATTGCATAAGGAGCAAAAATTCACAATTCAGTCAAAACCGTTTCTGCCTTTCGCCTTGACGATGGGGGTACTTTGTAATATAATAAATTGATTTAATATGCGGAGGTACACCCTTTATGTGGATAGCAGATGGTTGGCAGGATTATGAACTGCTGGATTGCGGCAGCGGTGAGAAGTTAGAACGCTGGGACAAGCAGATATTGGTGCGCCCCGATCCGCAGGCCATCTGGGAGAGTGAGCGCCGTAACCGCGGCTGGCGTACCGCCAACGCACGTTATAGCCGTTCCTCCACCGGCGGCGGTCATTGGGACAAGAAGAAACTGCCGGAGAGCTGGCCGATCCGCTATAAGGACCTGACCTTCCAGGTCAAACCCATGAACTTCAAGCATACGGGTCTGTTCCCCGAGCAGGCCGCCAACTGGGACTTTGCCATGGAGAAGATTCGCAACGCGGGCCGTCCCATCCGCGTGCTGAACCTCTTCGCCTACACCGGCGGCGCTACGGTGGCCTGCGCCAAGGCAGGTGCTACCGTGTGCCATGTGGACGCGGCCAAGGGCATGGTGGCATGGGCCAAGGAGAACGCCCGCTGCTCCGGTTTGCAGGACGCTCCCATTCGCTGGATCGTGGACGACTGCGCCAAGTTTGTGGAGCGTGAGATCCGCCGCGGCAAGACATACGATGCCATCATCATGGATCCCCCGTCCTACGGACGCGGACCCGGCGGCGAGGTGTGGAAACTGGAGGAGAATCTGTTCCCCTTTGTGAAACTCTGCGCGCAGGTTTTAAGCGATAAGCCGCTGTTTGTCATCATCAACAGTTATACTACCGGCCTTGCGCCCAGCGTGTTGGGTTATATCCTGCAGATGCTGGTGGGCAACAAGTACGGCGGTAAGGTCATGTGGGACGAGCTGGGCCTGCCGTGTACCGATTCCGGTATGGCGCTGCCCTGCGGTGCTACGGGCCGTTGGATGAGCGAATAATTAAGGGGACAGCCCCCTGAAAAAGATAGAAAGAAATCAGGACGTAGGAAA
>JAZLIB010000007.1:0-5625 GCA_045617185.1 Vescimonas sp.
CCTTGAGACCGACAGCCCCTATCTCTCTCCCGTACCCATGCGGGGAAAGCGGAACGACTCCCGGAACCTGCACTATATCGTACAGCGGATCGCGGAAATCAAAGGTCTTTCGGCAGAGACGGTGACAAAACAATGTACGGCAAACGGAAAAATGCTTTTCGGCATAGAGGACTAAAAGCTTCATCAACGAAAATCCCCGGGTTTTATAAAGGAGCAAGATAGGGATAAAGAATTAGGCAGACATCAGTAGGGGAGGGGCTTGCCCCTCCCGTAAATTGAAACATACGGTGAGCGGGAGGGGCAAGCCCCTCCCCTACACACGTTATGCATCGTTTTCCCGGTTAGGGACGACCATTGCTTGCCCGAAACCAAATCTCCGGTTATAATGACAAAAACGCAGAGAAACATGATTTCTCTGCGTTTTTAAATCCCTTTCTTGCCCTGCCGTATTGACCCGGGAGTTTTTATACAATCCGGAAAAAACAGGGGAACTTTATGAGGGCTTGTTCGTCATAAACCTGTTACTGAAAAATAGTTACAAAATGCTCGGATTACATAATAAAATAACTTGGTAAACATAAAGTGAAGCCGTAATCATTCGCTTTTTATTAAAAAGCCATTTTCGCCCAAATGGCGCAAAGTATTGCAAAATAAGCCTTTTTTTACATGGGCGACATAATTGAGTAAATTTTTTCAAAAAAATATGAAAATAGGGCTTGCAATTTGCTAAAACTTGTTGTAGTATTATATCCGAACTGTAACACTTTTTTTACTTTTCAAATTTTTACCTCCTCGGGGGTACAGCAAAATCCATAATCATTTTACCCGAGAGGGTAGTTTTAGGGGGAGCAATCATGAAAAAACGGATTATTAGTATGTTGCTGACAGTGCTCATGGTCATGTCTTTGTTTACCGGCGTGTCCACCAGCGCTTACGCAGACAACGCAGTAACCGTTGATCCGAGCTACTACAACGAAGTAACTCTCAACGGCGGGGACACTGCACTTAAACTGTGTCAGAGGCTGGGTATCAATTACTATACCTGCAAAGACGCAATCATGTTGATGAACGGGATCACCAATGATACCCAGTTTAATCACCTGCCCATCGGCATGGTATTGAAGCTGCCTGTTTCTGACGCGGCAGCTGTCAAGATCGTTGCCGATAACAAGGGTACGGGCACCGGCGGAACCGGCACCGGAACCGGCATCGTAAGCGGTAATGACACGGTCGCTTATTACCTCATTCCTTACACCATGAGTGCCGGTGAGACTGTCTCTGGTGTGTGCAATGCTCTGGGCATTAACTTCACTGCCTATGCAACGCAGATCCAGAAGCTCAACAACATCTCCAGCTGGAACAAGGTCAGAACCGGCAGTACCATACTTCTGCCCACCAACTCCGCTCCTGCTGTAGGTACCACCTGTTATGCTGTCGTGGCTCACAGGGTAGCTTCCGGTGAAACGGCTCTTACCATCTGCAACAGCAAGGGCGTGAACTACGGCAGCAACACCAAGCTGCTCCAGGCGCTGAACAACAATAACAATCTGGGAAAGATCAATGCCAACAGCACCTTCTATGTGGCAGTTCCCACAGTTATTCAGCCGAACAACAACAACAACAATAACAATAACAACAACAATAACAATAATAACAATCAGCCCGCAAAGCAGTACAACCTGACTGCCAACATCAACTCCGGTTACGGCAGCATCAGATTCATTGTTGACAACAAAGTCACCAATGTGGCTCCTGCCGGTGCAGTTGTTACTCTTGAGCTCAACACGCTGGAAGGTAAGGCCATTGACAGCCTGGTCGCCAAGTTTGCAGACGGCAGAGCAGATGTCAAGCTGGAGAGCAACACCTTCGTGATGCCCGGCTGTGACGTCCGCGTAGACGCTGTCGTCAAGACCGGCCATGACATCATCGTTGCCAGCAATTACAGCTACAAGGTCGCAACTACTGTGAACGGCGTCAGCGTTTCCTCCGCAAGCAAGAATGCTTCCGTCAAGGTCACCTCCACCGATCCCAGCTATGAAGTCGATACTCTGACTGTATATTACAGCACTCTGTTCGGCGTTAAGAAGTATCTGACCGTCAACAGCGACAACTGCTTCGTTATGCCCGACAAGGATGTCAATGTCGTGGTTGAGATGGCTCCTGTCAAGACCTACAACTTCTACAGAACTGACTGCGCAAACGGCAACTTCGACCTGCAGGTCAACGGCTTCAGCGCCAGCAAGGCAGCCAAGGGCGCCAACGTCACTGTCGTCTGGACCGCGCTCAATGGCTACCAGATCAGCGGCATCAATGTCTGGAAGTACGACAAAACCAAGACCGATCATAAGGGCGCAGCAATCAATGTCTTCAATAATTCCTTCACCATGCCCGCCTGTGATGTTCTCGTCGAGGTCACCTTCTCCTCCGGCAACAATGACATCTTCATTGAGGCCTTTGAAGGCGGCGTTGTCCAGGCTACCGACGGCACCAATGCAATTTCGGAAGCCAATACCGGAGACACGGTCACTCTCAGGGCTGCAAGCCACGAGGAAGGATACTCCGATGAGTTTGAAGCGGTTGTTACCCGCAATGCAGATGGTCATCGTGTGACCGTCCAGAGCGACAATACCTTCACAATGCCTGCCGGCGGTGTCACTATCAGCGGTAAGTTTATCGGTCAGGCCGCAACGGTTACCGTGAAAATGAACACGATCAATCGCGGCAATGCTGTCATCCTGAACGGCTCCGACAGGATCATAGACAGCGACAGCGTCATGACAAGAACGTTCTGCGCCGGTGAAGAAATCAGCATGATACCCGTAGCTGCTGACGGCTATGCGATCACCAAGGCTGAGATAACGGGAGCCGGGCTCACCCCCGAGGAGATTTCCGAGCTTACCGCTCAGCTTATTACAACCGGAAACATTACCGTCCCTGCAAGTGACTTTACCTTGAGCCTGACCTTCAGCGCAGGCAACATCGTGATCGGACCCGCCGAGATCGTCGGAAAGGGTACTGTGAGCTTCCAGGTAAAGAACAGTAGCGGCTATAACTCTCAGTACAGCTGCAAGGTCGGCGATACAGTCAAGATCATTGCAGTTCCTGAAGAGAAAGGCTATGTCCTCACGGAGAGCAATATCCTCATTATAGACAGAATTACCGATTCTCTGATTGTCCCGACCAAGGACGCTGACGGAAACTTCACCTTCATCATGCCTGCAGAGGGTGTTTATATGAAGGTCACCTTCTCCGCCCCCAAGCACAAGATCACCATGGTTACTGCTGTGGCTGCCAATCAGGCATTCACCGTAGAAGATGTTGACGGCCAGAGCCTCTGGTGTCTCAGCTACGATGACGGCGAGGAACCCATCGTGGATAACATGAAAGGCTACGAAATCGCTAATTGCGAGTTCAACCGCTTCGTCCGCATCAAGCTCACCGAGGTCGGTGCAAAGAATTATGAGATCGACCATATCTCCCTTGCCACTACTCCCGACGGCGGTGCGTTTGACGGCGAGATCTGGTACGATCTGGGCTACTGCTTCTACATGACTGACAGAGATGTTACTGTCAAGGTCTTCCTGAAGAGCAAGGTATCCAATGACCTCAGCCTGAGCTGCCTTGAGTATGATGCAAAGATTGGCACGGTAGGCTGCAGTGTCGGTGCCATGGACAGCGCAATCGTTACCTCCTGCCATGCCGGCGACATCGTATTTGTCCATGCAACACCTGTTGATCCTTACTTCCTCTATTTAGACAGTATCCAGGTCATGCGCAACATTAACAGGGGCATCATGACGGTCCTTCCCGATCAGCCCAACGTCAACAACGCCGATATGGAAGAAGGCTATGTATATCCCGTCGTGGATAGCAGCAATAAGGTTCTCGGCTGGAAGTTCATCATGCCTGTCGGAGGCGTTGTGAATATCAGGGTTATCTTCGGTGTCGGTGAAAACACTGTAAACCTGCAGGTCGAAGATACAAACGGAATCAATCTGCTCCAGAGCGGCTATGCCCAGCTTCGCATCAACGCACAGGATACTCTTGTTGACCTCACCGGTATGGTCAAAAAGGTCAGCTACGGCTCCAGAGTAGTTGCATCCCTCACATCCGCAGGCGAGACACTGTACAGGATCAAGAGTGTCAGCGTCGAATCTCCTGCCGGTGTCAAGGTTGAGAACAATGGCTTCTGGATGCCCGCACAGGATGTCACTGTCAAGGTTGTTCTGGAAGCAAAGTCCTCCGGCCCTGATAAGCTGGAACTCAATTACTCCAGGAACGGCGATTGGTCCGGCGCACTTAAGTTCTACTCTAACGATACATACAGCGCCGAGCATGAGAAATCTGTTGTTCCCGGCTCCGTGGTTTATGTCATGGATGCTTCCGATTTCTCCAAGGCAAAGTGCACCAATGTTCAGATCACCGAAAACGTTTCCAAGAAGGTCATCAATCTGGCCGGCAAGGAAGGCGGCCGCCTCGGCTCCTTCACCATGCCTGAGGGCGGCGTGAGCATCACGGCCACCTTTGCAAAGGCGGAGAACTGCCACAAGGTCACCGTCAATGGTCTGACGCCTGCAGATGCAGATAAGGTGCTTGTCAAGAACGGAGACAACACCTCCGTGAAGGCCACCAACAATCTGGATGTGGTTGCATACGGCACGACCGTTAAGGTATCCCCGGCATCCGATATGGATCCCGCCAAGGAGATCAAGTCCATCGCCGTTACCGGCCTCGGAACCATCAATGCAGTTGACGGCGTTTGCAGCTTCACTGCTCCCAACGGAAACAATGATCTGGTGCTCACTATTACCGTAGGCGCAAAGGCAACGTAATCAATATGTCCCCCTAACCGGCAGGGCTTCGGCCCTGTCGGTTTTCTTTACCCTCTGTCGCTATTCGTGCGTTGACATAGCCGCGCAGGACTGATACTATAAATACAGAATCATCCCGGGAGGTACAACATGGGCGAGACAACAGCGGCTGAACGGGCGCAGCTTCGGCGTGCCGCCATACAGGCACGCGGCGCACTCAGTCCGGAGCAGCGGGAGAAGCTGTCCCGGCAGGCTGTCGAGAGGCTTGTGAGCTCGGAGGTCTTTCAAAAGGCGCATACCGTCATGCTCTATGAGCACACAAGGGCGGAGCTGTCCCTGGATCTGCTCCGGGAGCATCCTCTTGCCGCAGGGAAACGGCTTGCCTATCCGCTGTGTGTCAGCAAAACCGACATGACAGCACTGCAGCCGATGGGGGAAAACGCCTGGAAAGCGGGCGCTTTCGGCATACGCGAGCCATTGCCGGAGAAATCCGCGCAGATCGCACCGGAGGAGATCGACCTTGTCGTATGTCCGTGCAGTGCTTTTGACGAACAGGGAAACCGGATGGGGATGGGCGCCGGGTTTTACGACCGCTATCTGCCGAAATGCAGCAGGGCTGTGATCTGCGCCGTCGCGTTTGAGGTGCAGAAGCTTCCGGAAATTCCGGTCGATGCCTGGGACGTTCCCATGGAAATGATTTTTACCGAAAAGACAGTGTATATCCGAAACGCTCCGAAGCATGGAAAGGACACGATGGAGGAGAGAACATGAAGATCAGCTTTGAAAATGAACGCAGGCTGGTGAGAGGCATTCT
>JAZLIB010000008.1:0-7303 GCA_045617185.1 Vescimonas sp.
CCATCGCCTTGTCGGAGAGCTTCTTCGAGAGCGGGAGAACGGCGCACTTCATCGGCGCAAGAGCCGGATGCAGGTGGAGAACGACACGGGTATCGTTCTTTTCCGCGTCAACGACTTCTTCGTCATAAGCTTCGATGAGGAAGGCAAGCGTTACGCGGTCAGCGCCGAGAGACGGCTCGACAACGTAGGGGATATACTTCTCGTTGGTTTCCGGATCAAAGTACTCCATGCTCTCTCCGCTTTCTCTCTGATGGGAGGTGAGGTCGAAATCGGTTCTGTCCGCAACGCCCCACAGCTCGCCCCATCCGAACGGGAATACGAACTCGAAGTCCGTTGTTGCCTTGGAGTAGTGGGAAAGCTCTTCCTTCGCATGGTCGCGCAGACGAAGATTCTCTTCCTTCATGCCGAGATTAAGCAGCCAGTCTCTGCAGAAGCTGCGCCAGTACTCAAACCACTCGAGGTCCGTTCCGGGCTTGCAGAAGAACTCAAGCTCCATCTGTTCGAACTCGCGGGTACGGAAAGTGAAGTTACCCGGGGTGATCTCGTTACGGAAGGACTTACCGATCTGGCACACACCGAAGGGCAGCTTGCGGCGGGTGGTACGCTGGACATTATTGAAGTTGACAAAGATACCCTGAGCGGTTTCGGGACGCAGATACACGGTGTTCTTGGCGTCCTCGGTGACACCCTGGAAAGTCTTGAACATCAGGTTGAACTGACGGATATCTGTGAAATTGTGCTTGCCGCAGGAGGGGCAGGGAATGTTGTTGGACTCGATGAAGTCGGCCATCTCCTGCTGGGAGAAAGCGTCGATGGGCTTGGGCAGCTCGATATTCTGCTCGGCGCAGAAGTCCTCGATGACCTTATCGGCGCGGAAACGCTCCTTGCACTCCTTGCAGTCCATCAGAGGATCGCTGAAGCCGCCCAGATGGCCGGAAGCAACCCAAGTCTGGGGATTCATCAGAATGGCACTGTCCTGACCCACGTTATAAGGGTTCCCCTGCACGAACTTCTTCCACCATGCCTTTTTGACATTGTTCTTCAGTTCAACGCCCAAGGGGCCGTAGTCCCAGGTGTTGGCCAGGCCGCCGTAGATCTCGGAGCCGGCGAAGATAAAGCCGCGGTTTTTACACAGCGCAACGATTTTTTCCATCGTTTTTTCGGTGTTTTTCATGTTGTGTTCTCCTTTTTATCTTAATTTTTTGATTGGACAAAATAAAAATCGCCCCAAGCCGTA
Source organism: Vescimonas sp. (assembly GCA_045617185.1). Taxonomy (GTDB): domain Bacteria; phylum Bacillota; class Clostridia; order Oscillospirales; family Oscillospiraceae; genus Vescimonas. The sequence goes on from JAZLIB010000008.1 coordinate 1,238, forward strand.
AAGGCTCAGGGCGAATAGTTAACTATCCGTGGTTCCACCTGAATTTGGATTTCTCCACACTCAACGCCCTTAACGCAGGACTACGGCGGGCATTTCCTCCCGCGGCTCCGGAGAGCGCCACCTCTCCTCAACGCCTTTTCGATATTACAGACAGAATATCACCTTTTTACACCGCCGTCAAGTGGGAAAACGGTATTTTATTGATTCCCTCCGTGGGCATACTTTTGTCATAAGCGGCAGGTTTTCTCTTGGTGCCTCCGGCGGGTGACTTTTTGCCATCAGCGGCAAAAAGTCACCAAAATACGCCGCCAAAAACCAATGGTTTTTGGAAATCCTTCTCGCGGCTATGCTGCGGAAAAAATGAATTCGATTTTGCCACACGAATAAATACGGAATTCATTTGTTGGTGCAAATATGACCCCCCTTGCTCCTTATTGCTGCCGCAGACGGTGGAACGGTAGGAGTACAAACTTCTACATTTCATAATGGTGAGCGGCTTAGCGGGTTAGAAGTACAAGCGATTCCTGATTTAGATTAAGTTTGTAAAATCTATCGCTACGCGAGGTAATATTTTTTGACTACTATCATATTCTCACGCGCGAAGGAAGTTTTGAAACCATGGGTTTCAAATGGCGCTTTTGGGTACTTTTGTCATTAGCGACAAAAGTATCTCGCGGTCGAAACCGCGAAGCAATCTCCTCTCGCTTAAAAAAAGTATGCCTCCAGAGGCAAAAACAAGTACCTCACCCTCAAAACGCAAAAAAGAAAAGGACATCCTTACGGATGTCCTTTATTGTTTGGTTCAATTAGCCAATCTGATTGAGCTTCAGAGTCAGAGCGCTCTTCTTGTGAGCTGCGTTGTTCTTGTGCAGCAGACCCTTAGCAGCGGCCTTGTCAATCGCCTTGACTGCGACTTTGTAAGTGCCCTCGGCCTCGGTGCGATTGCCTTCAACGGCAGCAGCCTCGAACTTCTTGATAGCAGTCTTCAGTGCGGACTTATTGGCCTTGTTGCGAGCATTTCTCACTTCTGCCACCAGAACACGCTTCTTAGCAGACTTGATATTCGGCAAACCAAACACCTCCCCGGCATTGAATTTTGCGTTTCGGAAGCAAACACTTCCACGCAGATTGATATTTTAGCATCTTTTTTATAAAATTGCAAGCACTTTTTCAATATTTGCTGATCTTTTTCGCATATTTTGTTTTTCGCGGGAAAATCTAAATTTAACCCACAACATTTTGTGCTTGAAAGGATGTGCCGGACACAAATATGACAAACAATCGTACTGACTTGGCCATAGAAACCGCGGAAAATTTAGGCGGAAAAGAAAAAATTTTGCCCCGTGACGGTGTACGCATCACCGAGCAAATGCACGAAGGTTACGAAGTGACTGCTTTGGAAATCACCAACGACATAGGCGCAAAAAAAATGGAAAAACCCATTGGCCGCTATGTGACCATTGACCTCAAACCCTACTTCCGACGGCAATCCGGTTTCTTCTCCCGAGGCGCACAATGCCTTGCCGAGGAACTGACCGCCCTGCTGCCCAGCGTGGGGCAGGACACACCCACCATGGTGGTGGGCCTTGGCAACCGCGCCATGACTGCCGATGCCGTGGGCGCTATGGCGCTGGAGAACATACTCATTACACGGCACATGGTCAAGGCATTGCCTTTGCAGTTCCACACCTTTACCCCCGTTTCGGCTTTGGCTGCCGGTGTCACCGGCTGCACGGGTCTGGAAACACTGGAACTGGTGCAGGGCGTGGCGGCGCAGGTCAGACCTGCCGCTGTCATCGTCATTGACGCTCTGGCCGCCCGGGAGCGCGAGCGCCTCTGCGCCACGGTGCAGTTATCCAACACCGGACTGATACCCGGCTCGGGTGTGGGCAATCATCGCGCCGCCATCAACGAGGAAACCTTGGGCGTACCGGTCATCGCCGTGGGACTGCCCACCGTCATCAGCACCACCGACTTAGGCGACAAAAACGACGAGGAAATGTTCCTCACCACCCGGGATATTGACCAACGTGTGCGGGAGCTGAGCCGACTCATCGGCTATGGTATCACGCTGGCGCTGCAGCCGGCGCTGACCTTAGAGGACGTGACGGGACTATTGGGGTAAAAAAAGAGGAGCATCTGCTCCTCTTTTTCTTATTTCTTGTTGGGGTTGTAGTAATCGGTAGGCTCGTCCAATACGATGGGCATACCGTTCTGATAGACCGGCAGGGTCTGGAACTTGAAGCGGCTGACCTTATGCTTGTGGTCAATTTTCTCCTTGATCTCGGGATCCACCACACCCTTGCGGATATACTCATTGACGGCGTGATAGGTGAAGCCCAGATTGTCCTCGTCAGTCAGGCCGGTCAGACCGTCAGAGGGTGCCTTAATGAGGTACTTCTCCGGCAGACCCAGTTCGCGGCCCAAGGCGATGACTTCCTCGGTGGTATACATACCCAAGGGGGAGAATGCACCGGCGCTGTCGCCGTAGATGGTGCAGTAACCCACCCAGTCCTCGCTGAGGTTGGAGGTGTTAATGACGATGCCGCCGGGCACAGTCTGTGCGATAGCATAGAGGGTGGCCATACGGATACGGGAGGGCAGATTCACCTTGGTCTGACGGCTGGGCTCCAAGCCCACGCGCTCCATCTCATTCAGAATACCGGAAGTGGCATCGTGGATATTGAAAGTGCAATGGGGAATGTCCAGCACTTCTACCAGACCGTTACTGTAATCGATGTCGGGCTGGACACCATCGGGCATCAGCACACCGTACACATTTTCCTTGCCATAGGCCGCCACGGCCAGCGCTGCCACGGTGGAACTGTCCTTACCACCGGAGATACCGATAACGGCAGTCTTACCGCCGCAGTTCTTCATCTGCTCGTTCATCCACTCCAAAAGACCTGCCAGTTGCAGTTTTGCGTTAAATTCCATAGGGGGTCCTCCCTTTTATCATTCGTTGGAGTTATTGTAGCACAGTCGCGGCAAGTTTAAAAGAGGAAATAAAGAAACAGCGCCCTGCCGAGCAGAGCGCTTCTCTTTGTGTGTTTGTTAGGAGAGAGAGAAAATCACATAAGGAATGGTTCCTTTGTATGTTAAGATACTAACCTACAAAATTGACCGAATCATGAATCGGAAATGAACATTTTGTAAACATCATCGAAAATCTCAGAATTTTTTACTCTCCATGACCGCCATTTCGTCACAGCGGTTGTTTTTCGGGTTCTGCGCGTGACCCTTGACCCAATGGTAATGCACCTCGTGCTGGGCGATCAGGGGCAGCAGCTGCTCCCACAGATCCACATTCAGCGCAGGTTTCTTATCGGACTTGATCCAGCCTTTCTTCTTCCAGCCGTAGACCCAGCCCTTATCCAGCGCATCGATCACATATTTAGAGTCAGAATACAACTCCACGATACACTTTTGCTTCAGCATTGCCAGCGCGCGGATCACCGCCGTCAGTTCCATGCGGTTATTGGTGGTTTCCGCCTCGCCGCCGGACAATTCCTTTTCGATGCCGTTCCATTCGAGTATCGCGCCCCAGCCTCCCGGGCCGGGATTGCCGCTGCAGGCACCGTCGGTGTAGATTGTTACTGTTTTCATCTTTGCTCCTTATGTGGATTATCAACTACGAAATTTTTGCCAGTAGTTGCCTCCGGCGGTGTACTTTTGTCTTTAGCAACAAAAGTACACAAAAATGCCATTTGAAACCCATGGTTTCAAAACTTCCTTTGCGCGTATCGGCAAGGCGGAAAAGCAAAAGTATTACCTCACGTTGCGTTGGTGTGGATAAAACTTCATCTAAATTAAGAATTGCCTCTGCGTCTAACTCGTTTAGCCACTTATATTTTCAAAATGTAGGAGTACAGACTTCTACCGTTTCACCATCTGCGGCAGCAATAAGTAGAAAACGGGGTCATATTTGCCGCAACGAGTAAATTCTGTATTCGTTCGCGAAGTAGAAATACATTCATTTTTTCCGCAACATAGTCGCGAAAAGGATTTCCAAAAACCATTGGTTTTTGGCGGCGTTTTTGCCTACTTTTTTGGCTGATGAAAAAAGTAGGCCCTCGGAGAGAAACAATAGTAAAAGTATGCCGTCAATGATAACCCTTACTCCACTTCTCTTACCGTCAACTTCTCCCCATCGACAGTGAATTTCACATTTACGCCGCCAAAACTCATACCGTATACCCGCTCGGGGTCATTCTGATATCGTGGACGAGGGTCGCTTGCCAATACGCCAATCAAGCCATCGCGCTGCGTTGTGGGTACTTTTTCCAGCAATTCCGCCGGAAAATCCACCTGCAACAAGCGGTTATCCGCCTCGTTCGTCCAACCACCCATAGCATCGGGGTGGCTGTCGCAATAGGGCAGGTAGGGCTTGATATCGAAAATGGGTGTACCGTCCATCAGATCCGCTCCCGATACGTGGAGCACCGGCCCGAGTTTTGGGTCGATTTCGATACGTTCCAGTTTTACGCTGGAAAGTCCGATCTCGTTGGGGCGAAACGGCGAGCGGGTGGCGAACACACCCATGCGCTCGTTACCGCCAAGGCGGGGCGGGCGCACAGTAGGTGACCAACCCTCCCGCACGGCACGGCTGAACTGCCAGATCAGCCAGATATGGCTGAAACCGTCTAATCCCCGCACCGCGTCGGCATTGCGGTATTCCTCTTCAAACACGATCTGGGAAAGCAGACTGTCCACAAGGCCGCTTTGCCGCGGCACACCGAACTTTTCGGGAAACGGACTGCGGATATGAGCAATCACTTTCATTTCAACGTTCACGGTAGCCACTGTCCTCCAGATGGGCGGTAATGTCGCGTGGCAGCAGGAAAACGCGCACCGCCTGACCTATAATTGTCAGCAGCAGATAGCCCACCACAAACCAGATATTGCGATAGCGGCTGGTCAGCATGAACATCAGTAAAAGCAACAATATCAACAGATAGTTGATTTTCATGCTCTTCTGCTCCGTTTCGCGCAGGGCATCGGACTTATTGTAGATGATCTTATTGTAGGTAAACGTAGCCTCATTGGCGCCGTTGCGATAGAGATTCTTCACAAAATACTGCCAACGGGTCAGGGGGACTACCTTTTCTCGGCTTGCACTCATGGCTTATGCCTCCTCTGTTACCTTTTCAGCCTCTTCGTCCTTATCAGCCAGCGCCAGCGAAATCACGCTGTCGCCCTCTTCCTTAAAGCGCATGACAATGACACCTTGCGTGGCACGGCCGGTGGTGCGGATACTATCCACATCGGTACGGATCATGATACCGTTCTGCGTCACCAGCAGCAGGTCTTCCTCGCCGGTGACCACCTTCATGCCGACCACATGGCCGGTCTTTTCCGTGACCCCATAGTTCTTGATACCGATACCGCCGCGGTTGGTGATACGGTATTCCTCCACCGGCGTCTTCTTGCCGTAACCGCGCTCGGTGATGGACAAAACCTGACAGCCGGAAACTGCTTTGGCGGCACCGATGACATAGTCACCCTCGCGCAGGCGGATGCCGCGCACGCCGGTAGCCGTACGGCCCATGCTGCGCACGTCGTTCTCGTCGAAGCAGCAGGCCATACCGTCATGGGTGGCGATGAGAATGTTGGAATTGCCGTCGGTTTCGATGACGGACACCAGCTCGTCGCCCTCGTCCAGATTGATGGCACGCAGACCGTTCTGACGGATATTCTTCAAAAGCGCCACGTCCAGACGCTTGGTGGTACCGTTTTTGGTGACCATGGTCAGTTTCAGATTATCGTCCATATTGCGGAAATGGAGCATCGCCTGCACGCGCTCGTCAGTTTCCACCTGAATCACATTGACCACGGCGATACCCTTGGCGGCCTTACCGCTCTCGGGAATCTGATAGCCCTTCTTGCGATAGACCTTACCCGTATCGGTGAAGAACAGCAGATAGTCGTGGGTAGATGCGGTGAACACATCGGCCACATAGTCCTCGTCACGGGTGGTGATACCCTTCTTACCCATGCCGCCCTTGCTCTGCGCGCTGTACTCGCTGACGGGGGTACGCTTGATGTAGCCGTTCTTGGTCAGGGTAT
>JAZLIB010000009.1:0-6827 GCA_045617185.1 Vescimonas sp.
CAGCATGGCATAACCGCCGCCGAAGGTCATCACGCCCACCTTAGCGAAGGTCAGAAATAATGTCAGTAATTCTTTCATATCGTCACCTCTTCATAGGGGATTGGTTGCTTATTTTCAGGGAGTAGTTTCGTCCTCGCAGTCAAAACCGCGAAACTTATCCCTCACACATACCCGTACAATCCTCTTACCGATACCTCACCGCTGCGCACGATTTCCTCTGTGCCATTGTCATACCGCACGGCAAGCCCGAACTGCTCGTCCACACCAATAGCCGTAGCCATTTTCCGCTCCTCGCCGCGCAGTAACTGCACCGTGCGTCCAATGGTCACGCACCGCTGCCGATACTCGTCCAAGTACCGCTCCGGCTGCCACATGACCTCGCGCCGCAGCAGATCCAGTTCCTCCATCAGCGCCGCCGCCAGTTGAGGACGTGATACCGTCACGCCCAGCACCGCATCTAAGGACGAGGCCATGGCCGCCACATCTTCGGTGAAGTCTGCGGACGTATGATGTACGTTGATGCCGATGCCCAGCACCACATAGTCGATCTGTCCGCTCTCGCCCTCCAGCGCCATTTCCGTGAGAATACCTGCGATTTTCTTATCCCGCAGCAACAGATCGTTGGGCCACTTGATGTCGGCCCGCTCACCCGTGACGCGCTCGATGGCGCGGCTCACCGCCACCGCCGCCAAGGAAGTCAGCGGCAGCAGCTCCGCGGGCGCGCATTGGGGCCGCCACAAGATAGAGAGATAAAGTCCCAATCCCCGCGGCGACTGGAACGAACGTCCCTTTCGTCCACGGCCGCCCGTCTGCTCCTCGGCAATGACCACCGTGCCGTCCACAGCGCCGTCCATAGCGAGGCGCTTACATTGGGTGTTGGTGGAGTCGATGGACTCATATACAAATATATTTTCCCGCGGCACAGTCAGAAACGCGGCGATCTCCCGCTGACCCAAGCGGTCACTCATGCTGCACAGTCGGTAGCCGCAGCCGCTGCGGGCCTCGATGTCGTAACCTTGTTTCCGCAGCGACTCCACCGCTTTCCACACCGCCGCACGGGTGATGCCCAGTTGCGAACTGAGTTGCTGCCCGGACACGAATTCATTGCCCGCCGCGGACAAAACCTGATATACGCGCTCCTGACTCATGGTAATCTCTCCCTGTCTCATAGTATCTCCACTTTATCACCACTCCCCGCATTTGTAAACCAATTTCGCAGAAAACGGTTGACAAATCTGCCATGGCGTTGTATTGTAAACCTAACATCATTTTCGAGGTTTACCACCATGAAGGTTCGCACCTTAGCCTATACCGCGCTGTTCGCCGCCTTGACGGCGGTGGGCGCGTTTATCCGTATCCCCCTTGGGGTGTCGTCCATCACGCTGCAGTTTCTATTCACCGCCATGGCGGGCATCATGCTGGGCGCCAAATACGGCGCACTGTCCCAGATCGTTTATGTTTCGCTGGGTCTGATCGGTATCCCCATTTTTACCTTAGGCGGCGGCTTTGGATATGTACTGCAGCCTACCTTTGGTTTCCTGCTGGGCCTCATTCCCGCGGCATGGCTCATCGGCAAACTGGCAGAAAAACGCACATCTGTCTGGCAACTGGCACTGTCCTGCGTGGCAGGACTGGCAGCATTATATATTGTGGGTCTGCCCTACATGGCGCTGATTCTGAACGTATATATAGGAAAAGGCATGAATACATCTGCCATTTTATGGGCCGGTATGATTCCCTTTTTGCCGGGCGATATGCTGAAAATTGTCATCTGCTCCCTCTTGTGTCCTATATTGCGTCGACGTTTAGGCAAAACACATGAATGACTTGTCGAATGATTGGAAGAACTGTGCAGTACAATTTGCTTTGCGTGCCCGTGTAATAGGCAGAAAAATTACGAAGGCGGAAAATCATTATGACTGCTTGCGTTTTAAACAAAGCTATCTTCGCCGATGATTGCCTTTTTATTTCTGTTTCTGTTTTTAACCGGTATTTTTACCGGTTATTTTTTTTGCCCGTTGATCCAAAAATTTTATATATTTAAGAAAGAGAGGAACTTGTCATGAAGAAAAACAATCTCGGTCAATAGCCTATCTACGATGCACGTACCCTCGGTATGCCTTGTATGTCGGTTCTGGGTCTGCAGCATCTGTTCGCCATCCTGCCCGGCAACGACTACGAGTTCGGCTCCTCCGTTTCCGGCGACAAGTCCGCCGATCTGGGAAGCTACTAAGAGATAGCTTACTTAGTAAAGCAAAACATAAACCTCCCGCATAGCAAGCAAAACACCCCGACTTTCGTCGGGGTGTTCTTTTTATACAATATCACTCACTTCTTTACGCCGGTGACCTGATACATACGCTCATCGGAAATCTTGACAGTCACATCCAGATATTTTGCAAAGATGGCGGTCAATTCGTCCTCGTGCATGAGTCCCATGGACACCTTGTGTGCCGCGCCGCTATGGTGGGCATCGATTTTTGCCCTGCTCATACCATGCGCCACCGTCAGCGTACCGCCGGGTGAAAGCAGCGTTGCAAGGTGGGCAATCAGATGGTCAGGCTCGGGAAAATGGGGAAAGGCGTTGTAGATCACAATGGCGTCAAAGGGACGGTCAAAAACCGTTTCCTCCACATCGCCGCACAGCACCTCCACCCGCTCATCGCCTGCGAACTTCTCCCCTGCGATCTTCGCCATCTCCGGGGAAATGTCGATGGCAGTCACACGAGAAACGCCGCGCGAGAGATAGTGGGGAATCATGATGCCCGTGCCGCAGGCCACGTCCAATACACGCTGCCCTGCCTGCACCTTGGCACCGTCAAGAATCTCGGCAATGATCTGCTCATCGCAGATCATCTCCGCGTCCCATTGGGGTGCCAGTGCGTCAAAAAAGGCGATCACATCTTTTTTATCCATGGTGTACTCCCATCAGTTAAAGAAAGTTGCGGTATCAATCTTCTGATAGCCGCCAAAACTGGCGGGGCAGGCAAAGATATCCGCTGCCAGATCTTTACCGAAGAACGCCTGGGTGATCTCGTTGGTCTTGGCTGTCATGTCCACATCGGCAAAGAGGTCGGGATAGACGGTCTTGGCGATGAACCATGCGTTGATCAGGGCCATCTCATAGTTGGTGTAGTAGGCGTTGTAGGCCATCTGGAGATACACTTCACCGTTCTGCCATGCCTTGCAGCTGTCGAACATGGTGCTGTCCTCAGCGTAGAGGGGCTTGATATTCTTCACGGCGGCAGCGTCCATGATCATGATGTCCATGTCCTTGCCCAGTGCGGTGAACTTCTCCGCCTCAAGGGGCTGTGCGCCCTTGCCCTCAAGACCGGTGACCACATTGCTCACATGGGCGATGTCGAAGGTGATATAATTGCCGGAAGTCATCAGATGATCGGTAGTACCCCAGTTGCCCAGACCGCAGATATAGACCTTGGGCTGCTCGGTCACATTCTCGGTACGCTTGCTGATCTCGTCAGCCTGCGCCTGCACGAAGGAAATGAGCGCCTCGGCCTTCTCCTGCTCGCCGAACACAGCACCCAGCAGGGTCATGGACTGGGTAAAGGCATCGGCAAACACACCGTCGGGGCCAGATTTGAGGGTGATAACGGGTACGCCGGTCTGCTGCTGCAGGGCATCAGCCTTCTCCACGTCCTCATACTCGGAAATGATGATATCGGGATTGCAGGAGAGGATCTTCTCCGCCTCGGCTGCCTGCGCATTGGGGCCGCCTACACCGCAGGAGGGCAGGGTGGCAAAGGTGTCACCGTAGGCCAGCATATAGGGGCGTGCCACCTTGTCAAACATCTGAGGACGCTCAGAAAGTGTGGTGTTGTCGATGTCCTCCACGCCGCACAGCAGGGATACGTCACCGATGTAACTGTACATACGCAGTGCGCCTGCACCGATGCACACCACGCGCTCATAGCTGCCCGGTACCACGGCTACCTCACGGCCAATCATGTCGGTGATGGTGGCCTCCACAGGCTCGGGATCCGTTTCGTTTGTGTTGCTGCCGCAGGCACACAGACTCAATGTCATGACCAGTGCCAGCAGGAATGCGATTCGTTTCTTCATGTTGCTTTTCCTCCGATAATAATTTTCTGTCCGTCTATTTCCACAATTCTTACTTTGATATCGAAAATGTCCTGAATGATCTCAGGGGTAAACATCTCTTTACCGCCGGCATATTTGATGACGCCGTCCTTCATGAAGAAGAACTGATCACCCATATCCAGCGCCTGATTGAGATCATGCAGAGAGCTTAAAATCGCCACGTTCTTTTCCCGCGCCAGTTTCCTGGCCTCCTCCACGATCAGTTGCTCGTTAGCCATGTCCAAGTTACCGGTAGGCTCATCGAACACCAGAAGCCGCGGCTGTTGTGCCATGGCGCGGGCGATGGCAATCTTCTGCTTTTCGCCGCCGGAGAGTTCCTCGGCGTTACGATCGGCAAAATCGGTAAGCTGCATCTCCTGCAAGATTCCGTTCACCGCATCGTAGTCCTCCTGCCCTGCCCGCAGGCCGAAGTAGGACACGCGGCCCATCAGCACCGAATCGAACACGCTCAGTGCGCCGAAGTGGATGTGCTGGGGCACATAGGCGATACGCCGTGCCCGCTCCTGCCGTGACATATGCAGTAAGTCCTCCCCGTCGAAGAGCACACGGCCGCCGTCGGGGTTACAAAGTCCTAAAATATTTTTGAAAAGTGTGGTCTTGCCACAGCCGTTCTTACCGAGGATAATACCGATCTCGCCCGCTTGCAGCCGTAAATCCACGCCCCGCAGCACCTCAGGAGAACGCTTGCCGTAACGAAACTGCAGATTTTCAATAGTCAGCATCAGTGATTCTCCTTCTTAGAAAAGATGATGGCGATAAAGAACGGTGCGCCGAGCAGCGAGGTAATGGCACCCACCGGCAGTGCCGAGCCGTTGCCCAGACTGCGGGAGAGGGTATCCGCCGCCAGCAGCAACAGGCTGCCGCAAAGGGCCGAGGTGGGAATGGACAAGCGGTGATCCTGCCCCAACAGTTTCTTCATCACATGGGGGCAGATGATACCCACAAAGCCGATGACGCCCAAAAACGACACGCACACCGCCGTAATGACGGTGGCCAGCAGCAGCGACACAAAACGCAGACCGCTCACACCCACGCCCATGCTCTTGGCGGTGGCTTCACCACTCAAAAGTGCGTTATACCGCCACGACATCAAGGCAAAGAACACAATACCGATCACAACGACCACCAGCATGATAAGGTCGGTGCGGTAGGTGGCACGGCCTAAGTCGCCGAAACTCCAGATTACGGCGGCGGAGAGCCCCACATCGGTGGCATAGAACTGCAAGATGGTGGTGGCCGCCGTCCACACCGAGCCGATGGCAATACCGGCCAGTACCACCACATTGGGGGAAAAGGCGCGGATCTTGCACAGCGCTAAAATCAGCAGAATGGACGCGGTGGAAAATAGAAACGCCATCACGCTGGTGGCATAGGGATTGGCGCCCACAGCGTAACTATTAAGATTGTTGCCGGTCTGGAGAAAACCGCCGGCAAAGGCGATAATGGAGAGGTTGGCGCCGAACACCGCCGCATTGGACACGCCCAAAGTGGAGGGCGATGCCATCGAGTTATTCAGCGTGGTCTGCATAATAAGGCCGGACACCGAAAGTCCCGCACCGGCGATGATGGCCGCCAGCACGCGGGGAATACGGATATTCCAGATGATACGCTCCGCGCCCAGGTCGCCGCTCTTTCTCAGAAGCGCCGCCATACACTCGCCAAGGGTCATATGGGACGAGCCGATGAACAGACACACCAGCGCCATCACGATCACCGCAATCACCAGCACGATGACCACGCCACGCTTTTTACCTACATTCATATCGATACGATTCCTTTTTATCCTCAGGATACGCTCATTATACCGTATCTCTTTAGTGAATTGAAGCCCCCCGGGGGGATGTTTTTATTGCAAAATAAAGAATCCTATGGTATGGTAAGGCCAAACTTACCCGGGAGGTCCCCCTATGAAACTTACACTCATTCGCCACGGTATCACCGAAGGCAACGCACGCGATCTTTTTTACGGTGCGACGGATATTCCTCTGCTCCAAGAGGGTGAAGCAGAACTGCGCCGCCTTTCATCGGAGCATGACTACCCCACCGCCAATCATTATTATACCTCTCCCCTCTATCGCACCCAGCAGACGTTGAAAATCTTATACGGCGACGTGCCTTACACAGTGGTTGAGAATTTGCGTGAGTTCAATTTCGGCGACTTTGAAATGCGCCCACTTGAAGGCGATCTGGAGCAAGATCCCGCATTCACTGCATGGATAAAGGCAGGCGTGGAAAGTTCCCCCTGCCCGGGCGGCGAAAGTACTGACATTTTCCATGCCCGCATTTTGGCTGCCATTGCCCCCATTGTATCGCAGGGTGAGGATGCGGTGTGCGTGATTCACGGCGGTGTGATTGCCGCCATGCTGGGTGAGTGGTTCCCCAATGGACAAAGCCGCTATCTCCGCGCGCCTCATCCCGGCACCGGTTATCAGGTGATTTTTGAAGATGGCAAGCCGGTGTCCTATCACTCCATACCATAAAAAACGTCGTTCATTCAGCAAATTGAGATTTGTTGAGGTGTAGTTCAGGGGATTGTTTCGCGGTTTCGACCGCGAGGCACTTTTGTCATTTGTTGGAAATTTTCTTTTGATTCCCTCCGGGGGCCTACTTTTTCCATCAGCGGAAAAAGTAGGCAAAAGGTCCTGGTGCGGTGCCGAAATTTCCTGCGCTGGCTTACCCCGCGCCCCTGTAAATTTGACCGCGGCCAC
>JAZLIB010000010.1:0-20735 GCA_045617185.1 Vescimonas sp.
CCTACTGCCTTGACCATCTCGCTGCGCTGCTGCTTGCGAAGCTGTTCAATATAGACGATTATTTCATTTTATTATTATTCCCATATCATGATACGCGTGGAGAGAATATATCCGTTGGGATACAATAAATTCCCGATTTACGGCAAGCAATTTGAATTTTTATATTATATATATTACATCAGGAACTAAAGTGATTGAAATAATATGCAAAATTGAAGAATATTTTTTCTTAATTTGTAAATCTTTGCTTGACAATAATATATAAGACGTATTATGATGTATTATATAGGAGGCGCCTATGTATTTAGATAACAAAAGCAGTGTCCCTCTTTATTATCAGCTCTGCAACCGTTTGCAGGAACTAATTCAGGACGGAACCTACCACATTGGCGAAAAAATTCCCTCTGAGGCGGATTTATGCACGCAATATTCAGTGAGCAGAGTGACTGTCCGAAAGGCACTTGATGTTCTGGTGCAAGATGGCGTGCTGACACGAAGACACGGACTGGGTACATTTGTAGCAAGTCCCGTGTTTATTGAAAGTCCCTATGCGCAGGGAAGCTTTGCTGCTTCCTGCAGACAACAAGGCGTTGTGCCGTCGACACGGATTCTTTTCAAAGAAGAAACATCGGCTGAAGAGCGGATTGCCGCTGACATGGGAATGGAAAATGGAGCCCCGATTTATGAGCTCCATCGTTTGCGCCTTGCCAATGGTCTGGCGTCCATCTATGAAGTTGACTATATCCGCCCCGCTATGCGGCCCTGCCTGGAACGCGAAAATCTGGAAGATATCTCGCTGCTTACCGTGATTCAGCAAAAAAGCGGACTCCGGTACGACGGTGTTGAGGATATGATCGACATTGCCTACGCGACGGAAGAAATTGCTGCGGCCTTGGATTGCGAAGTGAACGCACCGCTTCTATGCGTTTATCAGAAGGTGTTTGCCTCGTGCGGGAGCGTGATGTATATCAACTGCCAGTATATCCGCAGCGATCGATATAAGTATGTGTGCAGTTCTGTGAAAAAGTCTTAAATCACGATAGAGAAGCCACCGAAGGCATAAGAAGTATGACCGTCCTGTGCGACACCTTTTGCATTCCCCGCCAGCACATTTTGAAAGGCATCGGAAATCTCGGAAAGTGCACTTCCGTCCCACACGGGATTGTTATGAGAACAGCATAGCGTATAAGACGAAAACTGCCGAGCTAACGATTTGATCGTTTCAGCATAAACGGGGATCTGATCTTCGCCCTCAAGAAACGCATACAGCGGAGCAGGATATACGGTGTCACCGGTAAACAGAAGTCGGTTTTTGTCATCTGCGAGCATAATGCCATCTTTGGAATGGCCCGGCGTGGCAATCACGCGCAATGTTCTGCCGCCCAAGTCAAAAATATCTCCGTCATGGATGGCGACCACGTGGCATGGTCTGACACAGAGATCATTCAGATCAAACCACGCTTCGCCTGGGTAAGAAAGAGATTCTGCCTTCCGGTTTTCATCATCGGCCGGCAGAGCAAATCCGTTTTCCAGAAGAGAAATTGCTTCGGGAACGTCCAGCAGATGTGCTGTGCCAAATTGCCAGTTGCCGCCCACGTGGTCAAAGTGACTGTGTGAATTGACCAGTACCACAGGCTTATCCGTCAAAGCGGATACGACAGCCTTCATGTCGCCGATTCCCATACCGGAATCAAAGAGCAGGGCGCTCTCGTCCCCCTCAATAAGATAGCTGATTACCTCCTGAAAATGGTACGGTTCGAAAATCGCCGTAACATGGGGGGCAATGCGATAGACTTTGAACCAAGGGCTTTCACAGCTCAGCGGTGTCATGTCTGAAAATTTTGTCAGTTTTGCCATGCTGATCCCTCCTTGCATGACAGTATAGTCCAACGGAGAAGAGATGGCAACTAAAAACGGTTGACCTGCTGCGGAAATCCGTCAGTTTGTCGATAAATTAAAATAAACAAGAAAGTGAGTATGAAAATGAAAAAGTTCCTTGCACTCGTATTGGCAATGATCATGGTCATGAGCCTGGTCGCTTGCGGCAGCGCTAAGAGCGACGATGCTACCTGGGAAGACCAGCTGGGTCAGAAGGGTAAGCTGCGCGTTGGTATGGCTACCGACTATCCTCCCTATGAGACCTATGATGCTGAAGGCAACGTGGTCGGTTTCGATGCCGACATGGCACAGAAGATCGCTGACTATCTGGGCGTTGAGCTGGAGATCGTCCCCATGGACTTCGACACCATCATCACCGCTGTTGCTGCACACACTCTGGATCTGGGCATTTCCTGCTTCTCCTACAATGAGGAGCGTGCACAGTCCGTTCTGTTCACCGATACCTACATGACCTCCGCACAGGCATGCTTCGGTTCCACCAAGTATGGCATCAAGACCATGGAAGACCTGAAGGACGGTCTGGTTGGCGCCGGTAACGGCACTACCGGTATGGACGTGGCTGAGGATCTGAAGGATGACTATGGTTACTCCACTCAGGCCGGTGAAATCGCTGTCATGACCGAGGCTGTCAAGGCCGGTGCCATGCAGGCTATCATCACCGAGAAGTGTGTTGCTGATTCTTACATCAACAGCGATCCCGCCAGCTATCAGATGATCGCTGACGATCTGACCGTGGAAGAGATCAAGGGCATCACCGCTCTGGATAACAATGCTCTGCTGGATAAGGTCAATGAGGCCATTGCTTCCATCATGGCAGATGAGGACAACTACAATCAGCTGATCCTTGACTGGTTCGGCTAATCAATAGCAATAAGCTCTGCTGTGGCCGGGAGAGATACTCTCCCGGCCATGCTTGAACAAAGGGGATCAAGATGTTGTGGGTTGATGCCCTTTGTTCAAGATAAACTCGATTTTTTAGAAAAGGGTGAAGAATATGGATACCATTTCACGAATCTTGACTTCGGAAAACTTAACATTCATGCTTCATGGTGCAGGTTTCTCCCTGTTGGTAGCTATCGGTGCATTGGTCGGCGGCTCGGTACTGGGTCTGCTTGCGGCCATCATGAAGATGGGCAAGGTTAAGATCCTTCGTCTGATCGCCAATATTTATGTGGAAGTCATACGCGGTACACCTATGATGCTGCAAATCCTGCTGCTGTATCTGTGTGGCCCTGTCATTACCAAGGCGCTGTTCGGCTATGTATACACGCCCAATCCCATTGGCGTGGGCGTGATTGCCGTGGGTATCAACTCCGGTGCATATACCACGGAACTGTTCCGTTCCGCTATTCAGTCTGTTGACAGAGGACAGTGGGAAGCAGCACAGACTATTGGCTTAACCTACTGGCAGACCATGCGCTACATCATTTTGCCGCAGGCATTCAAGCGGATCCTGCCTCCGTACATCAACGAATTTATCGTGCTGATCAAGGACTCTTCGCTGCTGGCTTCTATCGGTGCAGTGGAGCTGCTGCACAGCTCTGAGGTGCTGGGCGCCAAGTACTACAATTACCTGATTCCCCTGCTGACGGCAACGGTGATGTACCTTGTCATGACGCTGACCATTTCTTACTTTGCAAGACGTCTTGAAAGGAGGCTGGCTGAAAGTGATTAAGGCTGAACATATTTCCAAACATTTCGGCACAGTCAAGGCCGTAGATGATGTATCTCTGCACATTAAAAAGGGTGAGGTAATCTGTATTATCGGTCCTTCCGGCTCCGGTAAGAGTAGTTTGATTCGTTGCCTGCGCGGCCTCGAAATTCCCGACAGCGGCGATATCTATGTGCATGATAAGAAAATTGATTTTACACACAAAGTTGGTAAAGACTTTGCGCAGGTCGGATTTGTATTCCAGCTGTTTAATCTTTTCCCCCACAAGACAGTTCTGGATAACCTGACCCTTGGTCCCATCAAGGCTTTCAACGTGACAAAGGAGGAGGCTGAAGCAACGGCTCGCCGTCTTTTGGAGCGAGTGGGTCTTGCTGACAAGGCAAACTCCTATCCCTCTCAGCT
This sequence comes from Vescimonas sp., assembly GCA_045617185.1. Lineage (GTDB taxonomy): Bacteria > Bacillota > Clostridia > Oscillospirales > Oscillospiraceae > Vescimonas. The sequence goes on from JAZLIB010000010.1 coordinate 3,974, forward strand.
TTCCGGCGGTCAGAAGCAGCGTGTGGCCATTGCCCGTGCTCTGTGTCAGAATCCGGAAGTTATCCTCTTTGATGAGCCTACCTCCGCACTTGACCCCGAAATGATCGGCGAGGTTCTGAACGTCATGAAGGAGTTGGCCGATGACGGCATGACGCTGGCTGTTGTGACCCATGAGATGGGCTTTGCCCGCAAGGTGGCAACCCGCGTGCTGTTTGTCGACGGTGGTCAGATTGTGGAAGAGGGAACACCTGAGGAGATTTTCGAAAATCCCAAGAGCGACAGACTGAAGCTGTTCCTCTCTCAGGTCATTCATATGTAAAATACGCGGAAAGCTGTCACATAACGTGACAGCTTTCCCCTGCACACGGAGGTAGACATGGACTATATTGTAGCCGGCTACAATATGCTGACTGATATTTATTATGCTGACGGCAGCACGCTGATGAATACACCGGGCGGGTCATTTTATTCCGCATCCGGTGTGAAGTTCTGGCGCGATTCTGTAGCGTATGTCGGTACGGCAGGGCCGGATTTTGACACATGGTACGGTGACTGGTTCCGCCGGAACAATATCGATTGCAAGGTAAAAACCTGCCTGCCTCACACGCTGAAGTACTCGCTGACATACCGTGCTGACGGTATCTGGAGTGAGGCGTGTACCTACGGCGACGACTATGAGCTGATGGCAAAGGACATCGGACGTATCACGCCCGATATGCTGGCAGAGGCGGTTGACAGTCAGACCAAGGGTATCTACATTGAGGCGAGTCTGTCGGCAAAAATTGCAGATCACTTTCCCGAAGTAAAGGCGCTGATCCCCAACGGTATACTGATGTGGGAGATCAACGGCGATGACCTGCGCAATCCCGATGCCCGCGATGCCATCAATAAGCGCATTGCGCAGGTAGATGCGTTTTCTATGAATTATGACGAAGCTGTGGGCTTTTTCGGTACCACAGATAAAACGGCTATTGCCAAGGCCATCGGTGCGTATGGCAAGCCCTGCTTTTTCCGTCAGGGTGAGTTGGGCGCAGGCATAATCTGCGGAGATAAACTGGCATTCGCGCCCGCAAAAGGCGTGGAGGACAGTGTGGACCCCACCGGCTGTGGAAACTGCTCCACCGCTGCGGCCATGGTCGGACTTGCAGAGGGACTGAGCGACGAGGAAACCGTTGCCATGGCAAATCTGGCCGCCGCTAAATGCGCCGGTCAGTTTGGGCCGTTTCCCTGCGTTACGGAACAGACGCGCAAGGAGGCAGAAACAGCGCTGCACGACTTCTTGCAGCAAAAGACATTTGTTTACGGGAGGCTATTATGAAATCATTCCGTGAAGTATTTCCTACCCCTAAATCCATTATCGGCGTGGTGCACCTGAAAGGCACCGATGAGCAAGATATCAAAGAACGCGCTCGCCGTGAGATTGATCTGTATGTCAACGGTGGATTGGACGGTATTATTTTTGAGGACTACTTCGGTACATATCCCTATCTGGAGTGGGCCTTGGACTATGCTTCAAAGGCAAATCTGCCCATTCCGTACGGCGTGAATTGCCTGAATTTTGATTCTCTGTGCTTTAAGCTGGCAAGAGAATACCATTGCGACTTTCTCCAGCTGGATTCTGTAGTGGGTCATGTAAAGCCACGCGACGAGGCTTCTCTTGATGCGTTCTTCGCCTGCGAGCGTCCTACCTGCGAGGCACTGGTGATGGGCGGCGTGCGTTTCAAATATCAGCCGGTGTTATCCGAGCACTCCGAGGAAGAAGACCTGCAGACGGCTCAAGGACGCTGCGACGCTATCTGCGTGACGGGTGACGGTACCGGTATGGAAGCACCGCTTGATAAAATTATCCGCTTCAAAAAAGCCATCGGCGATTTCCCACTGGTGATCTGCTCCGGCATAAACGATAAGAATTGCATGGAACAGCTTGCTGTGGCTGATGCCGCCGTGGTAGGCAGCTTTATGAAGGACACGGGCAAGGACACCGGCGATGTCTGCGCAGAAAAGATTGAACTGCTGATGGCACAGGTGCGCCGTCTGCGTGCAGAGCTGAAGTGAAAACGACAACGGGCGGTGTAAATACCGTAAGTATGACCACGGGCAGTACGTTTCGGCATATGATCTGTTTTGCGTTGCCGCTTATGATTGGCAATGCCTTTCAGCAGGTATATACCCTGACCGATACGGCCGTGGTAGGTCGCGTATTGGGTGTGGTGGCGCTGTCTGCCCTGGGTGCGTGTGATCTTCTGATCTGGACGCTCTCCAGCGCGATTCAAGCTTATACGGAGGGCTTTTCCATCAAGATGGCAGCGCGGTTCGGTGCCGACGACACAGACGGATTTAACCGTACTGTGGTGTCCGGAGCGTATCTGTCTGTCGCAGCAGCAACGATTTTGCTGCTGGCCATGCAGCTTGCCATACCCGGCATCTTAACGTTGATGCGCGTACGCACAGAGGTCTATCCCTATGCGCTGCTCTATCTGCGTATCATCTGCGCAGGTATTCCCTTTGTGACGGCGTATAATTTCTGCTTTTCTATCCTGCGTGCCTTGGGAAACAGCCGAATTCCCCTTCGTGTGATGAGCTTCTCAGCGGCGCTGAATATTCTGCTGGATATCCTGTTTGTCGCCGTGCTGAAATGGGGAATCGGCAGCGCCGCTCTGGCCACGGTGATTTCTCAGCTGTTTTCAGCGGTGTATAGCCTCGCGGTCACGCGTAAGCTGCTGCGAAAGGCTTTTGCAGAGGCTAAGTATGACCGAGGACTGGCGCACCAGATGTTGAAACTATCTATCCCCATGGCTGGTCAGATCGTAATCAGCTCCGTCGGCGGACTGGTCGTGCAGGCTGTGGTAAACCGCAACGACGTGGCGTTCATCGCCGGATATACGGCTACCTATAAGTTATACGGTCTGCTGGAGGTAGCCTCCATTGCCTATGGCTTTGCGGTGACGACCTATACCAGTCAGAACTACGGTGCCAAACAATATACCAGAATACGGCGCGGCCTTATGACCAGCGAGTGCATTGCCGTGGTTACGGCGCTGCTCTTTACCGCGGCGATCTATCTCTTTGGACAGCCGGTGATATCTCTGTTTATCTCCGGCACAAAGGAAGAAATTGCGGTTGCCGTACCGGTGGGTTTGCACTTCCTGAAAATCATGGGCATCGGCTTACCTATGCTCTATACAGTGCACGTGATGCGCTCCTTTGTGCAGGGCTTGGGTCACGCCATGTTCGCCACATTCAACAGCATGGTAGAACTGGTTGCCCGTATCGTTGTGGTGACAGTCGGCCCTGCATTTATCGGTGCAGAATGTGTGTTTTATGCTGAGCCTGCGGCATGGACTGCCGGATCTGCTTTCCTGGCATTGGGTTCGCTGATCCTATTGAGGCGGACACAACGTGGAGAAGCGCCTGAAGTGTGATAGAAAAAGGGAATGTCATTCTGACATTGTGAGAATACTTTTTTACACAGCAATGATATAGCCTCCTTGTTTTTGAAAAAAATCAGGGAGGCTTTTTGGTTAGCGGAGAAGTAAGCTGTTTTGGAAATAATTATTTGATATCTCATTGCTTGACAAAAGCAAATCTGCCATATAATATATAATCTCAATAGTGTATATACACGGTCGAAAAAGGAAAGGAAATATATGGCAAGAATGTTTGCGAGTCCGTGCTATTGCACGAATGTACGTAGAATCAGCAATATTCTTACTGATTTTTATGATCGCTGCCTGGCGCCGGCTGGTGTAAATGCAGCACAATTCTGCCTGCTGCGAAATCTGGAGCGAATTGGAAAGGGAAACCTGACGGCATGGGCGGAACAGACCGGTATTGAACGCAGTACGATGGTGCGAAATGCCAGAAGGTTGGAGGAGATGGGGCTTGTTGTTCGGATACAAGGCCGGGGAAAGGTTTATGCCTTGTCCGAAAAAGGACGGTTGTGTCTGGACGAGGGCGCTATGCTCTGGGAAAAGGCTCAGCAACAGATTGAAAGTACGCTGGGTGCCGATTATGCAAAGGCGCTGCTGGCTATTGGAGAAAAAATACAGACATTATAAGTGCTAAGGAGACAAATATGAATCAGAAACAGCAATCGAAAACCTTATTTACGGCGATTCTGGTAACATTAGCCTGCACACTGTTGTTTATGCTTAACAACGGTGTTCGGTCAAATTTCGGCCTGATCGCTACAGCCATTCAATCACGCACAGGCATCGCTCCGGAGCGTATCAGTTTTGCCATTGCCATTGCACAGTTGCTATACGGACTCTCCCAGCCGTTCTTCGGGATTCTGGCACTGAAGAAGTCCAATTCGTTTGTGCTGGGCTTGGGTGGCATTCTCATGGGTGCGGGACTGCTGCTGATTCCCGTAAGCCGCAGTGTTGTGATGCTGGATATCTCTCTGGGATTGCTGGTAGGCCTGGCAGCGGGTGCGCTGGCATTTGGTGTTGTGATGGGTGCGGCAGCGCCTGCATTGGGCAATCGGTACGCTGCAACGGCATCTGGTATTATTAACGGCGGCGGTGGCTTGGGTGGCGCAATCCTGGCGCCTGCCCTGCAGACCATGGAAAACCACGGGATGTTTACCCTGAGCATGATTATTCTGGCAGGTGTGGCCGGATGCGTGGTGCTGGTGTCCGTGTGGCTCGGGAAAAAGGAGCGTGCCATTGGAACGGATACTGTGGAGGCAGAGGCGGCCCCCGCTGTTCTGCCTATGCTGCGGGAGGCCTTTTCCAGCAGCCAGTTTATGCATCTGGCGCTGGCCTTCTTTACCTGCGGCTTTTTTATGGCGATTATCGAAACGTATCTCTATCCTCAGTTGATTGGTTACGGATTCAGCGGCACAGAGGTAGCGCTTTTGTTCTCTGTCTACGGTATTATGGGTATGATCGGCCCCATGATTACCGGATTCCTCAGTGGTAAAGTAAATCCTAAGTGGGTTCTGGGAACGACCTATGGCCTGCGACCGGTATTTATCCTTGCCTTTTTGCTGTTGCCGAAAACGACCGTCAGTATTTATATTTTTGCAATCGGGCTCGGACTTACCGGCAACTCTACAGTTCCGCCTACTACACTTCTGATCGGAAAGTTTTTCGGAAACAGAAAGATGCCCACGCTTTCCGGCATTGCTATGGTATTCCATCAAATCGGTAGTTTTATCAGTACATGGCTGGGAAGTGTATTGATTGCCTCCAGCGGTGGATACACCTCTATCTGGCTGTGTGGCGCATTTGTGGCGGGTGGTGCTGCAGTATTGTGCTACACAATCAAAGACCGACGGGGATAGTCGAGAGCAGAAAGAATTTCTCACTGAATCCTTCCAAACGACAAATATTTCTCTCGGAACAGAGAAAGGTTAACTGGCCTATAACGCCGTTATCTTGATTTTTGTACGGTAATGTTTTATAGTGTCCTTACAATGCTATGCGCGAAAGATAGAGGTCTTGAGGAGAGAAAACACCATGCAGATATCAGGCAAAAAACAAATAGGCAGTGATGCCATTTTACATGGGCCGTGTCTGCCAACGCTGCTATGGTTTGCCCTTCCTATTGTTTTGGGTAATCTTCTGCAGCACCTCTATAGTTTAGTGGACGCCATTGTTGTAGGGCGATATCTGGGTGATCTGCCGCTGGCCGGTATCTCTGTAGCGGCACCGATGATGGATATTCTGATGGCGCTGATTATTGGCGCGACCATCGGTATTGGTGTTCTGGTGGGGCAGCAGGTTGGTTCCGGCGATTGGACGGGGCTTACTTCTACATTGTCCACCTCATTACTGGGCGGTTTAGGCATTACGGCAGTATTAAGCATACTGGGTATCACGCTGGGACGTTCCATTCTGCTGGCGCAGGGGACACAAAAAGACGTATGTGACGAGGCTATGGTCTATTTGGCCATTGTCTTTGCCGGAATGATTTTTTCGTTCCTGTATAATTATTACGCCGCCATTCTTCGTTCCTACGGTAATTCCCGTGTCCCGTTTTTTGTTTTGTTGCTCTCTGCTGCATTGAATATAGCGCTGGATATACTGCTAGTAGGTGTATTGCACGCAGGTATCTGGGGCGTAGCTGTTGCTACAGTGCTTTGCCAGATTGTTTCCGCCGGTTGCTGCTGCTTGTATATCTACAGAAAATGTCCGCCGCTGCGTCTATGCAAGGGACAATGGCGGCTTTCCGCTTCCGCCGGACGCACCATTCTAAGTTATGCTTGGGCGGGCGCACTGCAGCAGGCAGTGGTATGTATCGGCCGCTTTATTATTCAGGGCATGCTCAACGGACTGGGCGCTGATACCGTTACCGGATACAACATGGGCATGCGTACCGAACAGTTCCTGTTTTGCTTCAGCCAAGGTATTTCTGCCTCCATGGTGGTGTGTCTGTCGCAGAACAAGGGCGCCGGAAACCCGCGGCGTATGCAGAAGTTTTACCGCTGCGGCATATTCAGCGAACTGACATTGGCGGTGATGTTGGCACTGATCTGCACCTTATGGCCGCAACAACTGATTTCTGTGTTTTCGCGAAACCCGGATGTGATAGCCGCCGGATCACTCTATATCGGCACCATGGCATGGTTTTATATTGCCGCATTTCTGGGGGAAATCTGCCAGAGTTTTTTCCGTGGCATCGGACGTCTGGAAATTACTATGGTGGCCTCGTTGGGGCAGGTGGCATTGCGCGTGTTTCTGTCATGGCTGCTGGTTCCTATTATGGGTGTACGAGGCATTTGTCTGGCAATCATTGCCGGATGGACATTGCTGGTGCTCATTGAAGGCGGCTTTAGCCTGCATATCGCGCACAAATTATGCCCGAAAGGGTAAAGTCAACACTCTTTGCAAATTAAAAAGGCTTGGAACCTTGTGGTTCCAAGCCTTTTTTGCGGGATAAAACAGACTGTTTTGCGCTGTATACGCCCTAAAACGGCAGTTGCCGGAATGTGCTTAGCGATTCAGCTTTTCCAGCAGTTCGGCGCGCAGTTCTTCGTAGCCGGGCTTGCCGAGAAGGGCAAACATATTCTTTTTGTAAGCCTCCACGCCGGGCTGATCGAAGGGATTCACGTCCAGCAGATAGCCGCTCAGACCGCAGGCATATTCAAAGAAATAAATCATCTCACCGATGGTGAAAGCGTTCTTCTGACCTGCGCGCAGGATAATGTTAGGCACACCGCCCTCCACATGGGCAAGGAGCGTGCCGTCCATGGCTTGGGTGGCAATGAAGTCCATAGACTTACCGGCGAGGAAGTTCAGACCGTCGCCGTTGACCTCGTCAAAGGGTACGGGGTTCTCGTCACGGGATGCGCCAAAGCGCACCACGGATTCGAAGATATGGCGCTCGCCCTGCTGGATATACTGACCCATGGAGTGCAGGTCAGCGGTAAATTCCACACTTGCGGGGAACAGACCCTTGTTTTCCTTGCCCTCGGATTCGCCGTAGAGCTGTTTCCACCACTCCGCCATAAAGCGGAAGGAGGGTTCATAGGCGGCGAGGATCTCGATGCGTTTGCCGCTGCGATACAGTTCGTACCGTGCGGCGGCATACTGCCACGCGGGATTGACTGTCATATCATCGCTGCCGCAGGTTTCCTGCATAGCGGCGGCACCACTCATCAGTTCATCAATATCGATGCCTGCCACGGCGATGGGCAGCAGGCCCACGGCGGTCAGTACGCTGCTGCGGCCACCCACATCATCGGGCACCACAAAGGTTTCGTAGCCGTTCTCGTCAGCCAAGGATTTCAACGCGCCGCGTGCGCGGTCGGTAGTGGCATAGATGCGCTTGGCGGCCTCAGTCTTGCCGTACTTTTCCTCCAGCATACGGCGGAAGAAACGGAATGCCACAGCAGGCTCGGTGGTAGTGCCGGACTTGGAGATCACATTAACGGAGAAATCAACGCCGTCCAACAGTTCCATGATTTCACTCAACTGCTCAGAGGACAGACCATTGCCAATGAAATAGATATTGGGAGTGTTTTTCTTTTTGAGATTATAGTTAGGGGAGCACAGACACTCAATCACGCCGCGTGCGCCCAGGTAAGAGCCGCCGATACCGATGACCACCAATGCCTGCGAGTCGCACTGAATCTTCTTGGCGGCTTTCTTGATGCGAGCAAATTCATCGCGGTCATAATCGGTGGGCAGATGCACCCAACCGGTGAAGTTGCCGCCCAAACCGTTGCCCTTTTGCAGATGCTCGGGGGCAATGTGCAGGCGAGGGGAGAGCGTGCTCTCGTAAGCGGGAGAGATAAAAGACTGAATATTAGTGAGATCCAACCGAATCATAATAGTGCCTCCTGAACGAAAATTCTTTTTGCATTTTACATCCAAGGTGGGAAAAATACAAGAATAAAATCAAAAGAACGATGAAAAGGATAAAATAATATTTTTTCCACATTTTTTAATGCAAATACGACAAATCGGACTGTGGCGGTCGTGCAGATCATTATTGACTTTGCCATATAAATGTGCTATTTTATGATTATGCACACGGTTGCATAAACATAAAACGTGCATAAATGCGACAAAAATTGAGGAAATACGGCAAAATGACTAAAAATGACTGCCATATTTTGTGAAAGATTTTTGACAATCAGTAAACCGTGTGCACGGAGGAAATATGGGAGCAACGATAAGAGATGTTGCCCGTCTGGCGGGCGTATCGCACTCCACGGTATCGAGAGTGCTGAACGATAAGGGTGTGATCTCGGAAGAGACCAAGCAGCGGATTTACGCGGCGATGAAAGAACTGAAATATGTGCCGAACGACTTTGCACGCAGTTTTGCCAGCGGCAGTCCCCACACCATCGCGCTGGTCATCGATGTGGACAACGCATCAGATTATGCCAACAACTTTTTCAATAATACGGTTTTCGGTATCGAAACGGCAGCCCACCGCAGTGGTTACAACCTGATGGTGGCCAACGGTTCGGAGGACTTCGGCGGCACGGACGGCATTGAACGTCTGGTTGCCGGCAAGCGGATCGACGGTATCGTCTTCCCGCAGTCCATTGTCAATCCCGGCTTTTTGCAGAAACTGGAGGAGCTGCAGTTCCCCAATGTGATTTTAGGCCGTCCCAAGGATGTGAGCCTCGAATCGGACTGGGTGGATATCAACAATACGCAGGCGGGTGCACTGGCGGTCAGACACTTGATTGGCAACGGTTATTGCCGGATCGCCTTTGTGTCCGACGGTGACGATAAGGTGTTCAATCAGGACCGTATCGAGGGCTACCGCCGCGAACTGGGGGCAGAGGGCATCGCACCGGACAATTCGCTGGTGATCCACGGCAAGGCCAACCATGAGAGCGGCTGCGAGTGCGCCAGAAAACTGCTGGAGCGTGCCGATCGTCCCGATGCCATCATCTGCAGTAACGACCGCATGGCGCTGGGCGTCCTGCGGACTGCCAAGGCTATGGGCATCTGCGTGCCCAATGAGTTGGGTATCGTATGCTGTGACAACACAGTAGTGACGGAACTGGCACAGCCTGATATCACCAGTATTGATGTGGATACCTTTGAATTGGGTCTGCAGGTGGCGGAAACGCTGATCAACCGCATTGAAAATTCGGCGGCCAGCGTGCGCCAGATTTTGTTGTCCACGCGTATTATTGAACGCGAATCTACGGCAAAGGAATAGAAAGGAGGCGGCACATGAATCTGCCTGCCGTTGTCCATCGCCCAACACCGGAGTATGTCTATCCGCGGGCGCGGGACAAATTGACCATTCAGCTTACTACCGCGCGAGCGGATTTTAAGCAAGTGACCCTTGTTTACTGGCCGCGCTATGAAACGTCGGCTGAGAAACAGATCCGTATCCCGATGAAGCGCAGTTTGCGTGACGGGTACAACGATTACTACCGCATCACCATCCGGACGGAGGAAATCGCGGCCTACACGCGCTACTGCTTCATGCTGGAAGGAGAGGAAGGGATGGTATGGTTGGGCGCCAAGGGATTTTCTTTCCGTGAGCCTGCCATCAACGAAAACTTTTTTGAGTTCCTATGGCCTAATGAAGGGGACGGCTATGAATCGCCGGACTTCTTCCGTAGGCAGGTCTACTATCAGATCTTCCCCGAACGGTATCGCAACGGAGACAGTCGTCTGACCCCTGAGGGTGCTGACCCTTGGGGCAGTCCGCCGAATCGTGAGAACTTCATGGGCGGCGACTTGCAGGGTATCATTGAGGGACTGGATCACATTCGCGATCTGGGCGCCACCTGCCTCTACCTCACGCCGATCTTCAACGCACCGTCCAACCACAAGTACGACACGGTGGACTACTACGAGATTAACCCCTCTTTCGGCACGAAGGATGATCTGCGCAGGCTGGTGGACGAGGTACATAAGCGGGATATGAAGATTCTGCTGGACGGCGTGTTCAACCACTGCGGGTACTACTTCCCGCCGTTTCAGGATCTGGTGAAGAACGGGGAGAAGTCCCAATATCGCGACTGGTTTTTCCCGCACAGTTACCCCGTGACGTTGGATCCGTGCAACTACGATTGCGTGGGACATTACAAGTGGATGCCCAAGATCAATATGAATTGCCCTGAAACTGCTGAATACTTTATCCAAGTAGGAGAGTACTGGATCAGAGAATTCGGCATTGACGGCTGGCGGTTGGATGTGGCGGACGAGGTACCGACTTCTTTCTGGCAGAAGTTCTCTTCCCGCATCAAGCAGTTAAAGCCTGACGCTCTGCTCCTCGGCGAAACATGGGGCGATGCACAGAAACTGGTGACGGCCAACAGACTTGACACGGCCATGAACTATCTGTTCCGCGATGCGACACTTGGTTGGTTGGGAGCCAACGAATTGACCGCCTCGCAGTTTGATCATCAGATCAATCACATGCTGTCCCTCTATCCTGAGGAAGTGGCGCTGCGGCTTTATAACCCGCTGGACAGTCACGATACCGCAAGATTTCTGTTCGTTTGTCAGAACGACCTGAAACGCTTCAAGCTGGCGGTGGCAATCCAGATGACGCTGCCCGGATGTCCGGCGGTGTACTATGGTGATGAGATCGGCCTGAGCGGTGACAATGATCCGCTGTGCCGTATGTGCATGGAGTGGGACGAAGAAAAGCAGAACAGAGAACTGTTTGCATGGTACAAAGAACTGATTGCATTGCGAAAAAAATCACCCTCGCTGTACGAGGGCGACTATGTGACGCTTTTGTGCGATGATGCACACAATGTATATGGCTTCCGACGTGAAGCGGACGATGAGTGCAGTATCGTGCTTGTCAATGCAGGCGGTGAAGACTTCGACGCCTGTGTGGAGACGCAGGGAACATGGGATACCGTGTTCGGTCCGTCGTATGTGACGAAAGATGCAGATAAGCTATGCGCAAAGCTGCCTGCATATTCCGTTAACATATTAAAAAAACAGAAAGGAAGTACAAAATGAAAAAGCAGACTATGAAAAAAGTGCTGGCGTTTGCACTTGCAGCAGTAATGGTATTGGGAGTACTCACTGCTTGCGGCAAAACGCCAGACACTGGTGATTCTCAGGATCCCGTTGTAATTGACTTCTGGCATCATTACAGCGCACAGTCTCCCGAGAATGAAACCCTTATGAATGTCCTCATTCCTAAGTTTGAGGAAGAAAACCCCGGTTACAAGGTTAATGCCGTTTCTCACGAGTGGGCAGAACTGCACGATAAGATCATCGTCAGCGCCGGCTCCGAGTCCGGTGACAGCCTGCCTGATGTGGCACGTCTGGATATCGCTTGGGTTCCCGAGTTCCAGAAGATGGACGTACTCGTTCCTCTGGACAAGGATATGAGCGATTTCTCCGAGGTGTCCGGCAACCTGCTCGACAGCGCAATGAGCACCGGTTTTGTCAAGGGCAACTACTATGCAATGGCTCTGAACACCAACACCAAGATTCTGTTCTACAATGAGCAGGCTCTGGCTGATGCAGGCATTGCAGTGCCCACCACCATGGACGAACTGTATGCCGCAGCTGCAAAGCTGTCCGGCACCAACGCCAACGGCCAGCAGGTCTGGGGTCTAAACGAGCCCGCACTGTCCGGCTGGAACGTACTGCCCTACATCTGGAGCAATGGCGGCGCCATCACCAACGATGACTACACCAAGGCTACCGGTTATCTGAACAGCGAAGCCACCGTGGCCACTGTGAAGAAGTTTGCCGATATGTACAAGGATGGCCAGTTCACTGGCTTCAACAGCGGTGACATTCCCATGACCGACGGTTTCGGTACCGGCCGTTACATGATGCTGCTGGAAGGCCCCTGGAAGACCGCCGAGATGGACGGTGCTTATCCTGACTTCAAGTATGGCACCAGCGATATGCCCGCAGGCGCTGCCGGCTCTCACTCCGTCCTGGGTGGCGAGGATATCGCCATGTTCAAGGGCGCTGACAGCGAAGGCGCATGGCTGTTCATGAAGTTTATGACCAGCGAGTTCGCACAGGAAGAAATGGCTAAGTGCGGCCAGATCCCCGTCAACAAGACTGCTCTGGAGAGCGATACCGTGAAGGATGCAGCATTTGCTCCCTTCCTGAACGCTATCACCACCGCTGTGGCCCGTCCTCCTGTTGCAGCTTGGTCCGAGATCGATAACCTGCTGTCTGTCGCCGTTACCGACATCATTGTCAACGGTGCAGACGCACAGACCACTCTGGACGCTCTGGCAGCACAGGTTGATGGCCTGCTTGCCGAATAATTATTATATCAAATCAAACGATATTACGCAAGAGCTTTTGAATATGCGCCGCCAACGGCGGCTCATATTCCTTACTAATCGAGATCAATCGAGGAGAAGATTATGGAGCTTAGAACCGGACGAAATAAAACTCAAGTCGGACTGCTATTGCTGCCGGGTGTGGCGATGTTTGCCATTTTCACGATTTATCCCATTATCAAACTCTTTCTCATGAGTTTTTTGCAGTGGGATTTCGGGTCTATGCTCAGCCATAAGTTTATCGGACTTGAAAACTACAAAGCGGTTTTAGGGGATGAAACATTCCGTATCGCTTTCGCAAATACTATTATTTATACCCTTGTTACTGTACCGGGACAGATGATATTAGGCCTGCTGGCGGCGGTGTTTATCAACTCCATACCCCGCTTCCGTGTGTCCTTCCGCGTCATCTATTACATTCCGGTCATCACCTCATGGGTCATCGTATCGCTGGTGTTCCGCTATGTGTTCAATACCGAGGGTATGCTCAACTATGTGCTGGCCAATGTGCTGCACCTGACGGATGGCTACATTGCGTGGCTTGACACCCGCTGGGGCGGACTGAGCGTGGCTATGATGCTGGGTATCTGGAAAGGTGTTGGCTGGAACATGGTGGTGTTTCTTGCCGCGCTGCAAAGCGTGCCGCAGGAACTGTATGAGTCGGCGTCTATCGATGGCTGCAACAGTTTCCAGAAGTTTTTCAGAATCACCCTGCCCAGCATTAAGCCTACGATTCTCTTTGCCCTTGTCATGCTGACCATCGGCGGCTTCAATGTGTTTACCTCCATCAAGATGATCACGAGTGGCAAGCCTATGCATCAGACGGAGACCGTGCTGACATGGATGTACTACAAGGCCTTCAATACGGGTGAGTTCGGCTATGCTGCGGCACTGTCCTTCATTGTGGCGGTGACGCTGGTGTTCCTTGCCGTGCTGCAATTCAAGGCCATGAAGAACAACGAGGCAAATTGAGGTGACACTATGAAAAGAAAATTAACGCAGAAAACTGCAAAAAATGCGCTTTTATACATTCTCCTGCTCCTTGGCGGTGCGGTGTCTATCATGCCGATGATCTACATGATCAGCACCTCCTTGAAGCCCAACGGCGCACTCTATGAGTTCCCGCCCCATTTCCTGCCCTCAGCAGAGAATATTACCACCGAGAACTATGCCTACATCTTTTCGCAGGAGAAGTTTTACCGCAACTTCCTCAACAGCGCCTTTGTGGCACTGGCTACCGTCCTCATCGCGGCCTTTATCGCCACAGCACTGGCTTTCTGTCTTGCCCGCTTCAGGTTCCCCGGCAGAAAACTGCTGTTCGGCTTGGTCATCGGCACGATGATCATTCCCGGCACCACGCTGATCATCACTCAGTATCAGTTGGCTGACTTTTTGAATGTCACCAACAAACTGTGGGGCCTGATTCCGTTCTATGTGGCGTGGGTGATCCCGTTTTCCACCTTTATGATCAAAGGCTACATAGAGGGCATACCGAGAGATTATGACGAGGCGGTCTATGCTGACGGCGGCAATGTTTTTACCGTGTTTTTCAAGATCATCATTCCGCTGGCAAGTCCCGCCATTGCCTCGGTGAGTATCTTCAACTTCCTCACCGCGTGGGAGGAATTCCCTTGGGCGTTGACGGTTATCAACGACAATCTCAAACGCACTCTGCCCATCGCCATCTCCGGCTTTTTCGGACAGCATCAGTTTACCCAATGGGGCTATGTGTTCGCCATGTCGGTAGCCAGTCTGATGCCGGTCATCATCGTGTTCATCTGTTTCCAGAAATACTTTGTGTCCGGGTTGCAGTCGGGTGGTATCAAGGGCTGAACTACGCAAGGAGCGTAACAATATGCACAATAGAATTTTTGCCATCGATCCGTGGACGCTGAAATCAGATTCATTGGATCGAGAGAATATGCTGCTCATGGAAAGCCTTACCTCTATCGGCAACGGCTACATGGGTATGCGCGGCAACTTCGAAGAAGGTTACTCCGGCAAGCACCACCAAGGCACATATATTGCCGGTGTGTGGTTTCCGGACAAGACCCGCGTAGGCTGGTGGAAAAACGGCTACCCGCAGTATTTCGGTAAAGTCATCAATGCCGTCAATTTCGCCGCCATTCGCGTAACGGTGAACGGCACGCAAATTGACCTCGGCACCATGGAGCCGGAGAATTTCTCGGTGGAACTGGATATGCGTAGCGGTCTTTTGACACGCTGCTATGCGGTGCGCCTGCCCGATGCTTGCGTACAGCTGACCTTCCGCCGATTCCTCAGCATCGTAGAGCACCGTCTGGCGCATTTTGAAGTGCAAATCAAAGTGCTGTCGGGCGCAGCCGAGGTGGAGATATCTTCGTGTTTGGACGGAGATGTTTCCAATCAGGACAGTAACTACGAGGAAAACTTTTGGGATGTGACGGCGCGCAGTGCAAACTTTTTGCAGATGCGCACCAAGGAAAATCCCTTTGGTACACCACGATTTACCGTCAGCGCCGCCATGCAAAACCGCGTGTCTGTCCCTGCGGAGTGCAAGTCGGGGGAAACCGACAAATCCGCATGGGAGCAGTTGTCGTTCCGCATAGGGGAGGGCGAAACGGCGTCTGCGGAAAAAACGGTGGCGGTCATCACCGACCGCGATACCCCAGCGGACAAGCATGAGCACGTGGCGCTTACATTGCTCCGGCAGGCAGGGGAGAAGTCCTTTGCCAAGCACTTAGCGGCGCAGAGGGCCGCATGGCAAGAGCGCTGGAACAAGGCAGACGTGACCATCCGCGGTGATGATGAATCTCAGCAGGGTATCCGTTTTAATATGTTTCAGCTGTTTTCTACCTACTACGGTGAAGACGAGCGGCTGAACGTAGGTCCAAAGGGCTTTACCGGCGAGAAATACGGCGGTGCCACCTACTGGGACACCGAGGCGTATATCCTGCCTATGTACCTCTCGGTAGCTGAGCCTGCGGTAAACGAAAAACTGCTGAGGTATCGCCACAACCAACTGGACGGTGCCAGACACAACGCGCGGCAGCAGGGCCTGCCGGGTGCCCTCTATCCCATGGTAACCTTCACCGGCGTGGAGTGCCACAACGAGTGGGAGATCACTTTTGAGGAGATCCACCGCAACGGCGCCATGGCCTACGCCATCTATAACTACACCAACTATACTGGCGACGAGGGTTATCTTCGTGAGTACGGTATTGACGTGCTGACGGAAATCTCCCGATTCTGGGCAGGCCGCGTGCATTATGCCAAGAGTAAGGACAGGTACATGATTCACGGCGTCACCGGCCCTAACGAGTACGAGAATAACGTCAACAACAACTGGTACACCAACTATCTCTGTCAATGGACATTGGGTTACACGCTGGAGAGCCTCAAAAAGGTTTCTGCTGACAAGATCGCGCGGCTTGGCGTGACGGCGGAGGAAAGGGAGAAGTGGCAGGAGATCCGCGACAAGATGTATCTGCCGGAAGACAAGGAGCGCGGTATCTTCGTCCAGCATGATACGTTTTTGGACAAGGATTTGCAGACCGTAGATGCCATTCCTGCGGGAGAGCGACCCCTCAACCAGCATTGGAGCTGGGATAAGATTCTCCGCTCCTGCTATATCAAGCAGGCAGATGTTTTGCAGGGAATGTACTTCTTTGGCGACCACTTCACCAAGGAAGAAAAGACGCGTAACTTCGATTTCTATGAGCCTATGACGGTACATGAGTCGTCCTTGTCCGCCTGCATCCACGCCATCATCGCCGCCGAGATCGGCAGGCAGGAGAAAGCCATGGAGTTGTATCTCCGTACAGCGCGGCTCGACTTGGACAACTACAACAACGACACCGAGGACGGCCTGCACATCACCTCCATGAGCGGCGGCTGGCTTGCCATCGTGCAGGGCTTTGCCGGAATGCGGACAGCAGGCGGAAAATTGTCCTTTGCCCCGTTCTGCCCCCAAAGCTGGGAGAGTTATTCCTTTACCGTCCTCTACCGTGGCCGCAGATTGCAGGTGGAGGTAGAGCGTGAGCAGGTACATATCGCTCTGCGGCAAGGCGCACCCGTGGAAGT
>JAZLIB010000011.1:0-3238 GCA_045617185.1 Vescimonas sp.
AAGACTCTGACCGTGGCAGCCTGCCGAGCAGAGCAATCCCCTCCGCCTCGTTCCTCGGCACCTCCCCTTACTAAGGGGAGGCATGACGCCCCGCGTGGCAATCCGTTCTCTCCCGAGAGGGGCAAGCCCCTCCCCTACGGCTTCACGGCGCAAAGCTCTCGGCTCAAAGCTAAACAGGCAGTGCTTTCGCACTGCCTGTCATTGTTTCAGTAGTATGTAATATCAGTCTTCGTTCTTTCTGAGCTTGGGGGCAACCACTGCAATCGCTGCGCCGGAGACGAGTACGAATGCTGCCCACAGAGCGATCTGGCTTTCATCGCCGGTCTTGGGGCTGGAAGCCGCCTGGCCGGGAGTCAGGATCTGGAAGGTGGTGCTGAGCTTCTCGCCGTCCTTGGTCAGGACAGACAGGGTGTAGGTGTTGCCTGCGGTGCGGCTGTTGAGGAACTCGGGGCTCAGGGTGACGGTCTTCTTGTCGTTGCTCAGGGAGAAGTAGTTGGGATCCGTCAGCTCGATGCTGCCGACATAGACCTTATCGATGGGAGCGGAGCTCTTGAAGCGGAGGTTCTTGGTGCTGTTGATGACGTGCTTGTCGGTGTCAATGTAGCTGAGGGTCGCGCCGGTGGTGATGATGATGGCGTTGGAGTGAACCTCTGTGGTGTCGATCTTACCGGCGGGAACATACACTCTGTAGTAGTACATACTGTCGCCTGCAAGGGAGTTGAGGTACTTGTCGCCGAAGTAGGCGTAAGCGGTACGGTGATCGCTGCTGTCATTCTTGATGAGGTAATCGTTGATGCCGACGTCTCTCCAGCTCTGGCCGCCGTTGGAGCTGACCTGCAGATATGCACCGTCAATCAGGAACAGATCGCAGAACATCTCGGGCTTGATGCTGCCGCTGACCCACTTGGTTTCAGTAGTGGAAACATTGCCGTTGGTGAAATACAGTCTGCCTTCATAGCGGGGATCGGAAGCGGAACGGTTGCCGACCTTCAGGAAGCCGACCTGAACGCCCTGACCGGCGGCGTCACCGTAGACACACCAGATCTCATAGGTTCTGCCGGCAGTGAGGCTGTCAAGGGACGCATTGTCGAAAGTGATGCCGGTACCGTAGACGGTGCTGCCATAAGTGTAGTTGATGCCGCTGACGTAGTTGCCGGAGGTACGGTCATAAACCTTGACATCGAGGGGATTGGCAGTGGTGTTGAAACGGACGGTCGTACCGGAGCCTTTCAGATACTCAATGGTGGGAGCCTGATCCTTGCCGTTGTTGTAGGGATCCTCGGAAGTGTACTTCTTGGTGTCAACAATGGTGAATACGAGGGTATTCAAGCCATCGGCGCTCACAAAGTTAAGCTCATGGGTCGCCTTGTTGCTGCTGCCGTAGGCGATCACAGCGCTGGCGGGAACGCTGATCATGTTGCTTCCCAGGGAGACGCTGCAGAGATTGGTGATGTCGCTGCCGTCAATGGAGACGGAGCCGAGATTACCGGTGAGTGTATAGCGGAAGCTGACGCCGTTATCCTTGGAGCTGTCGAAGCTGTAGGCCATGCCGGAAGCATCCCTCTGTGTTACATTGAAGGGAACAGGATCGGGTGCGGGGGTGTAGGTGACGGTGCAGGAGCCGGGAGTGCCGGGTGCAACAGCCATGACGGGGTCGCCGCCGACCAGAGAGATCTGGGTATCGGTTACAACGGACCAGTCAGTACCGGTTACATAGAGCATACCGGAGGACGGATCGTAGGAATAGGTGCTGCAGTCGTACATACTGCCGCCGCAGTTCCAGGCGACAGATGCGATCTCAATTACATCGCTGACGGGAAACAGCTGGAAGCTGACCGTTCCGGCATCGGCGGGGGTAGGATCCACCTGCTCGGCAGAAACTGCCATAGTATCTGCGAAAGCACTGAGGCCTCCGAACAGGCTCATGCACATCACAACGATGAGAAGCATGGCCAAAAGCTTGGATGTGGTTTTCATAGTGTCCCTCTCCTTATATTGCTATTTTTTTACTTACGGGTTTCACTTTAGGAAAGGGATATATTTCTTCCCTTCTCCTTGGCGCAGATATAATGTAACACGATATTATGTAAAATGCAAGAGTTTTTTTCACAATTTTGCGATAAATTTTTTCTTATTTGTAACTTTTCTTTTTTCAGCTCCGGAAACCATTGTGTTTTCAAGGTTTTTTGAGCTTTCATATCGTGTAGAAATCTGCCGTGTGATACCATTCAGTACACGTCAGACGCATTTTCTCTTTGAAAAAAGGTTTTCATAATCGTTCCATAATTGAAATTTGTAACCTTTTTATCCGTCGCCTTTCGTGCGCCTGTATTTGCTTTGACGCTCCGATTTTGATTTTGTTCCCGGGTCGGGGAACAAAATTTGTTTTCAGCTTTTTACCGCGCCGGGATCAGGCATTTCTATTATATAATGTAAGAAAGGGGCAAAGCACAGAGCGTAAAGCTATCTATAATATATTCCATTTTTTTGTATATTCTGCCTTTATTGCTCCTTTTGCCGTATATGATTTCGGCGTTTTGTATAAAGTTAGTCATTTTGCATCAAAATCTTGTCGGCACAGCTTGAAAAAGCGTCAGCAATCGGGTAAAATACACAAATGCAAAGGATACTTCGCTATACAATATCATTTAGGAGTGTAATTTATCATGCAAGCTATTGTTTGGATTACCCCGATATTGGCTTTATGCGCTCTGCTCTTCGCCGCGTACAAGGCCAATTACGTTTCCAAGGCCGCGCCCGGCAACAGCCGTATGCAGGAAATCGCCGCCGCCATTTCGGAAGGCGCCGATGCTTTCCTCAAGTCAGAATATAAGATTCTGGCTATTTTTGTTGTCGTCCTGTTTGCTCTGATCGGTCTGTTCATCGGTTGGGATACCGCCCTCTGCTTCGCAGTCGGCGCAGGTTTCTCCATTCTGGCAGGCTTCTTCGGCATGAAGGTCGCCACCAAGGCCAATGTCCGTACCGCCAACGCCGCTATGGAAAGCGGCATGAACAAGGCTCTGTCCATCGCCTTCTCCGGCGGCTCCGTTATGGGTATGAGCGTTGTCGGTCTCGGTCTGCTGGGCTGCTCCCTCATCTACATAATCACCAGGAATGACTCCATTCTGTTCGGTTTCTCTCTCGGTGCTTCCTCCATCGCTCTGTTCGCCCGTGTCGGCGGCGGTATCTACACCAAGGCTGCTGACGTCGGCGCTGACCTTGTCGGTAAGGTCGAAGC
>JAZLIB010000012.1:0-4356 GCA_045617185.1 Vescimonas sp.
CGGGTTTTACCATGAGCCAGCTGGGCCGCGCATCAGGTATCGAAGTCGGCACAGCCACCCTAGCGCTGACAAAATAAATTTGGTTTTCTCGGAATAAAGTTCCCTTGTTCCGTGGAAAATAGAGGGAGATTCTCCCAAAAATCTTTAGAAAGAAGTAATATTGCATGCCTACTGTTAATCAGCTGGTCAAGCAGGGCAGAAAACAGGCTACCTACAAGTCCAAATCTCCCCCTTTGCAGAAGGGCCTGATCACTCTGAAGAACAAGGAAACCAACCTGTCCGCTCCTCAGAAGCGCGGTGTCTGCACAGCAGTCAGAACTGCTACCCCCAAGAAGCCTAACTCCGCTCTGCGTAAGATCGCTCGTGTTCGCTTGACGAACGGCTACGAGGTTACCGCTTACATCCCCGGTGTCGGTCACTCCCTGCAGGAGCACTCCGTGGTTATGATCCGCGGCGGCCGTGTAAAGGACCTCCCCGGCGTCCGTTACCACATCATCCGTGGTACTCTGGATACTCAGGGTGTTCAGGGTCGTATGCAGTCCCGTTCCAAGTACGGTGCTAAGCGCCCCAAGAGCAAGTAATCCTCGCATCTTAAATTGAGCTTTGCCGAAAAGGTTTTATATATACTTATATTATATCTACCTCTTTGGCAGGCCGTACAGCGACCGTAAGCGAGTCGCTGAGTACCTATGAAATCATATTTTTATGAAGGAGGGAAGCAAAGTGCCCAGAAGAGGTAATGTTCCCAAGAGAGAAATTTTGCCCGATCCTATGTACAAGTCTGTGCTGGTGACTAAGCTGGTTAACAGCATCATGCTGGACGGTAAGAAGGGCGTTGCTCAGAAGGTCGTTTATGGTGCCTTCGACATCATCAAGGAAAAGACCGAGAAAGAGCCCTTGGAAGTTTTTAGCCAGGCTATGGAAAACATCATGCCCAGCCTGGAAGTTAAGGCCCGCCGTGTTGGTGGTGCTACCTATCAGGTCCCCATGGAAGTTCGTCCCGCCCGTCGTCAGACCCTGGGTCTGCGCTGGCTGACTGCTTATTCCCGCGCTCGCAGCGAGCGTACCATGGCTGAGCGCCTGGCAGGTGAGATCATGGATGCCGCCAACAACACCGGCGCAGCCGTGAAGAAACGCGAAGATACCCACAAGATGGCCGAATCCAACAAGGCATTCGCCCACTTCCGTTGGTAATCGGAGTCTATTAGTTAAAAGGAGAACGGTATGCCGAGAAAGGTTACACTGGAAAATACAAGAAATATCGGCATCATGGCCCACATTGATGCAGGCAAGACCACTACTACAGAACGTATTCTGTACTATACGGGCGTCAATTATAAAATTGGTGAAACGCACGAAGGTACTGCCACGATGGACTGGATGGAGCAGGAGCAGGAGCGTGGTATCACGATCACTTCCGCAGCTACCACCTGCTACTGGAAGGGCAGCGAGGAGCAGTTCCCCCAGACGCGTATCAACATTATCGACACCCCGGGCCACGTGGACTTTACTGTAGAGGTGGAGCGTTCTCTGCGCGTACTGGACGGTAGTGTTACCGTTATGTGCGCCAAGGGCGGCGTTGAGCCTCAGTCTGAGACCGTGTGGCGTCAGGCCGATCACTATCATGTCCCCCGTATGATCTATGTTAATAAGATGGATATTACGGGTGCTGATTTTTATCATGTACTGGACATGGTACACGATCGCTTGAAAGCGAACGCTGTTCCTATTCAGCTCCCCATCGGTAAGGAAGATACCTTCAAGGGTATCATCGACCTGGTGGAGATGAATGCCGATATTTATTACGATCAGTTGGGTAAAGATGTCCGTGTCGAGCCGATTCCGGAGGACATGATGGATCTGGCCAACGAGTATCGTGAAAAACTGCTGGATGCAGTTTCCATGTTCGATGACGATATCATGGAAATGTATCTGGAGGGTGAGGAGATTCCCACTGCCAAGATTCGCAAGGCGATTCGTCAGGCGACCTGCGCCGTGGAAATGGTCCCCGTTACCTGCGGTAGTTCCTACCGTAACAAGGGTGTCCAGAAGTTGCTGGATGCTATCGTGGACTATATGCCCGCACCCACTGACGTTGCGGATATCACCGGCGTCAACCCCAAGACCGATGCTGAGGAAGTACGTCATTCTTCTGATGACGAGCCTTTCGCAGCACTGGCATTCAAGATCATGACCGATCCCTATGTGGGTCGTCTGAGCTTCTTCCGCGTTTACTCCGGTACGCTCAACGCCGGTTCTTCCGTGCTGAATGCTACCAAGGGCAAGCGCGAGCGTATGGGCCGCATTCTGCAGATGCACGCCAATCACCGTGAGGATATTGAGACCGTTTACTCCGGCGATATCGCCGCTGTTGTGGGTCTGAAGAATACCACCACCGGTGACACCCTGTGCGATGAAAGTCACCCCGTTATCCTCGAGTCCATGGAATTCCCTGAGCCCGTGATCCGCGTGGCTATCGAGCCGAAGACCAAGGCCGGTCAGGAGAAGATGGGCATCGCTTTGGCCAAACTGGCTGAAGAAGATCCTACCTTCCGCACCTACACCGATGAGGAAACCGGTCAGACCATTATCGCCGGTATGGGCGAGCTGCATCTGGAGATCATCGTGGATCGTCTGTTGCGTGAGTTCAAGGTGGAGGCCAATGTTGGTGCTCCTCAGGTTGCCTACAAGGAAACCGTGCGCAAAAAGATCAATCACGAGACCAAGTACAAGCGCCAGAGCGGTGGTTCCGGCCAGTACGGTCACGTTAAGATCACGGTGGAGCCCAACGAGTCCGGCAAGGGTTACGAGTTTGTCAACGCTACTGTGGGCGGCTCTATCCCCAAGGAATATATCCCCGCTGTTGACGCCGGTATTCAGGGCGCCATGCAGTCCGGTGTTCTGGCCGGCTATCCCGTCGTTGACGTTAAGGTCACTTTGTACGACGGTTCTTATCACGAGGTCGACTCTTCCGAAATGGCATTTAAGATTGCCGGTTCTATGGCATTCAAAGAGGCTATGGCAGAGGCTGATCCCGTGCTGCTCGAGCCCATCATGAAGGTCTGCGCCATCGTCCCTGATGAATACATGGGCGATGTCATCGGCGATTTGAACTCTCGCCGTGGTCAGATCCAGGGTTACGAGATGCGCTCCGGCGCTCAGCAGATCGACGCGTTCGTTCCTCTGTCTGAGATGTTCGGTTATGCTACCAACCTGCGTTCCCGCACTCAGGGCCGTGGTCAGTACACCATGGAGCCCAGCCACTATGTGGAACTGCCTAAGAGTCTGCAGGAGAAGCTGATCAATAAGCGCAATGGTCGTGAAAATTTCTAAATCTGTAAATTTTGATTGATTTTCGCGAACAAATACTGTAAAATGGCAATGTTAAGCAAAACATTGCACCACACAATGATACAAAAATTGTTAAGGAGGATTTTTCCAAATGGCTAAGCAGAAATTTGAGAGAAACAAGCCCCATGTTAACATCGGTACCATCGGCCACATCGACCATGGTAAGACCACTCTGACCGCTGCTATCACCAAGTATCTGGCTATGCAGGGTAAGGCTGACTACACCGATTACTCTTCCATCGATAAGGCTCCCGAAGAGCGCGAGCGTGGTATCACCATCAACACCGCTCACGTCGAGTATGAGACCGAAGCTCGTCACTATGCACACGTTGACTGCCCGGGCCATGCTGACTATATCAAGAACATGATCACCGGTGCTGCTCAGATGGACGGCGCTATCCTGGTTATCGCTGCTTCCGACGGCCCCATGGCTCAGACTCGTGAGCACCTGCTGCTGGCCCGTCAGGTTAACGTGCCTTCCGTGCTGGTATTCCTGAACAAGTGCGATCAGGTTGACGACGACGAACTGCTCGAGCTGGTCGAGATGGAAGTTCGCGAGCTGCTGGACTTCTACGGCTTCCCCGGCGATGATACCCCCATCATCCGTGGTTCCGCTCTGAACGCTCTGGTTTCCGAGTCCACCGACATGAACGCTCCCGAGTATGCTTGCATCAAGGAGCTGATGGACGCTGTTGATAGCTGGATCCCCACTCCCGATCGTAAGGAAGACATGCCCTTCCTGATGCCCGTTGAGGACGTCTTCACCATCTCCGGCCGTGGTACCGTTGCTACCGGTCGTGTTGAGCGTGGTGTGCTGAAGCTGAACGAGAAGGTCGAGATCGTTGGTCTGCAGGACGAGAAGCGCGAGACCGTCGTTACCGGTATCGAAATGTTCCACAAGCTGCTGGACTACGCTGAAGCTGGCGATAACATCGGCGCTCTGCTGCGTGGTGTTGCTAAGACCGAGATCGAGCGCGGCCAGGTTCTGTCCGCTCCCGGCTCCAT
>JAZLIB010000013.1:0-7663 GCA_045617185.1 Vescimonas sp.
GCCCATGACAAAGGTCTTGTCCGAGCGCTTGCTCTCCACCTTGAAGCTCTTTGCCGCCATCAGCGCGTCGCCCAGATAGAGCTTGGCGGTCTCGAAAATGGCGCGGACGCTCTTTTCGCAGGGGACGGCGCGCACCAGGGCGATGATGCCGAAGATCTGCTTGCAGGCCTCATAGGCGCCGGTCACATCGCACTCGCCCACCGGCTCTACATAGATGGTGCTCTGGCGGGAGTATACCTTGAACTTACCGAACCGCTGAGTGCGGCGGCGGATATTGCTCATTAACTTCATCTCAAAACTGCGGCGATTGAGGCCCTTTAAGACCACCTCGCCCAACTTACACAGAATGATTTCTTGCATGGGATTTCTCCTTAGTCTATATACATTATTTTAAAATGCTGTTACTGCGATACTGGATCGCCTCAGCCAGATGGGCGGCCTCGATGTTCTCACAGCCCTCCAGATCGGCAATGGTGCGTGCCATACGCAAAATGCGGTCATGACTTCGTCCGGTCAGACCCAGCCGTTCGAAAGCGCCTCTCATCAACTTGTCGCCGGCGGCATCTAAGGCGCAGTACTGCCCGATCATCGCCGGTGTCATGTAGGCATTGCAGGTGACTTCCGTGCCCTCATAGCGCTTTTTCTGTATCTCTCGCGCGGCATTGACCCGCTTGCGTACCTCGGCAGAGGACTCCGCTGCCTCACGCCGCCGCATGGCATCGTACTCCACGCTGGGCACAGTCACGTGCATATCAATGCGGTCCAGTAGTGGCCCCGAAATGCGGCGCATATACTGTTCCACTTGCGCTTCCGAGCAGGTACACCGCCCCGAGGGATGTCCGTACCATCCGCAGCGGCAGGGATTCATGGCGCACACCAGCATAAAGCGGCTTGGCAGCGTCAGCGAGCCTGCGGCCCGCGTGATGGTCACCGTGCCGTCCTCCAAAGGTTGACGCAGGGTTTCCAAAGTGGATTTATCAAATTCCGGCAGCTCGTCTAAAAAGAGAATGCCGTTATGTGCTAATGAAATTTCACCCGGACGGGGAATCGTACCGCCGCCGCTGAGCGATACGGTGGAGGCGGTGTGATGCGGCGTACGGAACGGACGCTCCGTCACCAAGGGGTGATTGGCCTGCGTCATACCGGCTACGGAATAGATTTCCGTGGTCTGTAAAGATTCCTGCCGTGTCATATCCGGCAAAATAGAGGGCAAACGCCGTGCCAGCATGGACTTGCCCGCGCCGGGCGAGCCCACAAGCAGTATGTTGTGTCCGCCCGCGGCGGCTACCTCTAAGGCACGCTTCACGTTTTCCTGTCCCATCACATCGGCAAAGTCCGGCAGGGGACGGTCGATGGGGGAGGGACACCACTTTTTCGCCGGGGCAATGGCTTCTTCACCCTTGAGATGTCGGATCAACTGTCCGATATTTTCCACACCGTAGACGGTAATGCCGTCTGCCAAGGTGGCCTCGGCAGCATTTTCCGCAGGCACGAATAATTGGCGAATACCCAACCGTGCCGCGCATAGTGCCATGGGCAATACACCGCTGACCCGCCGCAGCGAGCCGCTCAGACTCAACTCGCCCAAAAACGCGGCGTCCTTCGGCAGTTCCGGCAGTTCTTCGGAGGCGCTGAGAATCCCCAGCAGAATAGGCAGGTCGTAGATGGTGCCTTCCTTGCGCTGACTGGCAGGTGCCAGATTCACGGTAATACGGCTGACGGGAAACTTGATGCCTCCTGCCTTTACTGCCGAGCGTACGCGTTCTCTTGCCTCGCGCACAGCAGCATCGGGCAGACCCACCACATCGAACGCAGGCAGACCGCCGGAGAGGAAACATTCCACCGCGACCTCGTAGCCGCTGATCCCGCTCAAACCCAGCGAGCGCACAGTCACGACCATTCTGCCCACATCCTTTCCGATACACATAATAATTTAGCTTATCTTACCACAAAATACCGCCGCAGGGAATCTTTTTATAAAAAAATTACCGTAGAAAATTTTACGCATATTGTTTTTCACCGAAAAACATACGAAAGAATGTGAGAATTTTTGTGCACGGTGAAGAAAAAGTTTCGCTATAGTAAAAATGACAAAAATGCGGTTTACACAGACAAATTATTGTGTTAGTATCTACAATGTATAGTATTCCCCGAAATGGGGGACGAGATAAAGAAGGAGGTTCATTTCATGATCCGCAAAATGAAATCCATGGATGGTAACAACGCTGCTGCCCACGTATCTTATGCGTTCAGCGAAGTTGCTGCTATCTATCCCATCACTCCGTCCAGCCCCATGGCTGACTTCGTGGACCAGTGGTCTGCCGCTGGCCAGAAGAACATCTTTGGCACTCAGGTCAAGGTGGTTGAGATGCAGTCTGAGGCCGGTGCAGCCGGTGCAGTGCATGGCTCTCTGGGCGCAGGCGCTCTGACCACTACATACACGGCCTCTCAGGGCCTGCTGCTGATGATCCCCAATATGTATAAGATCGCCGGCGAACAGCTGCCCTGCGTGTTCCACGTATCTGCCCGTACCGTTTCCACCCACGCTCTGAACATCTTCGGTGATCATTCCGACGTTATGGCTTGCCGTCAGACCGGTTTTGCCATGCTGTGCGAGGGTAACGTGCAGGAGGTCATGGACCTTTCTCCCGTGGCACATCTGGCCGCACTTTCCGGCAAGGTGCCCTTCATCAACTTCTTCGACGGTTTCCGTACCAGCCATGAGATCCAGAAGATCGCTGTCTGGGATTACGAGGATCTGAAGGATATGTGCGACATGGACGCTGTCAAGGCATTCCGTGATCACGCTCTGAATCCCGAGCATCCCCACATGCGCGGCAGCCATGAGAACGGCGATATCTTCTTCCAGCACCGTGAGGCCTGCAACAGCTATTATGATGCTCTGCCTGCCGTGGTCGAGAAGTACATGGGCAAGGTCAATGAGAAGCTGGGCACCAACTATCAGCTGTTCAACTACTATGGTGCACCCGATGCTGATCGCGTCATCGTCGCCATGGGCTCCATCTGCGATGTGGCTGAGGAAGTCATCGACTATCTGAATGCTCACGGCGAGAAGGTCGGCCTGGTCAAGGTCCGTCTGTATCGTCCCTTCGCTCCCGAGAAGCTGATCGCTGCCATTCCTGCAACCGCTAAGAAGATCGCCGTGCTGGACCGCACCAAGGAGCCCGGCGCCAAGGGCGAGCCTCAGTATCAGGATGTTGTCACCGCTTTGGCCAATGCCGGCATGAACGATGTTCAGGTCATCGGCGGCCGTTACGGTCTGGGCAGCAAGGATACGCCTCCCGCATCTGTGTTCGCTGTCTATAACGAGCTGAAGAACGCTGAGATGAAGCGTCAGTTCACCATCGGCATCGTGGACGATGTCACCAATCTCAGCCTGCCCGAGGATGAGAACTGCCCCAACACCGCAGCCGAAGGCACCATCGAGTGCAAGTTCTGGGGTCTGGGCGGCGACGGTACTGTCGGTGCCAACAAGAACTCCATCAAGATCATCGGCGACCATACCGACAAGTATGTTCAGGCATACTTCCAGTATGACTCCAAGAAGACCGGCGGTGTCACCATCAGCCATCTGCGCTTCGGTGACAAGCCCATCCGCAGCCCCTACTACATCAACAAGGCTGACTTCGTGGCCTGCCACAATCCCAGCTACGTGTCCAAGGGCTTCAAGATGGTGCAGGATGTCAAGCCCGGCGGCGTTTACATGATCAACTGCCAGTGGGATGACGCCGAACTGAGCCAGCACATTGATGCTGCTTCCAAGCGTTACATCGCCAAGAACAATATCCAGCTCTATACCATCAACGCCATCGATCTGGCTATCGAGATCGGTATGGGCAAGCGTAACAATACCATTCTCCAGTCCGCATTCTTCACCCTGGCCAAGGTCATGCCTCAGGAAGAGGCCATTGCCTACATGAAGGAAAAGGCCAAGGCTTCCTACCTGAAGAAGGGTCAGGACATCGTGGACATGAACTACAAGGCCATCGATCTGGGTGCTACCGCCTTCCACAAGGTTGACGTTCCCGCCGATTGGGCCAACGCCGCTGACGACAAGGCTGCTGCTGAGAAGGCCGGCAAGCCCGAGCTGGTGAAGATGGTTTCCACCATTCTCGATCCCGTTGGCAAGATGGACGGCGACAGCCTGCCCGTTTCCGCTTTCGTCGATCACGTGGACGGCCAGTTCGAACTGGGTGCCTCCGCTTACGAAAAGCGCGGCGTGGCCGTGTCCGTTCCCACTTGGGACGCTGCCAAGTGCATCCAGTGCAACCAGTGCGCTTATGTTTGCCCCCACGCCACCATTCGTCCCTATGCGCTGACCGCTGAGGAAGCCGCTGCTGCTCCCGCAGCCGCCAAGATCGTGGATGTCAAGGCCGGCAAGGGCAAGGGCGTGTACCAGTTCACCATGGCTGTCAGTCCTCTGGACTGCATGGGCTGCGGTGTCTGCGTGGGTGCCTGCCCCGTCAACGCTCTGACCATGGTTGCCATGGAAGGCGAAAAGCCCCAGCAGGAAGTGTTCGACTACTGCGTGGCTAAGGTTTCCGATAAGAAGGATATGCAGGACAACACCGTCAAGGGCAGCCAGTTCAAGCAGCCCATGCTGGAGTTCTCCGGTTCCTGCGCAGGCTGCGCCGAGACCAGCTATGCTCGCCTCGTGACCCAGCTGTTCGGTGACCATATGTATGTTTCCAATGCTACCGGTTGCTCCTCCATCTGGGGTGGCCCGGCTGCTACTTCTCCCTACTGCACCAATAAGGAAGGCCACGGCCCCGCATGGTGCAACTCCCTGTTCGAGGATAACGCAGAGCACGGCCTGGGTATGTATGTCGGCCAGCAGAAGATCCGTGAGGATCTGGCTGCCAAGACCCGCGAGCTGATGGCTCAGCCTCAGTGCCAGCCCGCTCTGAAGGCTGCTGCACAGGCATGGCTGGATACCATGGATGACGGCAACGCCAACGCTGAGCCCGCCAAGGCTTATGTGGAGGCTCTGATGGCCAACATCGCCACCATCGACGAGTCTATCGCCTTCATGGAGAGCGATAAGGCCAAGGAAATCTTCGGCGACAAGCACGCCGAGATGCTGGCTGCTGAAAAGGCTGCCAAGGCAAATGGCAAGAAGTTCTGTTCCTGCAGCGCCTGCTCTTTGGTTGCTGAGATTCTGGATAAGAAGGAATATCTGGCCAAGAAGTCCATGTGGATCTTCGGCGGCGACGGTTGGGCATACGATATCGGCTACGGCGGACTGGATCATGTCATCGCTTCCAAGCAGGATGTGAACATCTTCGTCTTCGATACCGAGGTCTATTCCAACACCGGCGGTCAGGCATCTAAGGCCTCCAACATCGGTCAGGTCTGCCAGTTTGCAGCAGCCGGTAAGGAAGTCAAGAAGAAGAGCCTGGCAGAGATCGCCATGCAGTACGGCTACGTGTATGTGGCACAGGTGGCTATGGGCGCCAACCCCGCTCAGACCATCAAGGCCATCACCGAGGCTGAGGCATATCACGGTCCTTCCCTGATCATCGGTTATGCTCCCTGCGAGATGCACTCCATCAAGGGCGGTATGATGAACTGCCAGAAGGAAATGAAGAAGGCTGTGGATTGCGGTTACTGGAATCTGTTCCGCTACAATCCCGAGTCCGAGGATAAGAAGTTCACTCTGGATTCCAAGGCACCTGCCGGTGGCTATCAGGAGTTCCTGATGAACGAGGCTCGTTACTCCCGCCTGACCCGTGAGTTCCCCGACCGTGCCGGCGATCTGTTCGCCCGCAACGAGGCCGAGGCCGCAAAGCGTTATGAGCACCTGCTCAAGCTGATTGAGATGTACAACAAGTAAATTGCTGTTCATAATGAATAAGGCACCTGCTTTCAGCAGGTGCCTTATTTTGCACGAAAAACGGGGGACTATTGTGATACATTTTTATATTTATACACAAAAATGAATAAATATATAAAATATGCAGAAAAAGACTTGCGTTATCCGAAAATATATGTATAATAATGAATTAAGTTTTGTAATGCGGCATATAAAAGATATGTTCCCCGCGGAAGGAAGTGCGAAGAAATGAAAGAAAATATGGCGAAGGAGCCACGTATGCCCAAACTGTGGGAGGCACTGCTGACCATGCTCTTTATGGTGGCCATGCTGGCGATCGGCATTATCAAATTCGGTGTAGATCCTCAGGTGCCCATGTTTGTCGGTGTGATCGGTGCAGCCTTGATGTCGCTGTATTTGGGCTACAAGTGGAAAGATATTGAAGACGCCATGCTGAATGGTATCTTTAAAGCCTTGCAGTCGGTCATCATTCTGGCAATTATCGGTATTCTGACCGGCGTGTGGCTGGATGCCGGTGTTGTGCCCGCCATGATCTTTTACGGTCTGAAGGTGCTGCATCCGTCTATCTTCTTTGTCGGTGCATTGCTGATCTGCTCCATCACCGCTCTTGCCACCGGCACCAGCTGGGGCACCATGGGCACCATGGGTGTTGCGCTGATGGGTATCGGTTTCGGTTTGGGTATGAACCCTGCCATGACTGCCGGTGCCATTATTTCCGGCGCCTACTTCGGCGATAAGATGTCCCCCTTGTCCGACACCACCAATCTGGCACCCGCCATGTCCGGCACGGATGTCATGAGCCACGTAAAGTTCATGCTGGTTCCCACCGGCATTACATACGGTATCAGCATCGTTTTCTTTGCCGTGCTGGGTGTGATGCAGTATAAGGGCGGCGCCGCTGATATGAGCAGCGTGCAGAGTCTGTCCGATGCCTTGAACGGTATGTTCAATATCAATCCTGTTCTGCTGCTGCCCCCGCTGGTGGTCATCGTAGCGGTGGCCTGCAAGATCCCTGCCATTCCCGGCATCACTTTGGGCATCATTGCCGGCGGCATCGTAGGCATCATTTTCCAGAAGGACTGCACGCTGGGTACGCTGTTCTCCTGCGGCATGGACGGTTTCAGCTGCGAAACCGGCATTTATGAAATTGACGAACTGCTCAACAGCGGCGGTCTGATGAACATGATGTTCTCCATCGCCATGACTATCATTGCCATGATGTTCGGCGGCATTATGGAAAAGACCCACCAGCTCGAGGTCATTGTGGACCGTCTGAAGAAGATGGTCAAGACACCGGCCGGCCTTGTTACCTTGACCGAGGCTACCTGCGTGGTGTCCAATGCCACCATGCCTGAGCAGTATATCTCCATCGTGGTGCCCGGCAGTATGTATGCTGAGGAATACCGTAAGATGGAACTGAGTTCCACCACTTTGTCCAACGCTTTGGAAAGTGCCGGTACAGTTACCTCTGCGCTGATTCCGTGGAACACCTGCGGCGTGTTCATTGTGGGAACGCTGGGTATCGGTGTGGCAGAGTATGGCCCTTGGGCGATCTTCAACTGGCTGATGCCTATCATGACCATCGTTCTGGCCTATCTGGGTGTCACCGTGGCTGACAGCAACGGTGTCCGCCTTGCCAAGAAGAAAAAGCTGGCCAAGCAGCAAGAGCCTTGGGAAGAAAAGTAAGTAATAAAAAATCCTCCGACAAAAGTCGGAGGATTTTTTTGCTTATTTGATATGCAGCAAGTCTTTGTAGTAGGGCCACAAACCGTGCTTTTCGGGATAGTGGGGATAGAGCTGGCACAAGTC
>JAZLIB010000014.1:0-10173 GCA_045617185.1 Vescimonas sp.
ATGATCCAGTGCATTTTTGCGACCACCCACATACAGCGTGTTGCAGTCGGTCAGGAAAGGCTTACCTCCCTGCTCCTTCACAAAATCCGCCACCGTTTTAGCCCAGTTGGGGCGCAGGAATGCCAAATTGCCCGGCTCACCAAAGTGCATTTTTATGGCCACATACTTTCTATCAAAATCAATGTTGCCCATACCGGCCGTTTTCATCAAGCGCGTCAGTTTCTGCGGTAAATTCTCGTGGAAATCTGTGCGCAGATCTGCAAAATATACCTTGGATGCCATAGTGATATCCTTCTTTCTGCTAATTTGCAATTAGTGTATCATAATCGCAAAAAATATGCTACAATTATTTTTAATGAGAGGAGGAATCCTATGCGTATTTTAAAACTGGTCATAACCGCCGCAGATGACGGAAAAAAAGTTAAACATTTGATGCGCGGCGCGTTGCAGATTTCCTCTTCCCTGCTCAAGTCACTGAAATGGCGTGAAAACGCTATCCGACTCAACGGCAAAAGTGTCACCGTGGCCGCTATCGTACACACAGGTGATGAACTGACCGTCAACATTGCCGATAACGGCGAAAGCAGTCCTCATATTGCGGCGGTGGATTACCCGCTGGACATCCTCTACGAAGACGATGACTTGCTGATTATCAATAAACCCGCCGGAATTGCGGTGCACTCCGCGGCATTGACCGAGGAAACCGTCACCATAGCCGGTGCCGTGGCCCATTATCTTGGTAATACGCCCTTCCATCCAGTCAACCGGCTGGATCGCGGCGTGACCGGAGTGATGGTGGTGGCTAAGAACGGCTATATGCACCAGCGATGCATGGCGACCCTGCATACGGACAATTTTCGCCGCGAATACCGCGGCATCTGTGAGGGGACACTCATACCGACTCAGGGTACTATCGAGCTGCCCATTGGCCGCGACCCAGACTCTGTATTGAAACGTCGCATTGACCCCAACGGCTTGGCTTCCCAAACGGAATATGAAGTATTGCAAACGAGCCACGGCCGTTCCCTGCTGCGTCTTCGCCCTTTGACCGGGCGCACCCACCAACTGCGGCTGCATCTATCCGCTATCGGTCATCCGTTGGTTGGTGACTGGCTCTACGGCACGGAAACACGTGACATCATTACGCGGCCTGCGCTACATTCCTATGAGTTATGGCTGCGCCATCCGCTGTCGGGTGAAGTGCTCCACATTATCGCGCCGATTCCAGACGATATGCAAAAACTGATATAAAAAATTGCCGATGGACAACCATCGGCAATTTCTTCGCTTTGTAGATTTTACCCCCCTCTCCAAAAAAAGATGCAGAGTTGTCAAGATATTCCTTTTGTGGTATAATTTTCCCATTCCACGCAAAGGAGGTCACGACGATGAATTTATGTGACCGCAATGATATACAAGCTCTCCTATCCCGGCACGGCTTTCACTTTGCCAAATCACTGGGACAGAATTTTCTCATAGAAGATTGGGTACCTCAGGACATTGCTGACGCCTGCGGTGCAGACAGTCAAACCGGTGTACTGGAAATCGGCCCCGGTATCGGCCCCTTGACGCAGCAGCTGGCCATACGTGCCGGCAAGGTGGTTTCTGTGGAGCTGGATCAGCGTCTTTATCCTGTGTTGGCCGAAACCATGGCAGACTTCGATAACTTCACCCTTGTCCCCGGCGACATCATGAAGTGTGACCTGAAGGCATTGGTTGCAGAACATTTTGACGGATTGCGTCCGATTCTTTGCGCCAATCTTCCCTATAACATCACCACCCCCGTACTGACGGCTTGTGTGGAAAGCGGCTGTTTTGAAAGTCTGACCGTTCTCATTCAAAAAGAAGTAGCTCAGCGCATCTGCGCCAAGCCCGGCACGTCTGATTATGGCGCATTTACCCTTTTGATGCAGTATTACACCCAGCCGGAGTTGCTGTTCACCGTACCCAACACCTGCTTCCTCCCCGCTCCCAAGGTGACATCAGCCGTGATCCATTGCCCCGTGCGCAAAGCGCCGCCCGTGGAAGTGGTTTCCGAGGCCGCACTATGGCGTACTGTGCGAGCCGGCTTTGCACTGCGACGTAAAACTCTGGTCAACTCCCTGCAGACCGGCTGGAATCTCCCCAAGGAGCAACTCACACAAATTGTCACCGACTGCGGTCTGCGCCCCGATATTCGCGGAGAGCGGCTCAGTTTGGAGGACTATGCACGTTTAGCCAATGCACTATCTGCTACAAACGCATAAAATAACGGCTGCAAGATTTCTCTTGCAGCCGTGTCTTTTTATTTAACATTTTTCCAGTTCTTATCACGCAAGGACCCTGCCACGATAGGACAATCCATCAACTGCGCCAGTTCATCTATTTGCCTCCATTCCCTCTGCGTATCTGTCTGATTGACAAAAATACGGTCGTGCAGCCCCTCATGCCTGATAACCTTAGTTGCCACAGCAAATGTTACCGCATGGCTTTCCGGCACACCGGCCAGTTCGGCATAAATGTCAGGGCGGTGAGCAACCTCGCTGATGGGTTTGCCCAAACCACCGGCTCCCAGTACAAGGATAGTGTTGTTGCAGTGCGCCGGAATCACCGGTTCGCCCGCTTTATGCGCTTTAAAAGGTCTGCCGGCCGAGCCGTCCGCCTCTACCAATATGTAGTCGGCACATCCCTCCCAGTGAAAGTTGGGGGCAGACAGTTTCCCCTGCGCTGCAGGTGTGCCGGCACAGACCACACCAAAACGTGCCAGACCCTCTATAGCCTTATCTTCTTCATTTATGATTGGCAGATGTTCCGGCGGCCATATCTTGGTGGTGGTACAAACCAACACCGTTCCTCGCTCACGCAGTTCTTCCGCAAGGTGGTACATCAATGATGTCTTCCCTCCACCTCCAATCAGCGCAGTAATCCCCGGTCTTATTTTCAGCAGATCACATAATTTCTCCACGTTGGATTCCCTCGTTCCCCCATTTTTGCAAGTAGTATACCACAGACGTATCAAAAAGTCGACACGAAGAGCATATTTGCATCTGTTATTTCATTTGCAACCGATTTAGAGGCATTTGTTCCCCTATATCTTGTGCCTGGTTTTTTGTATTTTGTCACTATCTTGTAGTTTTTTGTGAGTTCCACCAAAATTTAGCATCATTTTTTGTTGTTTCTTTTTCGCTATATTTTGGCGTGTTCTATTGAAATGGCACAAGATATGGGGTATTATTAGAGCAAGCGGTTTTTGAAATTAGTAATATAAATATATCGTAGGAGAAAGTACAGATATGAAGATCATCAAGCGTAATGGCTCAGAAGTCATTTTTGACATTACCAAAATCATTATCGCCATCACCAAGGCCAATGAGTCCGTGGCGGAAGCGGATCGTATGACTCCCGTTCAGATTCAGCGTATCGCCGAATCTGTGGAGTTACAGTGCCAGCGCACGAACCGCGCCCCCACCGTGGAAGAAATTCAGGATATGGTGGAGCATCAGATCATGGCTCACGGCGCGTTTGAAGTGGCCAAGCACTACATTACCTATCGATACACCCGCAGTCTGGTGCGTAAATCCAACACCACCGATGATAAGATTCTCTCCTTGATTGAGTGCAACAACGAAGAGGCTAAGCAGGAAAACTCCAACAAGAACCCCGTTGTCAACTCCACCCAGCGTGACTACATGGCCGGCGAGGTCAGCCGCGGTCTAAGCGAGCGTATTTTGTTGCCTCAGGATGTGGTAGACGCACACCGCGAGGGCATCATCCATTTCCACGACAGCGATTATTATGCTCAGCACATGCATAACTGCGATCTGGTCAATCTGGAAGATATGCTGCAAAACGGCACCGTCATTACCGGTACTATGATTGAAAAGCCCCACTCCTTTGCTACTGCCTGCAATATTGCCACCCAGATCGTGGCGCAAGTGGCAAGCAACCAGTACGGCGGCCAGTCCATCAGCCTGACCCATCTGGCTCCCTTTGTAGAGATCAGCCGTCAGAAACTGCGCGCCACCGTGCGTGACGAGTTCGATGCCTCCGGCATCGTGGTGGACAGCCAGAAGATCAACTCTATTGCTGAAAAGCGCCTGCGTGAAGAGATCCGCCGTGGCGTACAGACCATTCAGTATCAGGTCGTCACGCTGTTGACCACCAACGGTCAGGCGCCTTTCATCACCGTGTTCATGTATCTGAATGAGGCCCGCAATCAGCAGGAAAAGGACGACTTGGCTGTCATCATCGAAGAGATGCTGGAACAGCGCTATCAGGGTGTCAAGAATGAGAAGGGCGTGTGGGTCACCCCCGCCTTCCCCAAACTGATCTATGTGCTGGAAGAAGACAACATTACCGAAGACAGCAGGTACTGGTATCTGACCAAGTTAGCTGCCAAGTGCACTGCCAAACGCATGGTACCCGACTATATCAGCGAAAAGAAGATGCTGGAACTCAAGGGCGATGTATATGTCTGCATGGGTTGCCGCAGCTTCCTCACCCCCGACCGTTTTACCGATGCCGGTATCGGTAACGTCGCCAACGCCGGTAACTACGAGCCGGGCAAGCACAAGTATTACGGCCGTTTCAATCAGGGCGTTGTCACCATCAACCTGCCCGATGTGGCTCTTTCCTCCGGCGGCAACATCGAGAAGTTCTGGAGCATCTTCGATGAGCGTCTGGAACTGTGCCACAAGGCTCTGCTGTGCCGTCATGAGCGTCTGAAGGGTACACTGTCCGATGCTGCTCCCATTCTGTGGCAGTATGGCGCATTAGCCCGTCTGCAGAAGGGCGAGCCCATCGATAAGTTACTCTTTGGCGGTTATTCCACCATTTCTCTGGGTTATGCAGGTCTTTATGAGTGCGTCAAGTACATGACCGGTAAGTCCCACACCGATCCCTCTGCCACTCCCTTTGCACTGGATATCATGAAGCGCATGAATGATGCCTGTGCCAAGTGGAAGAAGGAGAGCAACATTGACTTCTCCCTCTACGGCACGCCTCTGGAGTCCACC
Source organism: Vescimonas sp. (assembly GCA_045617185.1). Classification (GTDB taxonomy): domain Bacteria; phylum Bacillota; class Clostridia; order Oscillospirales; family Oscillospiraceae; genus Vescimonas. The sequence continues at coordinate 4,995 of JAZLIB010000014.1, forward strand.
ACCTATAAGTTTGCCAAGTGCCTGCAGAAGCGTTTCGGCGTCATTGAGGGCATTACCGATAAGGGCTATATCACCAACAGTTATCATGTCCATGTGACCGAGCCTATCGATGCTTTCAAAAAACTGGAGTTCGAGGCCCAGTTCCAGCATCTGTCCCCCGGCGGCGCTATCAGTTATGTGGAAGTGCCTGATATGCAGAACAATCTGGATGCCGTTTTGGAGGTCATGAAGTTTATCTATGACCATATCATCTACGCCGAACTAAACACCAAGAGCGACTATTGTCAGGTCTGCGGCTGGGACGGCGAGATTGAAATCAAGGAAGTCGACGGCAAGTTGATCTGGCAGTGCCCCCAGTGCGGCAATACCGATCAGGACAAGATGAATGTGGCCCGCCGCACCTGCGGTTATATCGGCACACAGTTCTGGAATCAGGGTCGTACGCAGGAAATTCAGGATCGCGTACTGCATCTGTAAGTAACTCAAAAGGCGGGCATCACTGTCCGCCTTTTTCTTTCCTAAAGGAGTCATTATGTACTACGGTGAATTGAAAAAATGTGATATTGCCAACGGCATCGGCGTGCGAGTGACGCTGTTTGTGTCCGGCTGCACCAACCATTGTCCCGACTGTTTCCAGCCCCAGACATGGGATTTCTGTTTTGGCCAGCCTTATACTGCCGACACGGAGGCTGAAATCTTTGACGAACTGAAAAAATCCTACGTAGCAGGTCTGACCGTCTTGGGTGGCGAACCCTTTGAGCCGGAAAATCAGCGTGAGTTGGTCAAGCTGTTGAAAAAGGTAAAAGCAGATTACCCCGGCAAAACCGTTTGGGTATTTACCGGTTTCCGACTGGACGAAGAGTTACTGAAAGACGGTTCTCACCCCCGCTGTGAAGTCACAGATGAAATGCTCTCCTATATCGATATATTGGTGGACGGACGTTTCATGAAAGACCTGAAAGATATCTCTTTACAGTTCCGCGGCAGCCGTAATCAGCGCGTGATCGACATGAACAAAACCCGCGAAACCGGCACGATTACCATTTGGGAGCAATTGCGCAGATAATGCTCATAAAGACCGACAGAAGAAATCTGTCGGTCTTTGTCTTTTTGGATATTTCCCTGTACAATCTTCCTCAAAAGAAAAACAACGCTTGTAATCGCTGTTAAATGTGATATAATTATTCCAGATATACTGTGGCTTTATAATAATTTTTACTTATGAGGTGTTGTTATGTCTGTAAAACTGGAACTGTATAAGGTTTTTAAGGAAGTCGCTGAGGCCGGCAACATTACGGTAGCAGCGCAGGCATTGTATATTTCTCAATCCGCTGTCAGCCAGTCTATCAAGCAACTGGAGGCGGAACTGCAAACACGTCTGTTTGCCCGCAATTCGCGCGGTGTTTCTCTGACCGCGGACGGCAAGATGCTCTATGAATACGTCCGCAGTGCCATGGGGCTGCTGGAAACCGGCGAGGAAAAGCTGACACAAAGCCGTGAACTGCAGATGGGACAGCTTGTCATCGGCGCCAGCGATACGGTCACCAGTCAGTTCCTGCTCCCCTATCTGGAGGCTTTCCACCGCCAGTATCCCGCCATACATATTCAGATCGTGTCCGGCCGCAGCCATAAGGTGTTGGGCCTGCTGCAATCCGGCAAGGTGGATATTGCCTTTGCCAGCACGCCCTCTGATGCCGGCTCTTTAGACGTATTCCCTTGCTTTGCCACACATTCCATCTTCGTCGCCGGTGCTGAGTATCACTGCGATTTTGACCATGCCTACACGTTGGAGGAAATGGCCGCTTTCCCGCTGATTTTGTTGGAGCGCAAGGCCTCCTCCCGCCTGTATCTGGAAAAGTATTTCCTGCAGAACGGTCAGCGTCTGCATCCGGAAATTGAGTTGGGTGCTCGCAGTTTGTTGGTGGATCTGGCCACCATCGGCTTTGGCGTGGCAGGTGTCACGGAGGAGTTTGTCAGCCGCGAACTTGAGAGCGGCAAACTGCGCAAGCTAAAGACCACCTTCGATATTCCGCCGCGCAGTGTGGATATGTGCACGCTTCATGCCGTACCGCTGACAGCCGCCGCACAGCGTTTTACCGACTATGTAAAAGAGAGCTTATCCAAGCAATAAGTCAGTCTTTACATCTTATGAGAAATGTCAAAAACAAGAGGTAAAATATGCTTTTTTTCGCCGTTTTCTCTCTTGTTTTTTTATAAAAAGGTGCGTAATATGTTATGCAATATACTTCAAAAGGAGAGAACGCCTATGCAGTTATTAAAAGATCGCATTATGAAAGAGGGGCGTATTCTGCCCGGTAATATTGTCAAGGTCGACGGATTTTTGAATCACCGTGTAGACACCGTCCTGATGGGAGAAATTGCGGACGAATTTGCCCGTCATTTTGACACGAAAAACATTACAATGGTACTTACTGCGGAAGCAAGCGGCATCGCTTTGGCGACAGTTTGCGCCCAAAAGTATGGTGTACCCATGGTTTTTGCCAAAAAAGCCAAGAGTGACAACATCGAGGGCGGACTGTACCAAAGCGAAATTTTTTCCTATACCTATAAAAAGAAGTTCACTTTGATTGTTGCGCAAGAGTGGATGGGACCCAATGATAAGGTGCTGATCATCGACGATTTCATGGCTAAGGGCTATGCCATGCGCGGTCTGATTGATGTGGTGCAGAAATCCGGCGCACAGCTGATGGGTATCGGCGTAGCGGTGGAAAAAGGCTTTCAGGATGGCGGCGACTCCCTGCGCCGCGAGGGATATAACATTCATTCTCTGGCAATCATTGACAGTGTCGAGGATGGAAAGATCGTATTTCGGGAGGACAACTAAATGAAAAAAGTATTGGTTTTAGACTTTGGCGGTCAGTATAATCTGTTGGTCGCCCGCCGTGTCCGCGAATGCGGTGTCTACTGCGAGATCAAATCTTTCCGTATCTCCGTAGACGAAGTGCGCGATTTTGCACCCGATGCGCTGATCTTTACCGGCGGCCCCGCCACGGTGTTTGACGAGGGTGCACCCATGGTGGATCCCGCCCTTTTCTCCATGGGCATTCCCGTGCTGGGCATCTGCTACGGTATGCAGCTGATGACCCACCTGCTGGGCGGTCAGTGCCGTAAGGCTATCACCCGTGAGTACGGCAAGACCGAACTGCGCCATACCGGCGTCTCCCGTCTCTTTGACGGCGTACCTGAAACGGCTATCTACTGGATGAGCCACGGCGTAGAAGTGGAAAAGCTTGCTCCCGGATTCTCCATCACCGCCTCCTCTGCAGGCTGTGCTCATGCCGCCGTTGAGTGTGCACAGCGCAATCTCTACGGCGTGCAGTTCCATCCTGAGGTCATGCATACTGAGTACGGCAATCAGATTCTGGAGAACTTCCTCTATGGTATCTGCGGTTTCCAGCGTGAGTGGACTATGGCATCCTATGTGGATACCGCCATTGCCGAGTGCCGCGAAAAAATCGGCGACAAGCGCGTTCTGCTGGCCATCAGCGGTGGCGTTGACAGCGCTGTGGCAGCCGCTCTGCTGCAAAAGGCAGTAGGCAGCCAACTGACCTGTATTTTCGTGGATCACGGCCTGCTGCGCCTGAATGAGGGAGACGATGTGGAGCGTGTTCTGAAAGACGAGTTCCATGTGGATATCCGCCGCATCAACGCACAGGATCGCTTCCTCGGCAAGCTGGCCGGTGTCACCGAGCCTGAGCGCAAGCGCAAGATCATCGGCGAGGAGTTCATCCGCGTTTTCGAGGCTGAGGCCAAGAAGATCGGCAAGGTGCACTTCCTTGCACAGGGCACCATCTATCCCGACGTGGTGGAATCCGGCTTGGGCGGCGAGTCCATTGTCATCAAGAGCCACCACAATGTAGGCGGTCTGCCCGATCATGTAGATTTTGAGGAAATCATTGAGCCGCTGCGCCGCCTGTTCAAGGACGAAGTCCGTCAGTTGGGCATCGAGCTTGGTCTCCCCGAGAGCCTGGTATGGCGTCAGCCCTTCCCCGGTCCCGGTCTTGCCATTCGCATCATCGGCGAGATCACCCGCGAAAAGCTGGACATTCTCCGTCTGGCCGATGCTATTTTCCGCGAGGAAATGGCGCTTGCCGGTCTGGACCGCACCGCCAATCAATACTTTGCCGCACTGACCAATATGCGTTCTGTGGGCGTCATGGGTGACGAGCGCACCTATGACTATGCGGTGGCGCTGCGCAGCGTACAGACCCAGGACTTCATGACCGCTACATGGTCTCGTCTGCCTTGGGAGCTGCTGGACAAGGTGTCTGGCCGCATCGTGGGCGAAGTGCCCCATATCAACCGCGTGCTGTACGACGTGACCAGCAAACCGCCCGCCACGGTGGAATTCGAATAATAGCGAAAAGTCCGGAAAGCCTTGCAAATAAACGAATTTTGATTTGCGAAAAAGGCATTCGGCAACACTTTGGCAACATTTGAATTATTCTATAAAGATTAAGAGCTATCTGATTTATAAAATCAGATAGCTCTTTTGCGTTTGTATGGTTCGACAAGTTGGGATTTATCTGCTAAGCAGGTCATTTTGCCTGGTTCTATTGTATGTATCAGAACTGCGGTTTACAAACAGACCATATCGTGCTATAATTAAGCCATACTGATATAAGGAGGCGAAATACATGGACAGTTGTGATAGTCACGGTCGAAGTATCCATAACGGTGGACAGGGCTTGGAAGCTATTTCAAGTGTCTGTTATTGCGCCCCAATATAAGCTCATAAGCCTTTTTTCCGCCGTTAGAAAACATCACAACATGTTGCTTGTGTCGTATTCTACTACGACGGAATTTTTGCGCCCTTTTTTAGGGAGACAGGAGGCTTATAATGAAGAAAGTACTGAAAGAACCTACATTTGTCCAGCAGATCACAGCTATCATCAGAGGTCATTACTCGGATGCGGAAATCATTGAAAAGCTGCAGGATTTCCATGAAAAGGACATCGCGCAAAGCCTGGAGCTTTTGACTAAAGAGGAGCGTATCCATCTGTACCATCTGCTTGACGCAGAATGGATGTCCGAAATTTTCTCATTTTTAGATGAGCCGAAGGACTATATCAAGGAGTTGGATATTGATAAGCTTGCCGCGGTCATCAATGAGATGGACTCGGACGATGCCGTGGACTTGCTGGAAGAACTGGACGAG
>JAZLIB010000015.1:0-5630 GCA_045617185.1 Vescimonas sp.
CAGCGTCACGTCCGTGGTGAGATAGTAGTTGCCAGCTTGGGTGGGGAGGCTGTCGGTACTCGCCCACTCCTTGTCAAAGGTTATCGTGGTGCCGCCTTCGCTATGGAAGTGGTTGCCATTCTCATAAGACACTTCCTCGGCAAAAGCCGTCGTCGGTAAAAGCGAGAGAAGCATTACTGCCGCTAAAAGTAGACTTAAAATTTTCTTTTTCATGGTTATGACCATTCCTTTCCGCTGCGCTTCAAGGCACAAAAAGGGATGAAACCTTTTTTCTCTAACGCAGCAAGTCAAAATTGTGGTTGAATAAGCTTGAGGAGGCAGGCATACTACAGAGCACGTGGATGGGTGTTTCACCCGACTATATCATACGCGCCGAACCGGCGCACAACCGTCCCCTTGTCTTCCTTTTTATCTGTCCTTTATTGCTCGATATGTATGGTAGACAGCGGGAATTTGCATCACAGTTAAAATGCACTTCTCCCGAAACCGCAGCATACTAGTTGCCTTCCGCATGATTCGTCGCATTTCCATTGTTTTGCTGTGTTCTTCTAGCTGCTCATACATATCACAAGAGGCCAAGCCTCTCTTTATGCACTCCATCGCCCAGATTTGGTGTTCCTCTGCACAATGTGCTTCTATCATACGAGAATAATATCGGATACAAAGTTCCTCGACAGCCGATGCGTCTAATTTACTCGTTAGAGATCCGCTTCTCTGGTAGTATGCGTAAAGAGCATCCGGAATAAATGCCACTTTTGCCTGCAAATTGGAACACAAAATATCTGCATTAAATGGTGCATCTTCAATTTTGAGGCTTTCATCAAATCGGAAAGAGCCAATCGTTTTTGTTCGGTATAGCTTTCCCCAGGCATACGACTTTGTTATGTGGTGCGCCATAGTTTGATAAACCGAAAGAATACGAGTCTCCGATGTACACTCCACATTGTTCAGTGCATTGTCTTCTTGTGTTATGGTATAGCTGCAAATAGAAAGAGCTATATCATGGTTTTTCAGTGCATCCGCTAGTTTCTCGAAATATCGCTCATGAATCCAATCATCAGAATCGATAAAGCCAATATATTCTCCCGTAGCAATATCTATCCCTGCATTCCGTGCAGATGACAGGCCTCCATTTGGCTTGTGAATCACCTTAATTCTAGAGTCTATTCTCGCATATTCATCGCACACCGCCCCAGAACCGTCTGTGCTGCCATCATCAACGCAGATGATTTCGAGATTTCGATAGGTGTTATGTAGTATGGAGTCCAGACAGCGAACTAAATACGGCTTAACATTAAAAATAGGAATTATTACGGATATCAGATTTTCCAAAACGCTGTTCTCCTTTTGTCAACAGATAATCTCTAATAATTAGGTTATCCATCGTATTTTATCGGTTTTTGAGTTTTTTAAACAGCAAATCCCCAAACCGAGAACGGAACATGCTGTTTTCTCAGGATTTCGGAGTGAATCAGCCCCAAAATCCGAGTAATTTCTCCTAAATGGGCATAGCTATTCCTTACTCACCTCGTTTCGGTTTCAAAATTGAGTACCTGCAAATGTTGTACACAAGATTGGTCAAGCCAATACTGAATTCAGCCTGTTCGATCCCGATCGCGCAAAGCGTAATTCCGTGCATGGCGCCGGTCATAAAACCGAATACATGTTCGATCCGGCAGCTGGTTTTGGATTTTTGCCTATTGTTTTTTTGCTCGTCTGTTAATGGATTGTTGCGGTAACCCTTCTCACAAACACGGTTTTCCACATGGTCGGGGATATCTTTGCCAACATAAGCGCTGTCTGCATAAATGACTTGGTCTTCTTCGTCTAGAAAATCGATGAACTCATTGCTGTCATGTACATTTGCCGGTGTATACTTTTGAGTGGGCTGCCTCATTGCGATGATGAGGCAGCCCTACGTTTGGCTTAGAAATAGCAGCTGAGGAAGGTTACGATCTGGGCGCGGGTGCAGTCGTTATCGGGGCGGAATGTTGTGGGGGTGGTGCCGGTGGTGATGCCGTTTACCACGGCCCATGTCACAGCATCGGTATAGTAGGCATCCGATGCCACGTCGGTGAAGTCCGTGTCGGCGTCCACCCTCTGCTCGCCGTCGAGACGCCACAGGAAAGTGACGGCCTGCGCACGGGAGACGATCTTCTCAGGACGGAAGAGGGTTGCGGTCACGCCAGTGGTGATGCCGTTTTCCACAGCCCAGAGGACGGCCTTTTCATAGTATTCACCTGAAACCACGTCGGTGAATGGGCAATCCTGGCTCTTAGGCTCGGGACGACCCGCTGCACGCCACAGGAAGGTAACCATCTGGGCGCGGGTGCAGCTCCGATCCGGCGCAAATCTCGTTGAGGATACGCCGGTGGTGATATCGTTCGCCACGGCCCACATGACGGGGCAGAGGAAATAATCCTCCGCTGTCACGTCCGTGAAGGTGTTCGGGCGGGTAATAGGTGAACTCACTCCATACAATATCGGACGCGAAACTTTCGCCGCTTGCCTTATAGCGAATCGCCAGCCAATGGTCGCCGTAGGGTACATTTTCAAACACGCCGTCGCACCATTCGCCGTCGTCGATCAGGAATTCGCAATCGCCTGGCATCGAATAGCTGAGTGTGCCGTTCTCCACGACAACGTCATAATTGTCCTCCGGTGCCGCAGGGCGCTGGGGGAGCGGAAGCTCTGTCCAATCGGACGCTTTGCTGTCGGGGGCTGCGGCCTTGCGGATGCGCAGGCTCGTACCAATATAATCGGAAATGCTGCCGGAAATGGGTGCGCCGTCTTCGCTCCGGATTTCATAGCCCTCGGCGGGGCGGATGGTCTCGGCGGCATAGTCAAGGGTGTAGCCCTCGCCCACAGCGGGTGCCTCGGGAGCGGGTACGGACTTGTCATAAGCGGTCATCAGGGTGAGATATTCTTCCTCGGTGATGGGGATGATGGTGCCGTGCTTGTAGCGCGGGCCGTTAGAGGCATAGGTAAAGGACAGGCTCTGATAGTTGCCGGCGACAAAGTCGGCAAGGTGTGCTGCCTTATAGGGCACATACTGGCGATAGTTGTCGCCCAGCAACATCCATGAGCCATCGGGAAGCTGATAGGTGGTGGGCGCTTCTACGCCGAAGCCGCTGTTGATGCTGCCGGGAAGGGCGACTGCGTCAGACCACGGGCCGTCAAGGCTCTTGGCGGTCTGGACATAGAGCTTATTCTTGGTGCCGAAGCGGTAGTACAGCCCATCGTAGGGGTCGTAGCGGATGGTGGTATCGTAGATGTCGTACTCGCCGGAGACGGTGGGGAAGGCATTTTTCATTGCGTCGTCGGTGGATGCCAGCCACAGAGTCGGTTCGGAGAAGGTGTTGAAATCGCGGGTATAGCAGTAGTAGATTTTGCCCACCTTGGAGGCCTTGTAGGTGCCGTCGGGGTTCAGCTCCGCATTGTCCTTGGAGGCCCAGTAGACCAGATAGGCCTGCTTGCTCTCGTCCCAGAGGTATCGCCAGCGGCGGCGAAATTGCACTTGACAAGGCGCGGCTCGCCCCAATCGCTCAGATCGGTGGTCTCCCAGATGACAAGGTCGCGGTTGCCGTTGACGCAGTCGAAGCTGCTCGACTTGAATTCTGCACCGCTGCGCTCAGGCAGGGCGTTGCCGACGGCATGGAGGTCGGTGGCAAGGACGTAGAAACTATCACTCCCGACGAAGCGGATGATATGGGGGTCGCGGGTCCCCATGTCGCCCACAGTGGAGCGCAGGATGGGCTGGGTATACTCCTTGCCGTTCACCGTGTGGACGTTGATGTTCGTCCACTCCATGCCGTTGTCGCTGAGGCCGAAATAGATTTCTTCGGTGGTGATACCGTCCTGATTCCAGTCGTAATTCTCGGCATAGCAGACGAACAGATAGTGGTCATAATCGTCGGCGGGTACCGGCTTCGGTTCGGAGGTGACGGTGACGAGGAAGGAACGCTCCATCCCCATATCGCCATAGCTGAGTTCTGCGGTCAGGACGACCTGCACCGCGTCCTCGCCATAGGCCGGACGGGTGATGACACCACCGTCATATAGCTCGCTTTCGGGCGAATCGTCGGTGATGATTGCGGGATCGGAGGAGCGCCAGTCGATTGTTGCGCCATACTTGCCCTGCTTCACGAGGGGCAGATTGCCGCGCACATCGGAGGGGTTGAGAATGGTAAGCTCGCTGCAATCCATATCCAGACGGGTCTCCTTGCAGGGTACCTTGACGGTAAGCTCCCTGGTCATGGGGTAGGTGTCGGCGCTGCCGGAGCTATAGGGCACCGCCATGGTGGCGGTCAGAGTGACCTCCCGATCCTCTTTGGGAATGCCGGTAAGCTCTGCCATGTGGGTGATGTCGTTGATTCGGATGAGGTTGGGGGTCACTTGAGACCCATGTAATGGGATAGTTGGTGGTTTTGTCGTTGTACCACAGAACAAATGCGTCCTCGGTGACGGGGTTCATGATCTTCTGCTGATAGTACAGGTCATTGGGACCGTTGCACTCGTCGTCCAGTGCCAGATAGCGCAGATCCTTCTCCGCCTTGGTGGCGATAGAGGCATCCGGCTCGGCGGCATAGGCTGCGGGCATCAGGCATCCCAGCATCGCCAGTGCAAGAAGCAGAGTGAGCAGTCGTTTTGTGGTTTTCTCATGATGTTTCCTCCTTTTTTATTTTTGTCACAGAGAGACGGTACTCCTGTTACATTATTTTTTGAAGAAGTACGGTTAAAGGACGGGTGGTCTCCTTACCGGATTGCCAAGCATTTAGGCAGATCATACAACACCATCAAGAATGAAATCGCAAGAGGGACAGTGTATCTGTACAACGGCAAGATCAGCCGGTATAAGGCAAAGACCGGAGAGCAGCAGTACAAAGAAAACCGACGCAACAGCCGTCGCCAGTACAGACGGTTGGCGGTATCATCCTTCATAGAGTATGTAGAAGAGTGGTTTTTTAAAGGCTGGTCACTGGATGCCTGTTCAGGCAAAGCATTGGAATCCGGGAAGTTTCGGCGGGATCAGATCGTCTGCACCAAGACACTGTACAATTATGTGGACAACGGCCTGATTGGGATCAAAAATATTGATCTACCTGAGAAGCTGATCCGCAACACCAAAAGGGAAAAAAATCGGAGGAACAAAAGAATCCTTGGTGACAGCATTGAACTTCGCAGAGAAAGTGTGGAATTGCGGGAAGAATTCGGCCATTGGGAAGTGGATACAGTGGTTGGCAGCAAATACGAAGATGCGCCTTGCACCGTAACATTGGTGGAAAGGAAGACCCGTGAAGCCATCTGGATTAAGGCAGTCAACCACACTGTCGATAGGGTTCAAGAAACAATTCAGAGTGTCATGGCTCAATTCGGAAGTATGGCCTGTGCCGTATTCAAAACGATAACCGGTGACAACGGGTCTGAATTTGCCAGGCTGTCGGAGTTGATGTCCCAGGGAACCAAAGTGTACTTTACACATCCCTATTCCTCGTGGGAGAAGGGAACGAATGAATGCCACAATAAGCTGCTGCGCAGATTCATTCCGAAGGGAGTCAGCATGGCCGGATACTCCACCGAGGACATAGCCTACATGGCCGACTGGGCAAATACCCTGCCGCGAAAAATCC
>JAZLIB010000016.1:0-2848 GCA_045617185.1 Vescimonas sp.
CGAGTGACGCAGCTTATGAAAGATCGCGGCCTCACCTTTTCCGCCGCAGAAAGCTGTACCGGCGGCCTGATTGCCAAGCGCATCACCGATGTTCCCGGCGCGTCTGCCGTATTTATGGGTGGCGTGGTCAGTTATACAAATGCTGTGAAAGCCCGTGTGCTGGGTGTGCCGCAGGCACTATTAGATGAGTATGGTGCCGTGAGTGAGCCGGTTTGTAAGGCCATGGCCGAGGGCGTACGGCAACTGACGAAGTCCGATCTGGCCGTATCTGTCACCGGTGTGGCAGGACCCGACAAAGACGATCGCGGCAACGAGGTGGGTACGGTGTTTATCGGATTGAGTGACAACCGTAAGACCATCGTACGAAAATTGGATTTAGGCACAGGGCGACAGCGTGTACGCACCACGGCCGCCCACCACGCCTTTGATATGCTGAGGCGATATTTGACAGACTTACCTTTGGAAGGAGAATAAGAGAGATGGCGAAAAGTTATGTAAACCACTACAAGAACAACGAGGATCCCTACGCAAAGCAGGAACGTGCCAAGCAGAAGGCAAAGGGTAATCCCAACAAGAACATACACCACAAGAAAAACAACTCCAACTATCAGGGCGCTGTGATGGCTAAAATGATCGCAGACAAGCTGGACAAGAAAGAAAAAGTGAAGCTGCCCACCTGGCTGAAAATTACCATCGGCGTGATGCTTGTGGCCGTGGTTGTAGCGCTGATTCTGCGTATGTCCGTATTTAAGGATAGTCTGTTCTTCTCTTATCTGTCCTCCCTGCTGCTGGGTATTATCTGCGCGGTGCTGTTCTATACCCGCAAGTATTTCCACAAGAAAAAGAACGACCGTATGTACAGCGTGATTACCATCGTGCTGGCCGTCATGGCAGTGATTTATATCTTCTCCGGCGCTATGGGTATGCTGACCTTGCTGGGTTGGATCTGATTTTTTGAGAAATTACACATTTTTTCGTTGACAAACGGGCATAAAATGAGTAATATACAAGTTGAATATGGCATTTGCGAAGATGGGGACAAGTAACGCCCGCTGCGATGCAAAGAGAGCCGCCGCTTTTGGTGCAAGGCGGACATTGCACGAGCTGTGAATATCACCCCGGAGCATCCGACTGAAATGGCAGTAAGTCCGGACGGAGGAGAACCGTTATCATATCTCAACCCATCATCGGTGGGGTCGAGCGGTCGCCTTTGGGCGGCAACAAGAGTGGTACCGCAGAGGTTTTAACGCGCCTTTGTCTCTTAAAAAGAGGCAAAGGCGTTTTTTATTTGTCATTTTTTAATATATCATAGATGGAGGAAAAAACATGGAATTCAAGAAAACCCTGAACATGACCAAGAGCGGTTTCCCCATGCGTGCAGGCCTGCCTAAGCGCGAGCCGGATATGCTGGCACACTGGGAAGAACTGGATCTGTACAATGAGCTGCTGAAGAAGAACGAGGGTAAGCCTCTGTTCAATCTGCACGACGGCCCTCCGTTCTCCAACGGTAACATCCACATGGGTCACGCGCTGAACAAGGCCTTGAAGGACTTTATCACCCGCAGTTATGCTATGCGCGGTTACTATACCCCCTATATCCCCGGCTGGGATAACCATGGTATGCCCATCGAGAGTGCCATCATTAAGGAGCAGAAACTCAACCACAAGGCTATGAGCGATTCTGACTTCCGCAGCGCTTGCCATGATTACGCCGAGAAGTATATCAACCTGCAGATGCAGGGCTTCAAGCGCATGGGCGTTGTAGGTGACTGGGAGCACCCCTACAAGACCATGGACAAGGAATTCGAGGCCGAGGAAGTCAAGGTCTTCGGTGAAATGTATAAGAAGGGCTACATCTACAAGGGCCTGAAGCCCGTGTACTGGTGTGCACACGATGAGACCGCTCTGGCTGAGGCTGAGATCGAGTATAAGGACGATCCATGCACCACTGTGTATGTCAAGTTCCCCATGAACGACGATCTGGGCAAGCTGGGTCATTTGGATCACAGCAAGCTGTTCTTCGTGATCTGGACCACCACCATCTGGACCCTGCCCGGCAACCTGGCCATCGCTCTCCATCCCGATGAGAGTTACGCTATTGTCAAGCCTGATTACAGCGATGAAATGTATATCATGGCTGAGGCTCTGGTAGAGAAGGTCATGGGTATCGGCGGCTTCACCAGCTACAAGATTCTCGAAACCCACAACGGCGCTTTCTATGAGAATATGCTGGCTGACCACCCCTTCCTGCCCAAGACCTCCCGCCTGCTGCTGGCTGACTACGTCACCATGGAATCCGGTACCGGCTGCGTCCATACCGCTCCCGGTTTCGGTGCAGACGACTATCTGACCTGCATGCGCTACGGCATGGATATGGTCGTTCCCGTGGACGATCAGGGCCGCCACACCGACTATGCCGGTAAGTACGCCGGTATGACCACCGATGAATCCAACCCCGTCATCCTCAATGACATGAAGGAAGCCGGTTCCCTGTTTGCCAGTGAAGAGATCGTCCACAGCTATCCTCACTGCTGGCGCTGCAAGCACCCCATCATCTTCCGCGCCACTCCCCAGTGGTTCTGCTCCGTGGAGTCCTTCAAGGATGATGCCACCAAGGCCTGCGAGGAAGTCCGTTGGATTCCTGCCTGGGGCGAGGATCGTATCAAGAGCATGATCCGTGAGCGTAATGACTGGTGCATCAGCCGTCAGCGCCGCTGGGGTCTTCCCATCCCCGTGTTCTACTGCAAGGACTGCGGCAAGCCCATCTGCACCGATGAGACCATTGCAAAGATTTCCGGCCTGTTCGGCGAATTTGGCTCCAACGTCTGGTTTGAAAAAGAGGCAGATG
>JAZLIB010000017.1:0-12184 GCA_045617185.1 Vescimonas sp.
ATCTTCCCTATCGACGGTTTGGGTGACACCCACGCAACCGCCAAGGCATATTTGCAGAAATGCCGCTTTGACATCGAACTGTTGGTGGCCTACGCGTGGCAGAAGTTCCGCCCCAGCAAGACAAGAGCATGGTACTATGAACCGATCCGCTTCGGGTTCTTTGCACTGAGCCGCATGATTGATCCGCACAAGGTGATCCGCCGCATTGAACAGCACGCTCTGCAGTTTTCCTTCGACTCTGCATTGCTTTGTGGTTCCTACGGTGGCGTATATCGTTCACGGGAAATCCTGCCCGCAAAGGTATACAGTGAACTCTGCGACATTTCCTTTGAGGGGCGGACTTTTAAGGCGATGAAAGACTACGATGCCTATCTCAGATGTCTGTACGGCAACTATATGCAGTTGCCGCCGGAAAAAGAGCAGGTGTCGCATCATCTGTTCAAGGCGTATTATCTGTGATTGCAACTTGCTTGTATTGTAATTCCATGTAGAAAGGCGATCTGTATTTTGAAAGAAAGAATTGCTCTGTGGGATAACCTTCGTGCTGTATTGATTCTTACGGTGGTTTTGGCCCACTTTTCAGAAACCATTATCAATAATGGCGTTTCCATTCAGTATGCCAAGAGTATATACATCTTCATTGAAGCTCTTTGTATGCCAACATTTATCTTTGTTTCCGGTCTGTTCCACCGCAACAAAAACATTCCTCAGAAGGTCTTCTCCTTCACAGCTATCTCTATTTTTTACAAGATTGTTATTTTTGTCATCTGCCGATTGACTACAGGCAAAGCCACATTCCACCTGTTTAAAGAGGGTGGTTCGCCTTGGTTTATGTTTGCCTTAGCCGTGTTCGTACTTGTGACCTATCTGCTGCGAGACGTTGATCCCCGTTTGGTGCTGGTCACCGCCATTGCCTTGGGTTGCTTCGCCGGATATGATAAGACACTCGGTGACTTCTTATGCTTGTCCCGCATTATTGTGCTGTTCCCCTGCTACTTTGTCGGCACCATGGTCAACCGTGTCAAGCTGGAGGAATTGTCTAAAAAGAAGGCTCTGAAGATTTTAGGTCTTGCTATTCTGATTGCATGGGCCGTTCTGTGTGTGGTAGCCTTGGACAAGGTCTATCTGCTGCGTCCGCTGATGACTTGTAAGAATGCCTACTGCAAGGTGAATCTCCCCCACACGATTCTGTTCCGTGCATTATGCTACTGCATTTCCGGCTTGCTTGGATTTGCATGGATTCTGGTTGTCCCCACTAAACGCATTTTTGCTGTAACCACCATTGGTCAACGCACCATGCAGATTTACTTCTGGCACAGACCGTTGATCTATGTGATCGTCAACCTGGGGCTCGCGAGCACGATGATTGGAAATACCATCGGCCAGGTAATCTGGATGCTGCTTGGCGTTGTGATGACTGTTATCCTTGCATGGAAACCGCTGCGCTATCCAACGGATCTTTTCCTGAACTTCCGTTCCGCTACGCCGGCAAATAAGCAAGAACCTATTTCAAAATAATAAATTGAAAACACCGCAGGTAACGCCTGCGGTGTTTTTTTACAATATACATTATTTGGGCAGTTTCAGCTTACCGTCAAGGAATTGCTGATAGCGGTCACAGATGGCCTGCACATCATCGCCAAACTCAATTTGCTTGCCCTTATGAAGCCAGAGAATCTTCGTGCACATCTCCCGCACCTGCGTCAGCGAATGGGACACCAGAATGGTTGTTGCGCCGCCGCCGATAATCTCCTTCATCTTCTTCTCGCTCTTTTTACGGAATGCACCGTCACCCACGCTGAGCACCTCGTCCAAAATCAGGATGTCAGGCTTGAGCATGGAGGCGATGGCAAATGCCAGACGGCTCTTCATACCGGAGGACAACTGCTTAAAGGGGCGTTCCTCAAAATCGCGCAGTTCGGCGAAATCGATGATCTGATCGTACATCTCATTCATGAATGCACGGGTATAGCCCAACAGCGCACCGCGCAGATACGCATTTTCCCGCACAGTCAGTTCGCCATCAAAGCCGCTGGCCAGTTCCAACAATGCGGCAATCGTGCCTTCACGCTCTACGGTACCACCGGTGGGTTCCATAATGCCGGAAATTGCCTTTAAAAGTGTGGACTTACCGGCGCCGTTAGAGCCGATGATACCCAGCATATCGCCCTTTTCCAGCGAAAATGTGATATCCTTGTCTGCCCAGAACTCCTTGACCTGATAGGTGCCGCGCAGATGCTGCACCACAAAGTCTTTCAGACCGATGTCCTTAAAGTCACCGGTAATATAACGGACGGATACATGATCCAGTTTTAGAATACTCATAGCCGCCACCCCTTACACATAGTACAGGAACTGCGCATTATACTTCTTGTAAATCAGCGCACCGATTGCAAAGATCACCAGCACATATCCCAACATAGCCAGATGGAACAGCGGTGAGGGAATGAAACCGTCGATGGTAATACAACGGAAGTAGTAAATATGCAGATACACGGGGTTCAGGTACAGAATATTCTGCATGGCAGGTGCCAGATGATCCACCCGATAGAAAATGGCCGACATATAGCTGAGCAGTGTCAGGAAAATATTCCACAGATAGTCCATATCCTTGAAGAACACATACAGCGCCGACAATATCAGGCCTATGCCCAGATTTAAAATGATAAGCGTGATAATGGGATAGATCAGCATGAAGAACTTCCATGTGAAAGTAATATGGTCAATGATGCAGAACAGGAAGAACAGCGGGATCGTCAGGCCGAAGTTAATCAGCGTCTGCACGTTACGTGAGAACAGAAACAGCGACTTTGGAACTGTCACCTTGGTGAAAATGTTGGCACTACTTCGCAGGGATGACATACCCATCTTAGTAGCCTCGCGGAAATAACTGAAGATCAGGTTTCCGCAGAACAGATAGGTGGTGTAATGCGGTGTATCGCGCCCCAGAAAATTGCTGAAGATGATCTTCATGATCAGCAACGTCAGCAGAGGGGAAAGGACACTCCAGCCCATACCCAGCACGGTTCCCTTATATTTCTTTTTGAAATCACGCTTGACGAGCTCTTCAAATACAAACTTATATTTCAGAAGTTTTTCTTTCATGGGATCCTTTCTCTTCCCCAAACCATCGGCTGGGGACGATTGTGTTAAATGTTATTCAGCAGCAATACGCGGCCCTTGGTCGCGCCCTTGTGGATCTCACAAAAGGCATCCATAGCCTGCGCCATGGGATAGGTGCCATGCACCAGTTCGGGGATAAACTGCAGGCGGCCGCTGCTCATATAGTCAATGGTATCTGTCCACTCGCTGCCGGGGAACGGCGCAGAATAGGACATCCAGGAGCCGGTGACAATACATTCCTTGCGGTTGATCTGCTCAAACTGGGGAATGGTGAAGGTCAGCGGCTTCTTGGGCGTGCCGATGAAACACACCGTGCCCTTATTGGCCACCAGACGCAGGGACAGCTGGATGGTGGTTTCGGAGCCGGAGCACTCAAACACATAATCATAGCCTGCCTTGGCGGCGGCATCCAGTGCCTCCTCCATAGAACCGTCAGTACTGATCACATCGTCAGCGCCGATCTTCAGAGCGGCTTCCAATCCGCGCTTACCACGACTGATAGCCGTGACGTGCTCGGCACCCAGCAAATGAGCCCACTGTACGGTATACAGACCGATGATGCCGCAGCCCAGAACTGCCACACGCTTACCGGCAACGTAGTTGCAGATGCGCAGCGCGTGGAGCGCCACGGTAGAGGGCTCGATGGTGGCAGCCTGCTGGAAGGAGAGATCCTCCGGAATCGGCAGCACATTGGCTGCAGGCACCACAATATAATCAGCCATGGCACCGTTCTGACGGGAGCCGATGAAGCTATAATGCTTGCACAAAGAGTAGTTACCGGCGGCGCAGTCGGGGCACTCCATGCAGGGCACCAGCGGTGCTGCTACCACATGGTCGCCCACTTTCACATTCTCCACGCCCTCGCCTATGGCGGAAACAATACCGGAGAACTCATGGCCCAGAATCAGCGGATAGTTATGGGCGGCGTGATCAAATACGCGGGGTACATCGGAACCGCAGATGCCGCAGGCGGCTACCTGAATCTGTACGGTGCCGGCGGTAACCTGAGGGGTTTCAATGTCACGGTAAATCAGTTTTTCGTTGCCTTCCAGAACAGCAGCTTTCATATCGGCAGCCTCCTTAGCGAACGAACACACTACTGGTGACGTAGTTGTACTTCACGGCGAAGTTGTAGTCCTCCACCAGCGTGACAACGCTGTCCTCAGCCAGAGCCTTGGCATTCATCTGCAGGCGGCCGTCACGGACCTTGATGTACTGCAGAGGCATATACTGATGCAGCATACCCATGGGGATATCCAGCTGGTCCAGATTATAGAACAGCTTGGCAATAGCGGAATCCACCTCGGGCTGTGCCAGATAGTAACGGCAGCGGTCGGAGAAGCTGTACTCGCGCTGCAGGTAAAGCTGCTTGTCGTTGCCGGCATAGTGCTTCTCCCACTGCTTGGGATTCTTCATCATGGCGGCTTCCAGTACGGCAGGGAAATTGGCGCGCTGTGCAGGATCGTCGATCAGTTCGGCCTCAATGTGACTCAGTGCAAACAGAGCCTCACGCAGAGCGAAGGTCAGAGCGGGACCGACCTTGATGATGGCAATACCGTCCTCGACCATTTCCTTCAATTTGGCAGGAGCCTGATAGTCGGTGGAGTGACCTTCGAACACGATGTCGGGATAGCGGCGCAGAGCCTCACACAGTTTGAAAGATGCCATGCGGTCATAATGAACGATTTCCTCATTGCCGAATTCCACACCGGGCTGTACCACGACGGCAATGATATATTCCCATGCCTCGCTCAGGCCCAGTTTGGCAAACTCCTCGCGGTAGGTCAGCAGGGTGTCCTCGAAATCCTCGGGACTGGTGACCTGCATACCCTCTTCATCATTCTGAATGCCGCCGGGAATGGGCACTTCACTGCCGATAACGAACACGGGATGCACGGCCTCGGGATCCTTCTTCAGCAGTTCCTGATAGGCAGCCTCGCAGGCCTGATACAGATAGGCACCGCGGCGTGCGATGGTAGCGGTAGACAGGGGCTGATCCACGGGATCATCGCCCAGACGCATACTGGTATCCAGATGGATCTTCTGATAACCGGCCAGGACGCTCAAACGCACCAGTTCGGCAGCCTTAGGCATAGCGGTAGCCTCCGGCTCGTCCACCCAAGGCAGGGGACCCAGATGGTCGCCGCCGAGGATGATGTTGTGGCGGGGGAAATTGATCTTATCGGCAATGTTGTACACAAAGTCGGAGAAATCCTGAGGCAGCATACCGGTATAACCGCGGTACTGGTTGACCTGATTGGAGGTGGCCTCGATCAGAACCGTATCGTCAAAACGCTGCGCCTGATTCAAAATAGCCTCAATGACCAGTTTATTGGCACAGCAGAAAGAGGGAACACCGCAGCGAATGCCGAGCTTTCTTTTACGTACCATATCCAGCAACGGATTCTGTTTCATAATAAGTAACTCCTTTCAATCCTCAAAAAAGTATGTATGACATAATTTTTTAAACAACTCCATATCACCGGGATAGGTGATCTTCAGATTCAGCACATTGGCGGGAATGACCTTCATAGTAATACCATTAGCCAATGCGATAGCACCGGCAGAGGTCATGGCATCCAGTTCTTCTTTTGTAGAGGAACTGTAAATGCGGTAAATATCGCCAAAGTGGAATGCCTCGGGGGAGGCACCGGACACCAGTTTCTGACGGGGGATCACCTTTTCGATGACCTGATTCTCGTCCATCTGATAGCAGGTATCATACTGGCAGGCGCCCAATGTAGCACCGCCGTACCGGCTCAATGCCTCCACGATTTTACGCGTACCCTCTACATCTACATAGGGGTGGGTGGCATCGTGGATCAGCACATTGTCATTGTCGGAGGCAAAGCCGGATGCAGCCTTGAGGCCGTTAAGCACGGACTCACTGCGGCTGGCACCGCCCACGGTAACGCTGATGATCTCCTTGCGGGGCATCTTGTCCACCCATTCTTCCACAAAGTCCACCCACGCGCCATTAGTCACAATCACGGTGCGGTCAATGTCATCAAGACGCTGATAGGCCTCCAGAATATAGGCAAAAATGGGTTTGCCGTCCAACATGGTATACTGTTTGGGTCGGTCTGCGCCGAAACGTGTGCCGGAACCGCCCATCATCAAAAGCAGAATATTCATGTATTATCTCCCATCAATTCCAAAATTTTATCGACTGCACGCTCGCTGGCATGTCCGTCTTCTATACAGCCCTTATCGCGTAGGAATTCCTCCCTGCGCTGTTCATAAAGCGCCGCGTCAAACCGGCGGATCTGATCCCCCAGTTCCGCATTGTTCACCGCAATGGGGAATGGCGTGCTCTCCAGCGGGAAGTAAAAACCGCGCTCGGTATTATATTTCTCTTTATCCGTGGCGTAAATGAATCCGGGTCGCCCGGTCAGCATAAAGTCATAAATCCAACTGGAATAATCCGTAATGGCCACATCTGCCAGCAGCATCAGTTCCTGAATATCGGGATACATAGACGCATCGACAATGTACGGCGTATTCATGATACCCACGCTATGCTCACGGATAGAGGGATGATAACGAATCACCATGACCCACTTGCCGCCAAACCGCTCTGTCAGTGCTGCAAATAGCGGCTCGGGATGAATATCGTAGCAGGTGAAATTATGTGAATCACGGAATGTAGGCGCATACAGCACCACCTTTGTGTCCTCGTCAATGCCAAAGCGCTTACGCAGTCCCTTGACAACTGCCTTAGCATCGGGCGCATCCGTTTTCAGCAACAGGTCGTTGCGAGGATGACCGTAGGACAAGATCTCCGTTTCCGGCCAGAAAGAGCCGCGGTAAACCTCGTTTTCAAAGGCGCTGTTCGAAATACAGTAGCGCGTCACCTTACCGCAATAATCGGCGGCCTTGACCCAGACCCAGCCGCTGTTATGTTCACGGTCAAAACGCTTGATGCCAAGCGAGCCGTGCCATGTCTGGATAACAATCTGATCCTTGCGAATGGGAACGCGGAGACGTTCAAACTCCACGCTATTGCACACGATCACCTTTGCTGTGGCCACCTCGCGCATCATGGCGTAGGAATAGAGATCTACGCGGCGCACACCATCGGGAAATGCATCAGGCGTCTGCACGCTGCGCTTTGAGCCGGCCCATACAATGTCCGCATCAGTATGGCGGCGAAGCAGTTCCTCGCAAATATATTTGGGGTTGCAGGTATAGTCACCCTGAAAGGTAATAAAAAGTATCTTTTTAGGATCGGTACGAGAGGTTTTGCTCAGTCTGTTGCGGGACATCTGCCCCAACGCACCGTCAACTTTATCGAAAACTGTTCGCCAGAAATAGCGACTGAACTGATTTTCCGAAATGATACGTTTCATCTTATAGTGAAGGGTTCCCTCCATAAATGTGGTTCCTCCATACAGTAAATCAGAATCAGGATATTTTATCAAAAAATACACCTTATCCTTAACTATGAAATTTTACCACCCTTTCCCCTATAAGTCAACCAACAAATCCCCTCTGGCAACTGGGACACGTCTCTGCAAATACAACGTAAATACGACATTTTTTCACATTTTTATTGTATCCGTTTTTCATTTCTGCTATAATGATTGCATCTGTGCGCAAGGGCACAGCACATGTATCAAAGGAAGTAGAATACTGTTATGAAAAAGATTGTATCATATGTGGATAGCGTGACATGGGAACGCATTCACTTAACTCTCCAGTTGGTATCAGAGGAACCCCTGCCGGAAGACGCTGTGTTCTACCTGGTCAATAAAGATGCCAACGCAGAAACCGCATTTGAAGTCGCCTCGCGAAATGGCAACCATGTGGAGTTGAAGCTGAACATCACCAATTGCGGTATCAACCGCTGCATACAAAATGGCACCTACAAACTGCTCATCACCGATGATCACAGTTTTTATAGCATTGCGGGCTTCCGTGGAACCACCGCCATGCTGGAGAGTTGGGGCCGCTCTTTCCGCTATCTGAACAACACCGGTGTATATACGGCGGCCTTTATGTTGGACGAATACAGCGAGGTGGCTGAACTGCAACTTCTGTTTTATAACGCCGTCATGCGTAACATCAATCATATTCCGTCCACAGGCCAGAAGAAACCGTTTTTCGCACGAATTAAGGCCAGATTTGTTTCTAAAACCAAGAATAAACTGCGCAAGACCTTACGCAAATGGAAAAAACGCTACTATCATTCTGTTCGCCGTCACCACAAGCCGGGTAACTATCTGCTGTTCATGTCTGAGCAGGACGATAAGCTGGCACTGAATATGCAGTCTATTCTTGACCGCATGAAAGAGCGCGGCCTTGACAAGCAGTTTGATATCCATTTCTCCCTGCGCAAGGCCACTTCCGGCGGTCGCACCATCAAAAACAGTCTTTGGCAGATGAAATGCGTGGCAAATGCTGATATCATTGTCGTCGATGATCATATTCCCCTCTTTGACTGGATGGAGCTGGATCCTTCCACTAAAGTCATTCAGATCTGGCACGCCGGTGCAGGCTTCAAGGGCGTAGGCTATAGCCGTTGGGGTCACTATGGCTGCCCCAGTCCTTTCTCCTGCCACCGCCAGTACACCTACTCCATCTCCGGTTCCACACCCATCAGTCACTTCTTCTCCGAGCAATTTGGTATCCTTGATGAGCAGATCGTTGCCACGGGTATGCCTCGTATGGATCAGTTCTTGGACGAAAAGAATCAGGCGGAAACTAAGGAGCGTCTGCTGCGTGATTATCCGTTTATCAAAGGTAAGCGTGTCATTCTCTTTGCCCCTACCTATCGCGGCCGTAACCGTATGTATGCGTATTACCCCTATGAACTGATCGACTTCGACCGTCTGTACCAACTGTGTCAGGAGAAGGACGCAGTGGTGCTGTTCAAAATGCACCCCTGGGTGCCCGGTGAAGTTCCCATCAAACCCGAACACGCCGATCGTTTCATCAGTATGAACAGTTATCCCAACATCAACGAGCTGTTCTATGTCACCGATCTGCTGATTACGGACTACTCCTCCAGTATGTATGAATACTCCCTCATGCGCAAGCCGCTGCTGGCCTTTGTCTACGACAAGGTGCAGTACGCCACCTCCCGCGGATTCCACCGCGATTACGATTCCAATGTGCCCGGCAAAGTCTGCTCTACCTTTGACGAACTGCTGCAGGCAATTGCCGACGAGGACTTCCAGTCCGAGAAGCTGGACGCTTACATCGAGCATCACTTTGATCACACCGACACGCATAACTCCGATCGTGTCATCGACTGGTTGATTCTGGGCAATCTGCCCGAAAAATATCAGGTTGCACTGGAGAAAAAGCAGGCTCAAATGCAGGCCATTCGCGGCAAACACTTTGATTTCCCGGAATTGCAGCCGAATGAAGGAATGAAATGATATGACACTTGTAAGGAAGAATCCCTTTGACTTGCATATACTGACAGAAAATCGTCAGGAACTGTATGGTGTGGCCACGCTTTGGATCATCGTGTTTCACTCTTACCTATGCAATGTATATTTCCCTACAGTCATCGGCAATCTGATTACCTATGGCAACATGGGATGCGAAATCTTTTTGTTTTTGTCCGGTATCTGTCTGTACTTTTCTTATCACAAGGACGAACGCCTTCTGCCCTATATGAAGCGCCGTCTGATACGGCTATATGTACCCATTGCGGTGATCTGCACATGGTACTGGCTATACCAACTGATACAAAAAGGTCTGTCATTGGGCTCGCTGAAAACATTTGCTGCCAATTATCTGACGTTGAGTCTTTGGCTGACCGGTGATACGCAGATCTGGTTTGTGTCGCTGTTGTTGTTGGCATATCTGCTCTATCCTTATATATATCACATTCTTTATGATGGTAAACATACCTTCGTATCTTTCTTATGCCTGCTGATATTTTCTGTTGGTGTCACTCTTCTGATAAAGCATACCAATGCCGACTTTTATCATGACACTGAGATTGCCTTAACCCGTCTGCCGGTATTTATCATCGGCTGTTACTTCGGGCGCAAGGTCTACAAAGGCGACACGTTCCCTCGGTGGCTCATCCCCGTGTGCGCAGTAGTGTTCTGTGGTGTCATCGCGGTACTGAATCAAAATATACTCCACGGCACCAGCCGCCGCTACTTCTATCTCTTCGGCGGTATTGCTCTGACCTTCGTATTGGCCTGGTTTTTCCGTGCAGTACATTGGAAACCCGTCCACGCCGTTTTCCGTTTCCTTGGCAATATGTCTTTGGAATTGTACCTGTTCAATATTATCCTGATCCGGCTGTATCGCCTCACCCCGCTTTATCATCCGGATACCCCCAGCTCCATAGGTTATATTCTCCTGCTGGTGGTAAACATTGCATTGGCATATATTGCCTACCTTTTGGGAAAACGGATCACTCCACCTATCCAGAAATGGCTTTTGGGTAACAGTAAATAATTTATCAAGCATTCCATCGCATACGTCAAACCGATGGAATGCTTGTTATTTTATACCCACAATCATTCTTGTTTCTCTGGCCACCGCTTTTACTTGTTATTTTTAGATGAGTATGATATAATGAGAAATATTTATATCTATGTCTAACAAATTTGAATTGCAGATATATGGTTTTACCATGATAACAGTTGGGATGTGTTTTCACTATGCTTAAAAATAAATCTGTTGCAATGAATTGGCTGGTACGCGTCTTTCTGATCATGATACTGGATGCCGTATCTATTGCCGGTTCATTTTTCCTCGCGTTGTGGATTCGCCATGACTTCCACTTCCGCATGATTGCTCAGCGCTATATAGACGGTTTTAACCACACTATCATCTATTGGGTCATCATATGCCTTGCTGTTTTCTGGCTCTTCAGGCTATATAGCAGTATTTGGAGTTATGTCAGTATTGACGCTCTTGTTCGTATCATGCTATCCTACGCTGTATTGCTGGTGGTCGGCCTGATTTTCCGCGCTGTCCAGCCGTGGTTCATGCCACGCTCCTATTACTGCATTGGTTTCTTCCTCAGTTTTGTCTGCACCGCAGGTATTCGTTTTTCTTATCGATTACTGCGGCTTGTGCGGAGTCATCTGGACGGTGCCTTGCAAAAGGATAAGCTGAAAAATGTGATGATTATCGGTGCCGGCGAGGCAGGACGTCAGTTGGTGCGTGAATTTGCTATCAATGCTCATCTGCGTTGCCGTGTTGTCTGTCTGATTGACGATAACCCCGCGAAAAAAGGTCGTATTCTGGAAGGCGTTCGTATTGTTGGTGGGCGTGATGAGATTGTCAGCGCCGCCAAACATTACAAGGTGTCCAAAATCATCTACGCTATCCCTACCAGTGACGGCGCTACCCGCAAAGAGATTCTCGATATCTGCGATAAGACCGGATGTGAAATCCAGGTTGTTCCCGGTATTTATCAGTTGGTCAACGGTGAAGTGCGCGTGAACAAACTGCGCAAGGTTTCCGTTCTCGACCTGCTGGGCCGCGATCCCATCAAGGTTAATCTGGAAGAGATCTGCCGCTATATTGAAGGAAAAGTGGTCATGGTCACCGGCGGCGGCGGCAGTATCGGTAGTGAATTATGCCGTCAGATTGCCAAGAGCAATCCCAAGCAACTGATCATTTTTGATATCTACGAAAATAACGCTTACGCCATTCAGATGGAACTGACACGCATCTACCCTGATCTCAATCTGGTCGTACTGATCGGCTCCGTGCGTGACCCCAAACGTCTGGATGACATTCTGGGAGATTACCACCCCGAACTGGTTTTCCATGCCGCCGCCCATAAACACGTACCTCTGATGGAGGACAGTCCTAACGAGGCCATTAAGAACAACGTTTTCGGCACCTACAAAATGGCACACGCTGCCCGTGAATTCGGTGTGAAGAAATTCGTACTGATTTCTACCGACAAGGCCGTCAACCCTACCAACATCATGGGCGCTTCCAAGCGTCTTTGTGAAATGGTGGTACAGATGATGAGCCGTCGCGGTGGTACGGAATTTGTAGCCGTGCGTTTCGGCAACGTGTTAGGCAGTAACGGCAGTGTAGTGCCTCTGTTTGAAAAGCAGATCGCCGAGGG
>JAZLIB010000018.1:0-3844 GCA_045617185.1 Vescimonas sp.
CTATATCAAGGATCTGAGCCATACACCCGATGATTTCTCTAATCCCGTAGTACGCGTAGAAAATCGTTGCATCAAGTGTATGCGCTGCGTGCAGGTCTGCGATAAGGTTCAAGGGATGGGCATCTGGGATCTGATGGGAACCGGCTCACGCACTACCGTGGGTGTTGCCAAGACCCGTACACTGGGTGAATCCGACTGCACCTTCTGCGGTCAGTGCATTACCCACTGCCCCGTTGGTGGTTTGCAAGAGCGTGACGATACTGGCAAAGTATTTGATGCGCTGGCCAACCCCAACAAGATCACTGTAGTGCAAATTGCACCTGCCGTACGAAGCGCATGGGCCGAGCATTATCACCTTGATCCCAAGTTTGCTACTGCACAGCGCATGGTGACTGCCCTCAAGCAGATGGGCTTTGACTATGTGTTTGACACCAACTTTACTGCTGACCTGACCATCATGGAAGAGGGTAGCGAGTTTGTCCAGCGTTTTACACATCGCGGCAAATACAAATGGCCTATGTTCACAAGCTGCTGCCCTGGCTGGGTGCGTTTCATCAAGGGACAGTTCCCCGCCTATGTGGAGCAGTTGTCTACCGCCAAGAGCCCTCAGGCCATGTTCGGTGCCGTAGCGAAGAGCTACTTTGCCAAGAAGATCGGCGTGGATCCCCACGACATTTTCGTGGTTTCCATCATGCCTTGTACCGCCAAGAAGGCAGAGGCTGCTCTGCCCACATTGAACGATGCCTGCGGTGATCCCGATGTGGATGTGGTACTGACCACACGAGAGATCGTGCGTATGTTCCGCGGTGAGCAGATCAATCCCGCTACCATGGACGAAACGCCCTTTGACAGTCCACTCGGCAGCGGTACCGGTGCCGCCGTTATCTTCGGTGCTACCGGCGGAGTCATGGACGCAGCTTTGCGCAGCGCCTACTATCTTGTCACCGGTAAAAATCCCGATCCCGATGCCTTCACCGCCGTACGCGGTATGGACGGTTGGAAAGAGGCAGTCTTCTCCATCCCCGGTGCCGGTGATGTACGCGTAGCCGTTGTCAGCGGTCTGGGCAATACTCGCAAGCTGATGAATGCCATAGATGCCGGCACAGTGGATTATGATTTCGTGGAAGTCATGGCTTGCCCCGGCGGCTGTGCAGGCGGTGGCGGCCAGCCCATTCACGACGGCGTGGAAATGGCAGAAAGCCGCGGCGATGTACTGTGGAATCTGGACAAGAACGATAAATTCCGTTTCTCTCATGAGAACAGCGACGTATTGGCACTCTATCGCGAGTACCTCAAAGAGCCTCTGGGTGAGCGCTCTCATCACCTGCTGCATACCGACCATTTCGGTTGGAAAATGCCCAACGAAAAGTAAATTTTCCCCCGCGGTAGCATACAGTTACCGCGGGGCTTTTTATTTTTCTTGCTATTGATGGGGCAACCGTTTATAATGTATTATGTAAACATCAGAAAGGATGGCTGCTTATGGAGGAATATTCACCTCATTCACACAAGCACAGACGGCATAGACGGCGTAAGCGTATTCTGCCGCGGCTGCTGTTACTGTTGTTCGTCGTAGGACTTATAGCTATCGCCCATCATTTTTTACCCCAGAAATACTACAGCGCCAAAGAGTTAGGCATAACAGAGCTGCATAGTTCCATTGATGCTGACGGTGACGGCATAGATGACTGGACTGATATGATGCTGGGCGCACGTGACTATATTAAAACCAGGCCTCATTACCAAAGCAAATATTACGCCGGTGGATACCCTGATGACGGTTTGGGCGTATGCACCGACGTGGTCTGGCATGCTTTTCAAGCCGCAGGTTACACACTCAAAGACATGGTGGATAACGATATTTCCGAAAACCCCGACAGTTATCCTCACATCGACATTGCTGACAGCAATATTGACTTTCGTCGTGTCAACTCGCTGGACACTTTCTTCCGTCGCCATGCGCAGATACTGACCTGCGATCTTGACTACCCTGAACAATGGCAGGCGGGCGATATTGTTGTTTTCGGCGATCGTGAACACATCGGCGTCTGCTCCGATCGGCGCAACGCCGCCGGTATCCCCTTTCTCATTCACCACGGTAACCCCATCGAGGAAGCCGTAGAACAGAATTATATCCCCACCCATCATGTCACCGGTCATTACCGCTGGTTGGGATAGAAGAAATTTCCACAAAAAGTGCCAGATTATGTTAACTTTCTGGCACTTTTTTGTTATATTGTCTGTTTAGAAAAAATTTGGAAAAAACTTTTATGTTTTAATTGCTTTTATGGAAAAATATGATATACTTATAACGTATGAATACACTACTATACTTCTGCTCTTTGGTATGAAGTTTTCCCATTAGGGGCATGATATGCCCACGTATATTTACGACTGACAAGAGAGGGTGCCAATTTTGAACCAGTATATTATTCACGGCAATCGTCCGTTGTTTGGTGAAGTGACGATCAGCGGTGCCAAAAATGCCGCAGTTGCCATTATTCCTGCCGCCTTGATGGTAGACGGTATTTGCCGCATAGATAACGTTCCCCAGATCAGCGATGTGACGCTGTTTTTCTCCATTTTGGAAGCTCTCGGTTCCAAAATCCGTGTACTGAACCAGCATGCCGTGGAGATCGACAGCCACTCCATCCATTCTACCCAACCGTCTTATGACCTTTGCCGTCGCTTCCGCGCATCTTACTATCTGATCGGTGCGTTGTTGGGTCGTTTCGGTGAGGCAACTGTCGCCATGCCCGGCGGCTGCGACTTCGGCGTACGTCCCATTGATCAACATATTAAAGGTTTCTCCGCTATGGGTGCCGAAGTAACTGTCGAGGGTGGTTTCATCCACGCCAAGGCTCAAAACGGCCGTCTGAACGGCGCCAACATCTATTTGGATGTGGTATCAGTTGGTGCTACGATGAATATCATGATGGCCGCCGTTCTGGCTGACGGTGTGACCGTGATTGACAATGCCGCCAAGGAGCCGCATATCGTCGACCTTGCCAATTTCCTCAATTCCATGGGCGCTGATGTGAAGGGTGCCGGAACAGACACAATCAAGATTCGCGGTGTTGATCGTCTGTGCGGTGGCAGTTACAGTATTATCCCTGACCAGATTGAAGCAGGCACCTACATGGCAGCTGTAGCCGCTACCGGCGGTCAGTTGTTAATCAAGAATGTTATTCCCAAGCATATGGACTGCATCTCCGCCAAACTGAAGGAGATGGGTGTGAGCATAGAAGAAAATGAGGACACGTTGCTGGTCCGCCGCAGCGAACCGCTGCAGAAGACCAATGTCAAGACCCTGCCCTACCCCGGCTTCCCCACGGATATGCAGCCGCAGATTGCCGCTGTTCTTGCTTTGGCACAGGGCACCAGTCTGGTGACAGAGAGTGTATGGAACAACCGTTTCCGCTATGTGGATGAACTCAAGCGCATGGGCGCTCAGATTCAGGTAGACGGCAAAGTCGCTGTGATCGAAGGTGTTGACCATCTGGAAGGCGCTCCCATTCAGGCCTGCGACCTGCGTGCCGGCGCTGCTTTGGTGATTGCTGCTTTGGCTGCTAATGGTACGACAGAACTGAGTCAGGTGCAATACATCGAGCGCGGCTATGAAAATATTGTTGGTAAGTTGCGTGCTGTCGGCGCAGATATCTCTTTGATTGAT
This sequence comes from Vescimonas sp., assembly GCA_045617185.1. Taxonomy (GTDB): domain Bacteria; phylum Bacillota; class Clostridia; order Oscillospirales; family Oscillospiraceae; genus Vescimonas. Next base: position 3,674 of record JAZLIB010000018.1, read on the forward strand.
GTTCCCGACGAGGAGCAGACTGAGGCCAACATCGGATAACATTATTACAAACAAAACAGCGTTCGCTTGGCTTTCCCCGGCGAACGCTGTGTTTTCTCTATTCTGCATTGTGAGGTAACTATTTTGCTGACCCTACATACTCTTGCCAGCGGTTCAGAAGGAAACTGTCTG
>JAZLIB010000019.1:0-10488 GCA_045617185.1 Vescimonas sp.
CCTGTTTTACCCGAGTTTTTCTATTATTTCGGCTATTTTGCCCTGAAATGCGAAAAAACTGCACTCTTGTCGTGGTAGACAAAAGTGCAGTCTTTTATGTGAAAGACTTACTAAATTGTGCATTTAAGTAGGTAAGACTTACAAAATTGTGCATCTGCGGGGCCGTCTGCCGGTCGATCATCTCCGGTTTATCGTGCCGAAGTCTCCGCACCATGTGCATTCCCAGCTGGTGCCATAATTCCGTGCCGGGGATCCGCAGGTCGGGCAGCGCATTTCCGTGTATTTTCTCGGATTACGCATTTGCTCTTTGGCATCTACGACGACGAAAAAAACCACTAAGGCGATGCATGTCAATATCACTGCCATAGTATCACTCCCTCTTGTTCAGTTGTTTCCGTATCCCATCTTTTCTGTCAGGTCGTGCAGGCTCTTGTCGTGCTGGGCCTGCGTGATCGCTCCGTGTTCAAGAAAGGTCGCCAGCAGTGCCACCTGCTGGTCGTAGAGTGCTCTGCGCTTTTCCTCTGGGCTCTGGCTCTGCGGTTCCTTTGCTTCGTCCATAATTATCACCGTCTCTATAATACCACGCTTTTTTGTGTTTTCAATCCCGTTCCCATAACCGTGCCAATTCTGCGATAGTTCGGCGGAGATCTGCTTCAAAGCCGCTGGATATTGGGGCTCATTTTCTGGATATTCCGGCGAATACTGCGTACACAGACCGCACAAATACGGCCGAAAATCGTGGCAATATCGGCCCATTTCCCGGTTAAGATCGGGGTAAAACTGGCCGAGAGACCGCTCCAAGTCGCTGAACATTTCGCACAAATACTGTACAAAGACCGTTGAAAATCGCTCCACATTCCGGGTGAAGTCGCTCCAAGTCCCGGTTCATTACGTGGAAAGACGGGTGGATAATTAGCGGATATACGCTGCATATTCGGTTTAGAGATAGTGGATATTCGGGGAAAGATTATGGATAAACACGAACAGAGCACGGTTAATACTGGCCCATATTCGGCGGAGATTATTTCAATACGCGGTAGAGCATTATTACAGATAATCGAAGAGACTGCCGAAAAGTGCCCGAAACAGGTTGAAAAGGCCAGAAAAGCGGCAAAAGCCTGATAGAGACCCGGTTCAATACAAAGAAAACATTTTAGAGCTGTGGTTAAAGACGCTTCATATTCTGGTAGAGCACGGTCAAAAATAGTGGATATTCGGGAAAGACATACTGGATAATACGGTGGATATTGCGGATAATACGGTAAAGAGACGCGGAAAAGACGGCTCATTTTTCGGTGAAAGACGGCTTAATACTGCTGAACAATACGGACAAATACCGCACAAATACCGGTGGAGATCGCTCCATTTTTCGCTTAAAGTCGCGGCCAAGTCGGCCAAGAGACCGGCCAAGAGCGGCCCATATTCTCGGCATAACTGCGTACAAATCCGCACAATAACCGTACACAGACCGGCCCAAGTCAGTGGATATTCCGGGGATAACCGCTGGATATTCCGGTTCAAGTCGGTGCCAATAACGCGAAAAAGCCCTCGACAGTCGGGTTCCATTCCGGCTGCCGAGGGCGTTATTTATTTTACATATTTCTGTTCCACCGTGGCCCCGCATTTGAAGTGTACCTCGATGCGGTCGTCCCACACGATGATGTCCTCGACCAGCGCCTTCATGATCAGTGCGTCGATGCCTGTTGCGGATCCGTCGCCGGTCATGCTTTTCTGGAAGGCGTCCAGCCATATCCGCACCTCCGTGTATCGGTTCTCTACGCTCCGGTATTCCGCCTGCTGGGCCTGCAGCTCTTCGATCTGTGCGGTGTAGCGCTTCACGACAGCGTTGTATTCTTCGTCGGTGACCTGCTTGGCTATTTTCTGCTTGTGGATCGCCAGCACCTTTTCTTGCAGGGCTACGATGTCCCGCTCGACCTGTGTCAGCTTCTCTTTGTTTTCCGGTTCCATCGCCAGCTGTGCGCCTTCCCGCACGGTCTCGATCACATCTTCGGCATTGTCCGTCATCTGCTGGAGGGCAGCGGAGTATGTGCGCTCCATGACGTCCTCCCGCACATGGTGTGAGTCGCATTCGCTGCGTCCGTTCTCCACTCTGTTCGCGCAGCCCCATGCGGCCACTCTTTTCCCTGATCCCATAGTGCGGACGTGTCTCCGCAAGCGGGATCCGCACATGCCACAGATCAGTATGCCGCTGAAGGGGTATTTGCTTGTATAGCGGCTACTGTACACTGTTGCGCCTTTGGCTGCCTTCCTGTGTGCCAGTTCCTTCTTTGCCAGCTCGAAGACCTCCGGGTCGATGATCGCGGGATGGCTGTTTTCTGCGTAGTACATGGGGGCCATGGTGCCATCGTTTTTTTGTCTGTTCTTGGTCAGGACATCCTGCTTGAATGTCTTACCGAGGATCGCGTTTCCGGTATATTTTTCGTTTGTGAGGATGCTTTGTATTACTGCCGGTGCCCACTTTTCTTTCCCCAGCTTCGTGCGGATGCCGTCTGCCTCCAGCCCTGCGCAGATGCGCTTCAGGGTTGATCCTGCGATGAACTCTTCATAGATGCGTCGGACGATTGCGGCTTCCTCTTCATTGATAACGAACACATCGTATCCGTTTTCGTCCTTCTCCGGCAGCTTCGTGTAGCCCAGCATTAAGCCCGTGTTCAGGATGATCTCACCGTTCTGGAATTTGCGCTGCCATGCCCACTTAATGTTGGTGCTGATCGTTCTGGACTCCTGCTCCGCCATGGCCGCGAGGATCGTTATCAGTACGTCGCCTCCGGTGCCCAGCGTGTCGATGTTTTCGTTCTCGAAGAATACGCTGATATTGAGGTCTCGTAGCTCCCGTATATACTGCAGGGCGTCCACTGTGTTTCGGGCGAAGCGGCTTATGCTTTTTACGAGGATCCGCTTTATTTTTCCGTCACGGCAGTCCTGTATCATACGCATGAAGTTCGGACGCTTTTCGGCGCGGGTTCCGCTGATTCCGGGGTCTGCGTACACTTCTACCATGCGCCATTTGGAGTTCTCGCTGATCATCTGCGTGTAGTGTTCTACTTGCCGCTCGAAGCTGTCTTCCTGCTCTTCCTTCTCGGTGGATACGCGGGCGTAGGCTGCCACCGGCACCAGATCTTCCTTTGTTTCTGTTACCTGTAGGATGTTGATGCAGGGCATCATTTCCCGGACTATTCTTTTTGCTGCCATGTCAGTTCTCCTTGTGCTTGTTCCAGCCGGGCTTGTTACCGGGCTGGCCGTTGGTGTATGTCTTGCTGATTTTTACTCCGTTATAGAACACGAAGGTCACCACGTTCTTTGACATGATGACCTTCGTTATGAATTTCTCGACCTTTGCCGGGTCGAATTCTTCAATTATTACAAAGTCGCTTTCGCGGACGAGTTTACTTCTTTGTTCGTTCACCTTATCGGTGAGCTCCGTGATCTTGGCCTTCAGGTGTTTCTGTTCATCTCGGAAGGCCATTTCGGGGATAAGGTGCTTCATAGCCAGCGAGGTCAATTCGCTTTCCTCGCTGCGTAGTATCTTGATTTCAGCCTGCAGGAGCGCAATCGTATCGCCCTGCGGGCGGACGGTTACGAATTCATTGTAGGCTTCCACGAACTTTTCACAAAGGACGCTGTCCTTGATCCGGGTGCAGTCGCAGGCCGCGACACCCTTGCGGAGCTGATTCTTGCAGGCCCACACATCGGTTGCCCACTTTTTCCCGCTACTGTTTACCTTGTGGTGGTAGTGCCCGTGGCACTGGCTGCACTCTATTATCCCTGTGAAGGGGTATACCGGGAGCTCGGTGCCTACCAGTTTCGGGTTCTTGCGCTGCTTCCTGATTTCCTGTGCCTTGTTCCAGATTTCTTTACTGACAATACCTTCGTGGGTATCCTCCATGTAGTATCGCTTCCCGTATTCGCCGGTTGTGTTGTCCTTTTGTACTCCATCGACTATTACGGATTTGCCCATGATGGTGTCGCCCATGAATTTCTCGTTGTCGATAATACCGAGGATCGAGTTGGCGTTCCACTCGTTACCAAGGGCTGTGCGCAGGCCGTCTGCGTTCAGTGCCTTCGCGATAGCCATCCCACCGTAGCCGTCGAGGAACATCTGGTATATGCGTCTTACGACTTTGGCTTCCTCCGGCACGATGACCAGTTCATTTTCCTTGGTCATCCGGTAGCCGTACAGGCAGGGCCCTATGCTGATCCAGCCGTTGCGGATCCTGTGGTCTATTGACCAGCGCTGTCGCTCCGAATCCACCTGCAGGTCGTTCTCTGCTATCGTCGCCGCGATGGTCAGGAACACCTCGCTTGTGGGGTCGAAGGTGTGAATGTTTTCTTTCTCGAATATGACCTCAATGCCGAGGTCTCGCAGCTCTCGGACGGTTTGCAGGAGTTCTACGGTGTTGCGGGCGAAGCGGGACACAGACTTCGTATAGATCTTGTCGAACTTATGCTCGCGGGCGTCCTGCATCATGGCGAGAAACTGCGGGCGCTTTCGGATGCTGCTGCCGCTGATTCCCATGTCAGCGTAGATGCCGACCATTTCGGTGTTCGCGGTCTCGGTGAGCACTCTGCGCCAGTATTGCTCTTGGAAGTCAAAGCTATGTATCTGTGCGTCACTTGCCGTAGACACTCGGATGTACGGTACCGCTCTGATTGGTTTCATTATTCTTTCTCCCTTCTTTATAGTGGGCTCGAATGTGCGTAAATTTTTTTGTCCCTGCCCCCGTGGGGCAAGGACAAAGCTACCAGAGACTTTTCCATAAGTCCAGCTAATAAGCGGGAGAACATAAAGTGTTAACAATTGGCTCCGGTCAGGGCTTTGTGGCAATGTTCATTTATCTTATCCCGCTCTTCACGGGTGATCAGGCCCTTTACAAGCATGGCCTGAAGGATTGCTTCGGCCAGCGCGATTTTCCTTTTCTGCTGCTCCATTTTGTCCTCCTATGAGAATGGCCAGAGGGTTTGTGGCCCTCTGGCCGGGTGCGTATGCGTTCTTATTCCGTTGGGATCTTGAGTTTCTGGCCCACGATGATTACCGAGGTCTTCAGACCGTTCAGACGGACGATCTCGGTGTAGCGGGCACCGCTGCCGAGGTACTTCTTGGCAATGTCCCACAGGGTGTCGCCCTTCTTTACGGTGTAGTTGATGTCCTTGGCTTTGGCTGCGGTAACCAGCTGCAGGTTGTCCACGGCTACCCATGTCATAATACCTGCCACGATGCTGCCGCCTTTCTTGGCGATCTTCTTTCCGAGGAGAACACAGACCTTGCCTCCCTTGGTGAAGGGTTTCCCATTCACGGTCACCTGCGTGACGATGTGATTGTAGTCGGTCTTCACCCAGTCCGGGATCAGGGCGCTGTTCGGATTGTACCTCTCGGCGCTGGGCTTAAAGGCCACGGTGCTGCCGAGCACGATCTCTCCGGCCTCGGTTTCCTTAACCGGTTCGGGTTCTGCTGCAGATGCATGTTCGGGCTCCGACTTCTTTTCCTCGGCGGAAGTTTCGTTATACAGAGGGTGCCCGTATCCGATGATGCTGCCGTTGCTGCGGGCATAAGTGTTTTTCTTCACCTGATCGCCGCTGTTACCTTCGACGGTCACGATCTGCGAGGCGTTGACCTCCACAACGATGCCGGTATGGTCGGCTCCGCTGCTGCCGGAGTATCGGAAGAAGATTTGGTCGCCCACAAGAGGCGTCCTGTCAAAACGGCCTCGCTGCTGATAATACTGCATGGAATAGGTGCAGCCTGCGCCGAGGTCGCCGGTCTGGCACTGGATCCGCTGACCTTCGGTCGGGCCGTATGCCTTGAAGAAGCACCAGTCCACGAAAACGTCACACCATGCGTAGCCGTTTTTGTTGCCATTATAATAGCCCGCAGACGCGAGGTCGCGGGCGTACTTTGTCCAGTTGGCACCTCCGGCATTGGCTACCGGATCGTCGAGATTCTGATTGCTGGCCTTCTCTTTGTAGCCGACCTGACTGAGGGCTATAGCAACGATTTCACTCGCTTTGCTCATGGTCATCGCCTCCGTGTTCTGCTCGCTCATGCAGCTGTTCCAGCACTTCCTTTATTGCTCCGGGTACCGGCAGGCCAAGGTGCGCTGCGTTCTCCAGCAGGCTCACTCCTTCGTTGGACAAGTAAAAGAAAATGGCAGCTGTCCGCAGGACGCTGCCGGTTCCGATGACGTTAACATCGAGGATGTTTGCGATGCCAACCATCAGGAAAATCAGGATTTTTCTGCAAATGCCTCTAAATCCTACTGCCGAGGAGAGGGTGTGGTCGGTGATGGCGCACATGACGCCTGTGATGTAGTCGATCACCACGAAGGCGATCAGTGCGTACAGGAGCCCGTCGCAGCCTCCGAGAAAATATCCGAGCCATCCGCCCACGGCTGCAAAAGCCACCTGCACTACGTTCCAAAATTCTTTCATGTTGTTTTCCTCCTAATTTTTATATAAACCACAAGGGTTTATCCGGTATTTTTGTTGCATCGAATTCATCAAGCCATTCTGGCCTTTCCGGGATTGTGAATGTGCTGGTGACATTCAGCCATGCCAGATACCATTTCTTCAGCTCCAGCCACTGTTTTATGCTCAAGGCCGAATACCACAGGTAGCCTCGGTTTATGACGGGAAAGCATTCTCGTTCCCGCTGCTCCCGGAAAACTGCTTTTTTAGCTTCGAGGGTTTCAGCGGTTACTTTTTCTTCGTCCTTAACAAGAGTGCCATCGACTATCTTGTAGCCGGTGGCACATTCTATAAATTCTGCTATGTTTTCCGGGTCTGGCACTTCGATGCCGTCTATCAGGTCTCCGATCATGGCATAATTGCTCACGAAGCCGTCTTTGTCGCAAAGCACTTTCATTTAGTTTACTCCATAGATATACAGGATTTGTCCGGTGCTGTTTCTGCCCTTGTAAACGAGGTACCCGTAGGAACCGGAATAATACAGGTTAAACGAATAGTAGTACGATTCGTCCGCCAGCTGGTACGGTGTCGACGAAGTGGTTATTGCTGCCCTTGGTACAACGATTGCCGATCTTGATCCAGTCGATGACAGCTGACCAATGATTATGAAAAAGTTGTAGTTGGAAAAGCTGAAGCTGCAGCTTCCCGTGGTCACCGTTCCGCTGAATAGGCAGGTTGCGTATATTCCGAGGTTACTTCTCGCAGAAACCGCGTTTGTTGCGCCGGTTCCTCCGTATGAAAGGGCCAGCGGGTTTGTTAGTGAAATGCTATCCCATGAGTTTCGGTCATAGGCCGTTTTGGCCGCGCTTGCCGTGGCCGCGTAGGCTGTACTGGCCAAATCAACACCGCTGTATAGCCTCGTAATGCCGTAATAGGTGGTGGTCGCTGTCGACGTATAAAGTGCGACATAGTAACTGCCATCATATATGAACAGGATCGTCTGTCCGGGCTTCCAAACATATGTTGATGGGACGTAGTTGTTGTATGAAACGATATACCCAGCACCGGATCCGTCGATGTTCAGCTGCGGCATGGAGGTCGAGTTGTCGTTTGTGAACTTAATTGCGATAGCGGCCCCTCTGGTCGGGGTGAAGTCGCCATCTGTCGTGGTGACCACCTTTACCTGTGTTGCTGCATCAGTAGCGCATGTTCCAAACTTGATACCGCCAGAACCGCCTCCGGCCTGCGCCCGGATATAATCCGCCAGAAGCATTCCGTATACCCGGACATCCCAGTTTTCTGAAACCTCGAAGCTGTCGTCATATTCGGATACTTTACCGACGGCTATTCCGGTTCCTCCGGCCTTGAAGTCCATCAGGACGCTGGCCGTGGGCAAGCTATCCACGACGATGACGCTGCCGAAGGCATCGGTCAGGGTGTAGCGGATATCGTAGGAATAATCCGTGGACAGGTTCCCTCCACCAAAGATGAAAGCCGTCCCGGAGGAGAAGGTCACGGTGGTGGTCGTGTAGTATGTGTCAGTGCTCCGCTTATATGCTACGGCTGTGGTGATGGTGTTCTTGCTGCTGCAGCTTGCGTAAGTGAAATTGATAAGCCCTCTGGCATAGGTGCCGTTGGTTGTTATCGTCCCGCTGCTGTTGCATCGCTGGGTCAGGTAGTTCGTAAAAGTCGGGGGCGAATACGCTACCACGGATATGGACACGGTTTTTTCTGCCGACCATCGACCTCTGCTGTCCTTCACTTTTGCGGTGAAGGTGATTGTGCCGGAGGTGTTCAGGAAGCCGGTCGTCAGGCTACTGGTTGTTCCTGAAAAACCTCCGCCTGAAATACTGTAGGCACTGATCGTAGATCCGTAGCTGCCTGTGGCTCCGTTGATTGTCAAGGTTGCTTTGGACTTTTTCTGCACATAGATGCTCCATGAGGCGGGCACGGTTCCGTCTACTCTCGTTGCGGTTAGTGATGTGAAAGTAGGCACGACTGAACTTGGGACATACAGCGTCGTTGTGCATGTTGAGCTGCCGATCAGCGTATTTCCGTTGTATGTGCTGCACGTAATGGTCACCGTGCCGCTGGTGCTATTCGGGATCTGATTCGCCAGCGTCAGGGACGGTGTCCAGCTTACGGAAGTGCTGCTGGTTTTTGAAACAATCGTCCCTGTAGCATTTCCGAAGGTGTATGTCAGTGTGTGGGTGAAGCTGCTGGATGCCCGGCTTATGCTGATCGTTCCGGCGCTGCCCAAATTAGTCGCGGGCATAGAGCAGGAGGACTTTCGCGGGATCGTGTACAGTGATACCGACTGCCAGCCGTCCGTGCAGAAGCCGTTTGCCCCTTTTCCGTCAGTTGTATAGCCGTATACGGTGACTGAAATATTGACCGAGCATGTGCCATCTGCATTTCCGTATATGGTGCCGGAATAGTAAGGAGGATTAGCATAGCCGGGCGCGGCTTCTATGGAATACTCGGTGTACTGGGAGTCAATACGCACATGGTGCGAACCTTGTGTTGAACTGAAGGTTGCCACGGTGGTGCCGTTCACGGCAATGCTGCCCTGTAAGAAATAGGTAAACTGATACCAGTTGCTGGAGCTGAATGTCAGGTCATCAATGCTCACAACGTGGGTGTTGTTGGTAGCGTTATATGTCTCCGACCAGTAGCAGGTCGCGTACATGTTTTTTGTGCCGGTGATGTGTATTTCGCCAGAGTTGCCGGAAGGCATAACGAATCATCTCCTTAACTGATAGGGTCACGCCACTGGATGGATAGGTTGCCGGTGGTTCGGGGTATGAAATCAAACCAGCCACGCTCGGCGGTACCGAGGGAAAGCCTGTTGCGGATCTCCGCGTTGGTGATGACCAGTGACTGGTTGGATATGAATGCGATCTCTTGGCCGTTCTCCTTGAAGGACAACTTGTCGTTTGAGAGTTCTGCCGTAAACGCATTACCGACTTTGCCCAGCTCAATGAGGGCTCCCCGAAATCGGATGTACTCTTCCAAAAGCTGCTGGTTCGCGGCTACGTTGTTCGTGATCTCATTCGTGATCGTCGTAAAGTCCATGCGGATCTCGCTGGCGCTCTGCGTGATGCTGGTTTGGAAGTCTCGCTGGATCGTCTCCAGTTCACTCTTTGCGAGGTAGCTTTCAGAAACCTCAGAGCGTATTTCCTCTGCAGTTTTGCTGATTTCTGAATAGCATTCCTGCACAGTGACCTGTACTGCGGCAATGGACTGCTGCATGGCTGCTTGCGCTGCTATGATGGCATCCAGTGGTTCTGACTTGCGTTTTCCCACATTACCATCCAGCGTCTGCCGCACGGCTCCGAGGGTGACCACGGAATTCTCCGGGTGCTGGAAGTCCAGCTGCAGCTTTTGGACGATCATGTATTCGTCCAGCCCGTGGGGTTCTGACAGGACGCGGATGCTGTCTCCGATCTTGATCCGCTCAATGTTCACGTCCACCAGATGCAGGTCTACTGCCGTCATGGTGAGGGTGATGACGGGCTTGCTCATTTTGGCCAGCTCTGCATAGCCCTTGGTCAAGAGGTTCGAGGCAACGGTTACATCGTCGTATTCGACCGTCTTCACGATCCTGCCGTAGGTCTGAATGGCCTCGGCATCCTCAATGTAGTCGAGCCCGTCGTTGACAGATTTGACCGTTAGCTTTTCGCCGGTCTCTTCGTCGGTTGCTCCCAGCGGTACCAGCACCGTGGCCACGTTCTCACCTCGTACCTCGCGCACAAGGTCGAGGATGTTTTCTCCGAAACGGATGATCTGCGGGTTCACGTTGCCGTAGCCGGTGACGTAGTCGATGAGCCGGGTGCTGCCGCTCATACGAATACGGACATAGCCGCCGAGCCGGTCGAGCAGCTTGTCCTCGATGCACTCCCATGTGCTTTCGTAGCTGTGGACGCGGTACAGACTGTCGTTGGGATCGGTGACGGTGACCGCCCCGACAGTGAACTGCTTGCTGCTGTCCACGTCGGCGTTATGGTTGGTGATGAGAGTGGTGAAGTAATCCGCAACGGTGACGTCATGATATTCCGCCGGACG
>JAZLIB010000020.1:0-16678 GCA_045617185.1 Vescimonas sp.
GGTTAATCTGATGCATGTTATGGATCTGCAGGATCATGTTGGACAGAGCCGACAGAGAGAATCGGTCCAGTTTTATGGGAATGATAGCCAGTGTGGATGCATAGAGCGCGGCAGATGATGCAGCGTTGAATGCCGGTGGGCAGTCGAACAGAACATAGTCATAAGCATCGTCCTCCGCCACGCACTCGATGAAGTCACGAAGTGCTGCTCCGTTGACATGGCCCTCGCGGATCATAGAGACATCCAATGTCATGAGGCCGTCATCGCCGGGCAGAATGTCCACGCCGTCAATGCTGGTAGGCACTACATTGTCCGGCCAATATGCTTCATGCTCGCAGCGAAGGACAGCTGACAGATTGTTGTCATTGTCTCCAGCACCGAAAAAATCCGTAGTGTCGTGCTGGCTATCGCAGTCTACGATCAGCACGCGCTTGCGGTGGTCCTGTGCCAGAACGGCGGCCAGGTTGATTGTGGTGATCGTTTTGCCGACACCACCCTTTTGATTGATGATTGAAATTGCCCTCATGTGTTACCTCCGAATAATCAATATTTTCTGCTACGGTTTCCCTGATGGAACCCGTGCTTTGTGGGGCGGTCTTCACCTACTCTGCGCTCGAAGTCGAACGATTCTTTTACGCCTGACTCGAATTGCAGGGTGTAAAACCGGTGCTTGGGATGAATGTAGATAACCTGCGCCTTGCGCGTCACAGATTTAACCTTCTGCGAGCGCTCATCAAGCACACGTGCCTTCACCCTCACGATATCTCCTACTTGCATATTTCCTCCTTAAAACGGTGCTTCTTTATCCTCCGGTATCTCTTCAAATTGCTGCTGGCCGCTGATCTGCGTGCTAAGATGCCGCCTCATTTTTTCTTTCGCTGCCATGTTCTTGTAATGCTGCATGGCAGCCTTTGAGTCATCACCCACCATGACGCTGAATGTCTGGTGATTGCCGTCGAAATACAGCGGCCACTTACCGAGGAGGCCTTCCTTGTTCTTGGCAATCTTGAACATCCTCGTTTTCTGCTGGTCGTAATCGCTCTTGGGATCTGGACGGAACAACAGCATGATGCCGTCTGCATCCTGCTCAAACTGGCCGGACTCCTTCAGGTCGTGCATGTCAGGCTCTCGCCAGCTGCTCGATTTATCAGCACGCGTCAGCTGAGCAAGCTCGATAACGAGCGTGCCGGACGTCTGCGCAAACGCGTGTAAGGCTCTGGATATCTCTGCTACCTGTTCCGTTCGACCGAACCGAGAGCCAGCCTCCGGCTTGATCAGCTGCACATAGTCGATGTAGATCACGTCGAAACCGTATGCGCGGCTCACCGCCTCAATCTGCGACACTGTCATGCCCGACGCGGCAATGAATGTAAGATTGCGGGAAATAAAGTCCTCTGACTTCTCGGCAATCGTGACCCAGTCCGACTCCTCCAGCTTTTTACGTTTGATAGCGTCAAATCCTATCTGCAGACTGTGTGTGGCCAAACGGTCGGTCAGCTTTGCAGGCTTCGTCTCGAAGGAAAAGAAGCCGACATTGTGCGTCTTCGCCATGTGATAAGCCAGAGCCAATGCAAAGGCCGTCTTACCGTCTGACGGATAGCCACCAATCATGACCACATCGCCCAGCTCTGTAAAGCTGCCCTCGTCCACCTCGCGGATGCCGTAGCTTATGTACTGCTTGGCCACAGCTTCCGGGCTTTGGCTCTGTGTGAAGTATGCAAGTGCATCCTTCATCGTCCATGCTTCTACCTTAGAGCCAGCTGCAAGCAGCTCACCCAGCTTTGAGGTCAGAGGACGGCAGTCCTCCAGCGTTGTCGCATCGGCAAGCTGATCGGCCAGCTCTTTGATGCGGAATAGCGTTGCCTGCTCATGCATTACATCGGCGTATGCCTCCCAGCTGGCAGCTGTCGGCGTGACATCCATCAGGTCGAGCATGTACTGCGTGTACTGATCGCCAATCTTTCCGCGGATGGTCACCGGGTCAACCGGTGAGCCTGAGCGGAACAGCTCACGCGCTGCCTGAAAGATAATGCGGTTCTGCTTCGCGTAGAAGTCGCGCGGATCTACTTTGCCGAGAACTGAACCAATGATGCTCTCATCAATCAGCATGGAGCCGATAACGGCCATCTCTGCATTGAGCTGCTGATCCTGTATAATCACATCTGCCATCCGTACACCTCTTCACGCGGCTCCGGGCGAACGGTGTGCCCGTCCAGATTGTCCGCATCCTCCCAGCGGCGCTGATTGAGGAAGGTGCTCACGTGAGGGATTCCTACCCCCGCCTGCCAGCTTTCGGAGGCCATAAGCAGCTTCAGGCGTCGGCCGATGTCGTTGATCAGGTCGTCACTCGGCTTGAGCTTGTCCCATGCCGCGATGGCCTTCTGCTTATTGCCACGTTTATCGTGCGGGTAGTAGTCCCACAGCCCAGCGAAGCGCTCAGGCTTCCAGTCCGGCTGCCGTTTAGGTTCGTCCTTCTTGCGCCGTCCCCCTTGGGGGACTATAGGGGGTATATATCTTTCTTTCTTATAATCTTTATTTATTAGTGTCGGGTTTTCCGACGACGGGTTTTCCGTCGTCGGTTTATCCGTTGACGGAAAACCCGACAACGGTGAACTTTTCCAGTCCTGCAAGACATAGCAATTGCCTGAAAAATGGCCGTTTTCAGCGTGCGCCTGCTCGCGGATCAGATACCCGGCAGCTTCTAAATTTTTCAATGCACTACGGATTTTATCCCTACCGCACCCTGCGTCCTTTGTCAGACCTCCAATGCTGAATGTCCAGTCGGGTGGGTATGACAGCATCATGCAGAAAAGTCCCTTCGTCTGGAGGTTCAGATCTGCGTCACGCAGCACCTCATTCGGCAGAACGGTGAACCCGCCATGTCGTCTGATTTTTATTTCCGCTTCGCCCAAAAAATCACCTGCTCCCTATTGCGAAACCCTCATGATTGTGTTACTATAATAGTGCCCTTATGAGTTACTTGCTAACTCTACGAACCGCATGGCTGTTCCCGCAGCTGTGCGGTTTCTTTTTGCCCTTTTTCGGATTATCAATCCAATCAATGACATTCATGATAGCGCCGGCCGTAGCGAATGCGCCAACGATCGTCATGATATAGTTCAAGCTTTCCATCATCGTCCCTCCTCTCTGTCTTCCGCGCAGTAGCGGAGTTGATAGTAGGCGGCGATGATGCCTTTAAGCTCGTTCAGGATCTCGGTATACAACGGCCGCTCATCCTCCGTGATGATACCGTCGTCTGCGATCTCCATGAGTTGCCGATCTCGGCAAGCATTGGCGAATCTCGCCATACGGTTCATCAAGCGAATGGTAGCACCCTGCAGGTTTACGCTGTCAATGTTCGGAAGCACATCAAGCACCTGCGAAGTGTATGCCAGATGCCGGTATGCCAGTGCCTCATCGCCACTAACATCTACCATCTGCTTGACCAGATAGTTAGGCGGGATCCGTATCCCCGTTTCGTAGCGTTTCACGCTCTCTACGCTGATATCCAGGGCTTCGGCCCACGCTTCCTGCGTCATGCCTGTCCGCCTGCGACACGCTGCGTAGATATTCATGTCCATTGTGGGCATGGTCTTTACCTCCTCGTATTGATAAAATTAGATAGCATCGGAAGAACCGGTGCCACCTTCGGTACCTCCCTTCTCTTTTAGTTTATAGCCGTACCGGGCCAGCACTGCGTTGAGCTGTCTCCGGTTCTGAGCTGCTCGGTCAGGATCATGGGGCGGAATGTACACGCGGTCAACGCCACCGCCCTGCTTTCCGTAATCACGATAGACGGTATAGCCGTCCTCAGTCTCTGTAGTTGTTTTGCATAAGATTTCCGGCATCTGACTCATACAATCCACCTCCTTCCATTTCTACGGCCGATATAGGCCGTCCTATACATTTAGGTGTCGCTTTTAGACGCACCTGCCTTTCTGACGAATAACTGCATAAGCGTTATTAACTCAGATAACCTTTGAAAAATGTCTTTTATATAGCGATCGATAAAAATGAACATCGACAGCGTTATGGTTGCTGAAGTAACTGCTGAAACAATAACTGAAGCAACGATTATAGTCTTCGTCCTCATTCACCACCTTTCTGATCCATGCTGGCTGCGTGTGAGTCTCTCGTTCTGTCGATTATCGCTCTATCAGCGTGGAGTGTGCTTCCGGCGTGTAATTCTCGCAGCAGTGTTCTTTTATGCATCCTAGGAATATCACTTCACCGAACTGGCCAACCACTCTCGCGGCATAAGCGCAGCTACGGCAGACTGTAGATTCACACTTTGGCAGATTTACCTTCTTCACATAAGATGCTCTCTCCTCTGCGCGCGCAAGTTCATGTTCCAATTTGGTAACTCGCTTCATTAGTTCCTTGTTTTCAACTTGCAATTTCTTATTCTCTCGCAACAATGGAATGCTGAGCCTCATCCTCATTCACCTCCATTCTGATCCATGCCCACTATGGAACGCTCCCTGTTTGATTTGATAAGTCCAAAAAGAGGATTGTTCACCTCTTTCAATAAAATTTTGATTGGAAGCGCTCCATAGCAGGCACGGCGATGTATTGACTACGCAGACTCGCTGATAAACAGCTTGTCAATGGTTACGTCAAATACTCTCGCGAGCACAGGAAGCTGGTCTACGCGCGGAAGTCGATCCCCAGTCTCCCAGTTAGTAACTGTTGTTCGCGCAACTTTAAGTGTAGCTGCTAATTCTGCTTGAGTCATATTTCTTGACTCACGAATTTCTTTAATCCTTAGGACGCTCAACGATTTCACCCCCTATCAGCTTGTAAATGTCATATACCGTGACATTACAATAGCACATACGGCGCGTAATGTCAATATATGTGACATTTATTTTTTATTTTTTCCTTGAAATGTTTCGATTTGTGACATATTCTTAAATATGAGGTGGTTAAATGTCCAATATTAGACGACTAAGAAAATCTCTAAATATTACTCAAGCGGAATTCGCAAAGTTACTTAATGTGTCGAGGACCACAGTAACGATGTGGGAAACCGATAATAGAGAGCCAGATTACGACACAATTAGGAACATTTCATCTATTTTTTCAATTTCTGCAGATTATATCATTGGATCAGGCGTATTTTTAAATTGGGACATGATATTAGAACGCAAAGAAGATGTCTATGAGGCTTTGAGGGGCGTTATTCCGAGCGACTACGCGGCTTCCGACGATGAGAAGTATCTGCTGGCAAGATTACAAATCGATATGTTTTTTGATTTCAATGAAATCTCGTTGGCGCGATGGTTTTCCTATGCTATAAAACAAGTTGACTTCAATACGGTTGACTTACCTTGCATTATTTTCACACCAGAGTTTGAAGCCGTAATAAAAGCCTATAGCACAGATGATAAGAAAAATAGCCCAGAAGTATTTACAATGAAAGATATGTATAATGACTTTGTTGATAGGCATCGAATTGCAGGTAAGCGGATACCTGTGTATGGTGATGTGGCTGCTGGTCTCCCGATTGAAGCTATGGAAAATATCGTAGACTATGAGGAGATTGATGAGGCTCTTGCAGTTACCGGAGATTTTTTCGGACTCAGAGTGCGTGGCAGTTCCATGGAGCCAAGAATTCGCGAGGGCGATGTAGTTATTGTCAGAAAGCAGTCTGATGCCGAAACAGGAGATACCGCCATCGTGATGGTCAACGGCGATAGTGCTACCGTTAAGCGCATAAAAAAAGAGTCGTCCGGAATCTCCCTGATCCCGAACAACCCGGCATACGATATTAAGTTCTACAGTGCAGAAGAGATAGACTCCCTCCCTGTCCGCATCATTGGCAAGGTAGTGGAGCTGCGCGGAAAGTTTTGAGCGGAGGAAACAATATGAAGAAAGTTATTGCATTCGTGCTGACTTTACTTATGCTCCTTTCCCTCGTCGGCTGTGGCTCAGCGCCAGTATCAGAGGCCAATAGAATCTCTGTGCCAGAGTTTGATGTAGAATTTAAAGTTTCTCTTGACAACTCTGAGGTGTTCCAGATTGTCGATAGTTACTTTGATGACTCCGGGAGTTTCTGTTGTTCATTAAAGGAATTAGAGAGCGGGAAATTGATATCATCTATAATGGTTAGCCCAGACGATGAGGCAAATGCCGACATAGTTTCTATTATATCTACAGATTCTCCATCCGATAATCCGAATGTGTGTACTGCTATTCAAAATATTCTAAGATGTCTTGGTGCTGATGTAGACGCGAAAGAGCTGTCCAGTGCACTCTGTCAGGCTGAACCTAATGACACTGTCGGAACTTATGGGGAATGGCTTGTTGAAATGTCATCCTCGGCAAATGCTATTCACATTTATTATGAGGGATAAATAAAAAACGGAAACCGCCCTGCGTAGGCGGTTCCTTTAAAAATTTAATAAAATAACACGATTGAGATTGACAATTATCGTTATTGGTAATATTATAATCGTAGTATGCGTTGCATAGTTTTGTGCCATTTTCTTATGCTACAAGCATAATAATAGAAAGGGTGATGAGAATGGCAACGAAAAGCATCTTAAAGGATATCAATATCAAAGATAAAAAAACGGTAGCTGCTCTTGTAAATGCATTGGAGCACGCCTCTGGAAAGAAAGCACAGGATGTAAAGCGTGAACGATCTTACTCCGAAGCAAGTCGTGCAGAGATAAAGAAGATGTTCGGAGGATCGAATGACAGGGTATAAGATTGTAAATCTGTCTCATATGCTTGAGGAATTAGGAGAGGATGCAACAAATGAAATCCTCTCCTCTTTTTCTTGTCCTCAAAACAAAGATGTCGAAGAGTTTCTGAGAAAAAAGGCAGTCAATTTTTCAAAACAGGGTTGGTCAATGACGCACCTTGTTTTTGCCTCATACAAAGGCGCCCCTGTGCTTGTGGGGTACTTTACACTTGCAAATAAGTATATCAGTATTTCGAGCAAATTAATTCACAAGCAATCAAACGCTTTGCGCAAACGCCTGAACAATTTCGCTCGATATAATGCAGCAACAAAGTCATACATCTTGACGGCACCTCTTATCGCCCAGCTCGGCAAGAACTTTCAAAACGGGTATAACAAGCTGATAAGTGGTGATGAATTATTAGACTTTGCCTGCGAAAAAATCAGCCGTGTACAAATCGAACTCGGAGGACGATATGCATATGTTGAATGTGAGGACAAGCCTGAGTTAACTGACTTCTATTCAAGAAACGGATTCTGTGAATTTGATTACCGCACACTTGATGCAGATGAAACCGATACATTAGACGGCGAGTATCTTGTACAGATGATTCGCTACATAAAAAGGAATTAAAGAAACCGCCCTGCGTGGGCGGTTCCTTTCTAACCACAAAATCGAACATTTGTTTTGTGTCCAATTCGGACACGGACTTTTGGGGTGTGATTGCATATAATTTATCTAAGGGGGTGAGTATCTTGCCGTATGCTATGTATTTAAGAAAATCACAAGCCGATCGTCCGGACGAAAGTACCGAGGAAGTGCTGGCGAAGCATCGCAAGATGCTCACCGAGCTGGCAGATCAGATGGGCGTCCGTGACATTGAAACCTACGAGGAAGTTGTATCCGGTGAGTCGCTCTATGCCCGCCCTGAGATGCTACGCCTGCTCGAGAAGGTCGAGGAAGGCCTCTATGATGGCGTATTCTGCGCCGATATCGACCGTCTAGGGCGTGGTAGTATGTCAGAGCAAGGAATTATCCTGGAGGCATTTAGAATCTCTGAAACGTTGATTATATGCCCGGGAAAGACATACGACCTCACCAATGACGCTGACGAAGAATTGACGGAGATGAAAGCGCTATTCGCACGCTTCGAGTTGAAGATGATCCGCAAGCGCATGCGGCGCGGCCTGATGCAGACGATTGAGGCGGGCGGCTACACAGCGAATAAGCCATACGGATACCGTAAGTGTACCATCGGGAAACTTCCCTCTCTTGAGATTGACGAGGAGCAGGCACCATTTGTCCGTCACGCATTCAAGCGGTATCTGGAAGGCGTGGGGGCCTCAACCATTGCTGACGAGCTGAACGCTATGGGCAGCGTGCCAAATAGATCTGCGCTGTGGTGCCGCAGTACGGTGCGTCAGATGCTGCGGAATCCCACCTACACCGGAAAGATTGCGTGGAATCGCGTAAAGCATTACAAGCCTACAAAGACCAATCCGCATATCCATGTTGTGCATCAGAAGATGGAGGACTGGATCATGGTGGACGGCCTCCACCCTGCTATCATATCATGGGAGGATTGGCAGCGCGTGCAGGAGATCAGGCAGGGTCGCTACATACCGTCTCAGAATCATGGTCAGGTGGCCAATTCAATGGCCGGTCTAATCACCTGCGGAAACTGCGGGCGAAATATGCAGCGCATGGGACAGAACAAAGGTGATCCACGGATACTGTGCACCGAAAAAGGCTGTATGGCCTCGGCCAAATATGACTATGTGGAAGCTCACCTGATTTCTAACCTTGAGCATATCCGGGACAGCTTGCGCATTGAGATCCAGCAGGCAGCGCCTCCGGACATAAGCGGCCTTCAGGCGGAGCAGAAAGCCGTAAAATCCAAGCTAAAGAAAATAGACGCAAGGATATCCACTTTACACGATTTAGTGGAGGATGGTACCTATGACCGCGACACGTTCAAGGCCAGAATGGCAAAAGCCGAGGCCGAAAAGGCCGCCCTGCTGGAGCAGCAGGCTGATGTTGCGGACCGGATCCGTTTCGCACTCAATCAGGATAAGGTAGTTGTCCTCAATCAACTGGACAGCGTGCTGGAGCTCTACCCCACCCTCGACACTGAGGGGCGAAACCTACTTCTCAAATCGATCATAGATCATGTCGTATACCGAAAGATGCAAAAAAGCAAGCCGATGGACTTCACGCTCGAAATCCATCTGAAAGACCTATAAATATAGCCCTCTGAGCCAGTCAGCTTCAGAGGGCTATATGTCACCTCTATGGTGGTCAATCTTAAGATAAGGACTGCGTAGAGGATGTGCGTTTCTATCCCACCACCGTGGCAAACGAGTTACTTTCTTCTTCGCAGATGATCAAGGGCGGCTCCGCCGAACTACTGTATATCTATACCGATGTGGAGCCGGTCACTTTCAACCGCGGTTTCTACTCTGTGGATATGCGCTTTTTCTACCGTGTTACGCTGCAGGTGTTCACCGGAACGCCGCGTTATACCGAGGCAGAAGGTCTTTGCATCTTTGATAAACGCTGTATTCTCTTTGGCAGTGAAGGTAACGCCAAGATTTTCTCATCAGAAATGGTTGTTGATGAACTTGATGTGCCCGCCCGTATGCGCACCAATCTGCCCACTGCCGTTGTAAGCGCCGTGGATCCCATCGTCCTTGATACCCGTATTGTTGACAATTTCCAGCATTGCCACCATGATAACTGTCTGACCGAGATCCCATCATTCATCGCACAGACATTTTCTAATGACCTGGTATTCAATGACAGCAACACTTGTCGTCGTTACTATGTAACATTGGGTCAGTTCTCTCTTGTGCGACTGGAACGCGATACTCAGTTGCTGATCCCGGTGTATGATTACTGTATCCCGCAGACGGAATGTACCGGCGGTGATCAGGAAGATCCCTGCGGTCTGTTCCGTAATGTGACCTTCCCTGTCAGTGAATTCTTCCCGCCCAATACGGTGGAGATGCCCAGCGACTACGTATCAACCCGTAATTACTGTGCCTGTCATTAAATAGTAAAATCGCCCCGGTGTAATATCGGGGCGATTTCAATATTTAACTTTTTCCGTGAATCTGATGACCACACTTGGGACAAGTGATTACGATCTTTCCTTTTCCTCTGGGCACACGGCAAACAGCGCGGCAGCCGGGGCAAGTAAAGTATTTATGCTCTTTGTCCTGGTTTTGCTGTTTTGCCTGACGAATTTCTTTTGTAATCGGATAATAAAACTTGCTCTTAAACCAGGCATTTTCTGCTCTGCGCTTTTGCAGATTGCGAGAAAGCATACGAAAGATTGTCCATGCTAAAAGAATAGTGGTGACCACTCGAATGGCAACAAGTACGGTGTTATTTTTTAGGAACATCGCTACCACATCAAGAAGTATAGCCACAAACAGTGTTGTCATTGACAAATGATCGCCGCCGTTACGTCCATACATAAATCTTGAAAACGCGTTGCCGATTTTCTGGAAGAATCTCATACAAATGCCTCGCCGTTTATGAATTGTTGCTTTAAAAACATAACACATTTTACAAGAAAAATGTGCAAAGGTAAAGTACCCTCGGCACAAAATTAACAGTTTGTACATGATTTTATTGTTGTGACAGAAGACCTTTTCCGCTTTCTCCGTTGCAATTGCCGTAGAATATTGTTATAATATATGAGTAAAATTTTGCACATTGAGAGCCGGCGGACAATCCGTCCGCCGACCCTCTATTTCAAAAGCGATTGACATTGACCGAACAGGGCGAAAACGGCTGCGTCGAAGTTATATTCGGTTAACCATCGCTTATTGTATCCTATGCCCCGCAGACTGCAGGCGTGCAGTACTTCATTTACAGAAAGGATATCCACCCTATGATTAAGATTTCCCCCTCCATTCTCTCCGCAGATTTTGCCAATCTGGCACGTGATATCGGTCGCATTGATACCGCAGACTATGTCCATGTCGACGTCATGGACGGACTGTTTGTCCCCAACATCTCCATCGGTATCCCCGTGGTTAAGTCGATTCGTCCCACCACTAATCTCCCTTTGGATGTACATCTGATGATCGACCGTCCTGTACGCTATGTGGAGCAGTTCTGCGATGCCGGTGCTGATATTGTCACCTGCCATGTAGAGGCTGATACCGAAGAAAATATTCACGAGGCACTGCGCAAGATCCATGCCAAGGGAAAAAAAGCCGGCGTAGTGGTGAAGCCCAGGACTCCCGCCAGCGCTGTGCTGCCCTTTATCGACGAGGTGGAAATGATTCTCGTTATGACCGTAGAGCCCGGTTTTGGCGGTCAGAAATTTATGGCTGACATGATGCCCAAGGTGCAGACGATCCGTGGATACATTGATGCCATGAATCCTGCTTGTGAACTGGAAGTGGACGGCGGTGTGGATCCCACCACCTGCAAACTCTGCATTGCCAGCGGTGCCAATGTATTGGTGGCGGGAAGCGCTGTCTATAAAGCAGAGGATATTCCTGCAAGAATTGCTGAATTAAGAGGTTAAATATATGGAATACTTTCCCGCTCCGCTGGAAAATTTAGTGGAACAATTTGCCCGCCTGCCCGGTATCGGTGGCAAATCCGCCCAGCGTCTGGCGTTTTATGTGCTCAATCTTCCTATGGAAGAAGCGCAGGAGTTTGCTGACGCTATCGTTAACGCCAAAAAATCCGTCACCCTCTGCCCCGTTTGTCAGAATCTGACCGACGGCGGTCTATGCGGTATCTGTGCCTCACCCAAACGTGATGAAACCACTATCTGCGTGGTGGCCGATCCCCGCGATGTGATTGCCATTGAGCGCGCCCGTGAGTTCAACGGACACTACCATGTACTGCATGGTGTTCTGTCCCCTATGAATCATGTTGGTCCCGATGACCTGCAGATCAAATCCCTGCTTGACCGGGTGGCAGCAGGCGGTATTTCCGAGGTTATTATGGCCACAAACCCCGATACTGAGGGTGAAGCAACTGCCCTTTACATCTCCCGTCTTTTAAAGCCTTTCGGCGTAAAAGTGACACGCCTTGCTTACGGTATCCCCGTAGGCGGTCATTTGGAATTTGCCGACGATGCCACACTGATGCGCGCCTTGGAAGGCCGCCGTGAACTGTAAAAATGAAGAAGTTTATTGCATTTTGTTTTACAATTGCATTACTGTTTTCCCTTTCCGCCTGCGCCGAAAAAAGTGCTACCACGGAAATTTTCGCCATGGATACCTATATGTCCCTGACAGCCTATGGTAAGGACGCGCAGACGGCGCTGACGGACGCGTCACGCAAGATCAACGAGTTGGAACGTATGCTCTCTCGCACAGTGTCTGACAGTGATGTTGCCAGAATCAACGTCCAGCACGAGGCTACAGTATCCGATGAAACGTCCGATCTACTCACCGCTGCCCTGCAATATGCCGCCGAGACAGATGGTGCCTTTGATATGACCATTGCGCCGATTGTCAACGCATGGGGTATCACCACCGATACGCCGCGCGTGCCGCAACAAGACGAGATTAATGAGTTACTTACCCATGTAGGCAGCGATCATGTGAAGATTGAGGGCAGCGTTGTCACGTTGGACGATGGCTGCGCCATCGATTTAGGCGGTATCGCCAAAGGTTACGCCAGCGACTGCGTGGCGGATATCTTCAAATCCACCGGCATTACCAGCGGCTGCATCAGTTTAGGCGGTAATGTGTATGTCTGCGGCAATAAGCCTGACGGCAATGCCTGGTCGGTAGCCATTCAGGATCCGCAAAGTGACAGATATGCGGCAACTGTGGCATTAACCGATGCCTTTGCTGTAACTTCCGGTGGCTATCAGCGATACTTTACCGCCGAGGACGGTACCGTTTATCAGCATATTATCGACCCAAAGACCGGCTATCCCGTACAGAGTGATCTGCTGTCTGTGACAATCATTGCCGATAACGGTACCATGGCCGATGCCTATTCTACCGCCATGTATGTCATGGGTGAAAAGGCCGCCATTGACTTCTGGCGCAACCATGCAGACAACTTTGATATGGTGCTGATCACAACAGACGGTCGTCTGCTCTATACACAGAATCTTCAAGATAAAATGACCGAATCGGAGGGTAATTCCTATGACTTCCAAGTCATCGAGCGTTAAGTTAAAACCCACCGTTTGGGACGGTCTGGTCGTTGCTGGTGTTATTGCTATGGCGGTACTTGTTGCCGTTGTGTTCTATGGTAGCAAAGCCAATAACGGTGATTTGACGGCTGTTGTGACTGTCGGTAGCAAAGTCGTGGATTCCCTGCCGCTTTCCGATGCGGAATCCGCACATACCTACACAAATAACGGCTATACGCTGACGGTTTCTGTTAGCGACAAAGGTGTCTGCGTGCAGAGTAGTGATTGTCCCTCGCAGGACTGCGTACATACGGGTATCATTACCCGTGCCGGGCAATCCATCGTCTGTCTGCCGGCCCAGATCGTCATTCATCTGGAGGGTACCTCGACCGATGCCCCGGATGTGATTGTGGGGTGAGCAGATGAAGATTAATACGAAAAAAATGGCGCTTGGCGCCGTTCTGACCGCCCTTGCCTTGGGACTGAGTACGATTGAAAATCTGTTCCCCGTAACGCTTCTGATTCCCCTGCCGGGTGTCAAGTTGGGTCTTGCCAATATCGTCACGGTGTTTGCTCTGTATGAATTGGGCGCTGTTCCCGCTCTGACGATTTTAGTGGCGCGCTGCTTATTGGGCAGTTTATTTGCCGGTAATGCGTCGGCACTGATTTTCTCCATGCTGGGCGGTCTGACCGCTATGCTGGTGATGATTGCCTTGAAACAACTGCCGAAGTTGTCTGTTTTCGGTGTGTCGATCGGCGGCGCAGCGGCACATAATATTGGCCAAATTGCGGCAGCCATGATTACCCTCGGCAACACCATGGTGTTAGGATATCTCCCCTTTTTGCTGGCAGTTTCTCTGCTGACCGGTACATTGACCGGCTTTATTGCGGCACTTCTGTTCCGTGCCATGAAACACGTAAAAATCTCCCATTAAGGAGGAAGAATAAATGGATAAAAAAGACGAAATCATTTTGCAGCAGTTGGATGTGATTCGCTCCATGTCGGAGAATAATCTGCGCAATATGGGCAACGACTTCTGGGGTACTCCCTTTGAGGGGGTGCTCGGTTCTTCGCGCTCCACACCGAAGAACGAAAAGAAAGATGTTCCCCCTACTGCCGATTCCAAGAGTGAGGAAAAACCCACCGAAGAAGAAGTTCCGCCGCCTGAGAAGATTGAGGATCTGCTGGCAGAACTGGACAGCTATGTGGGTCTTGCTGAGATCAAGGAGGAAGTTCACAACCTCATCAATATGGTGCAAGTCTATAAAATGCGCCGTGAGCACGATCTGCCCACCACGGATATGTCGCTGCACATGGTATTCACCGGCAATCCCGGTACGGGTAAAACCACCGTGGCGCGCATTATGGCACGTATTTACCATAGCCTCGGCATTTTGTCAAAGGGTCAGCTGGTGGAGGTTGACCGCAGCGGCTTGGTGGCAGGCTATGTGGGTCAGACAGCATTAAAGACACAAAAGGTCATCGAAAAAGCCATGGGCGGTGTGCTGTTCATTGATGAGGCCTACGCCCTCAACGGCAAGTCCGAGAACGACTTTGGTCAGGAGGCTATTGACACCATTCTCAAGGCGATGGAGGATCATCGTGATGACTTGGTGGTCATCGTGGCAGGCTATACCAATCTGATGGATAAATTTATCCACTCTAACCCCGGTCTGGAATCCCGTTTCAACCGCTTTTTGGAGTTCGCCGATTATAGCAGTGACGAACTGGTTGCCATTTTCCATATGCAGTGCAAGAAGGGCTGCTATGAACTGGACGAAGGTGTGGAGGAGTTGGTGCGCGACTACATCGTAGAGGAAAACGGCGACAGCGAGAGCTTCGGCAATGCCCGCGGTGTGCGTAATATCTTCGAGCACATTCTGGTGGCGCAGAACAACCGCTTGGCCAAGATGGAACAAGTCACCCGTGAGGATCTGATGAAGATCACCGAAGACGATATCATGCACGCAAGGGGCAAGATCGACTGAGGGAGGCCGCTCCTATGCTTTATTTGATTTTAGCAACTCTGGTTTTACAGATTTCCGTTCTCATAATTGGGGATCATATCAAGCATTTACGTAATGACGGACGCAGGAACAACCAATCGGAAGAAGACTTTGAAAAGCAAATCAGGCGATGGTCTAAAGCCCAAAATACCTTGCAGCTAATTGCTACGGTTTGGCTCACTCTGTATCTGCTTTACGAAAAAGGAATTATCTGACTATGGCTAAGGAACAGACATGGCAAGTAAATATTGACGGCGCGGAGCACAAGGTCACCTATGTCCGTCAGGGACTGCGCAGCAACGCCTCTACCCTCTTTGTGGACGATGAGGAAGGTAAACTCCTTTGGCCTCGCGATGGCTACGTAGATGAGCCAATCACCATTGGCGACAAGGAATGCCGTTTCGTGATGCGCGGCTACAACGCCGATGTTGTCGTGGACGGCGTGTGCGTGGACAGCGGTAAGCCATACAAACCCATTATGGAGTTACCCACATGGTACCGCATCGTGATGGTCATCTGTCTGGTGCTGTATTTCATTACTTTGCAGTCGCATATGTGGATTGCCATTGCTGTAGCGGGTGTTGTCTGGCTTAGCACCGATCGCGTAGCACATAGCGATACGATTTCACTTAAGAGCAAGAAACAGTTCTATTTGCTGATTCCACTTGTTGCGTTGCTTGGCAGCATTATCATACAGATTCTTTTGTAAACATAAAAAAATCCACCCTTTGGGGCACCCTCCGTAAGGAAGGTGCCCCAAGGTGGCCTTTGTATCTAAAATAAATATTGTTTTGTTGAGACGGTGTAACCTTATCGGTTATGCCGTTTTCGTTTGTTTTGCTTTCAAGCGTTTTTGGAATGCTTCTTCCATTTCCTCCGGCGTCATTTCACGTACGATGCCGACACCGCTGAAATAGATGTCAAGAAGCTGTACCCGTTTGCCGTCAACATATCTCGGAGCGTGTACCTCGATCTTTTCGACATATTCGTGTACGATCTCCGGCGTAAGTTCGGTAAATTCAGTGAGCCGTTTTACCTTCTCAATGAATTTCTGCAAGCCGACGGATTTATCCGTTTCACCCGAAAGAAATGCTTCCATTTGCGGTACTTCGGTTTTCAGCTCCGACTGCTCCCGTTCAAGAGCTTGGGTCATCGTGGCATATCGCTCATCCGATAGCTTCCCTTTGGCATTGTCCTCGTATAGCTTGAGGATTAAGCCGTCAATTTCCTCGATACGCTTCTTTGCTTTCGTCAGTTGCTTTTTCTTTGCCGCAAGCTCCTGTTTCTTCACCATTCCGTAATGTGCCATTTGCTTTTCTGCAAATTCTTCCTCAAAGATATTGATCATTCGGAAGATACGCTGCAAGGCTTCGTAAACCATATCGTAAACGACCTTTTCACGGATATAGTGTGCTGAACAAACATCTGAGTTTTTGCGGTAAGCAGAACAGAAGAAATATGCCTGCTCCCGACGGTAGTTGTTTGTAACGCTATAATACAGTTTTTCTTTGCAATCCGCACAGTAGAGAATGCCGGAAAACATACTGATGACTCCCGTTCTTGTGGGACGGCGGCGATGCTGCCGCAGTTCTTCGACAAGTGCAAAGGTCTCACGGTCAATAATGGCGGGGTGCGTGTTCTCAAACACTTTCCATTCTTCGGGCGGCCTCTCAATCTTCGTCTTGTTCTTGAAAGACTTGGTGGTAGAACGGAAATTTACCGTATCCCCGCAGTATTCCTGCTTGGACAATATATCCGATACTGTTGCGGGACACCAGTTGTACTTGACAGCCGGCTGATTTCCGCATTTTCGCTTGATACTGCTCCAATATTCCGTGGGTGTAGGAACACATTCCGCTTT
>JAZLIB010000021.1:0-8457 GCA_045617185.1 Vescimonas sp.
CACATAGGTCACCGTGCGGTCCTCGGGGGTTTTTCCGGTAGGCACATCTTTATCGGAATTGGGATAACCGGGGATTCTATCCGTTTCCGGCCGATAGTCGTAGTTGGGATGTGTAGAATAGGTCACGTCAACCACGTTGGGGTTGCCGGCAACGCCGATGATGGCATCGGTATCCAGCACGGCGGTGTAGAAAACCTCCACAGTTGCGCCGGCATGCGCCTTGGCATCGATCAGAGCCACGTCGAAGTGCTGACCGTCCTCGCTGACAATCAGAGAATAATCCTGATCCTTAATAGCCTCTCCTCCGCCGATATAGACCTTGATGGATTCCTCGTTCAGCATAAGACCGTCGCTCAGCGTATCGCCCACGATAAAGTACATGTACTTATAGCCATCGGCATTGGCAGGGATTTTGCTTCTGATGTCAAAGGGTACGGTATCACCGATAGCCGCCTCGTTTGCGTTCTTCCAGTTATAGCAGTTCTTGTCATGGATATGCGTAGGATCGTCCTTCTTATCGCACTTGAGATACCCGTCATCGCTGACCTGCTTTTCAACGATAACGCCGTCCTTCTTGGACTCAATGCTCAGCGAATCCTTTCCGGCGGTATCCACAATAACCAGGGACTGCGTTTCGCTGGTTGCTGCGGCCGAGGTCTGCGCGATCAGCCAGTAGCCCTCGTCCACGGTATTGCTGCCCGTCTTAAGGGCGGCATCAGCCTCGATCCCTGCTGTAGCGATGGCATCATACGCATCGTTGGCAAAGGCGCGCATGCCGCTGTCTTTCAACTCAGAGATATACTTGACAATGTCAGCCTCGGTGCTCTTACCGGTAACAGCCTTGAGTACATCGGCATACTTCTCATTCAGCGTGTAGGCGAACTTCGTATGGTCGTCTGCGCTGTTGGTGGCTTTAAGAATCATGTACCCGGCATAGGTGGCATTTTGCATACCGTCCGGTTCCTGAATCGTCAGGTCTGTTGCAAAGGCAGTAACGCACATCACAGACAGCGCCATGACCAAAGCCAGGAGTATCGAAACAATTTTCCTCATTTCTCTTCCCTTTCTTGATGATGTGATTTATTCATAGCAGATGCATTCCGGCAATTCAGATTCGCCGAAATGAGCGCTCCTATTCCCCGTTCCCCCTTTCACGCTTACGCCTCATACTGCATCCATACGCGATAGGTGCCGCCATCAGCAGCGCTCCGAAACAAAGGAATAGATAGGCGCCCATGCCGCCGGTTTGCGGCAGTTCGTAATCGTTGGGATTGCGCACTATCAGTTCACCGTCTGCCCAGTTCAGGTAGACATCGCCGTCTATTCCCGTTGCATTTCCTTTGGCATCTACCGTAAAGGCTTTTGCCTCCGGCATGGGATAGTACCCGTCCGGCGCACGGGTTTCCTTGAGATAGTAAGTGGTGTTGATCTTCAGATTCGGAATGGTCACAACGCCGTCAACGGTTGCATAAGTGCCGATCTTCTCCGTCAGTTCCTTGTCGCCGTACAGTTCAAACTCAGCAGCGCAGTCGGTGATGGTGTTGCCCATCATATCCACCTTCCGCAGTTTCATTGACACAACGGTGGGTGCGGTATTGCGGAAAACCAATTTACCGTTATTGCCCAGATTTACCCGAATTACATCAGACCGTTCTGTGGATACAACCGATGTCCCCGCCGTAGCCGTGGCATTGTCGGTTTTGTCGGCAGAATAATCTTTGTACTGCCTGGTGCGTGAAGTTCCGTCATCATAGCGCACATTGTAATAATACGGATCGTCCTGATGGGGTTTGTGGGTGGACACAGCTGACGTATTCCGCCACGCATTGGTGTAGTATGTCAGCGTTTCGCCGGGCTGCAGCGATTCAATGTCAGATTTTGCTTCTTCACTTAACCCCACTTGATAGATCAGTCGTACCGGAAGTTCCTCATAGTACCAATCCTCGGAAAAAGACGGTGTATAGGTGGGAATCACCGTGTCAGGCAGTTCCATAGAAACGGTCTGCTTTCCGTTTTCCGTCGTCACGCTGATTCTGATTTGGCTCAAATCTGCTGTGCGCTGACTTCCGTCAGAGGTAACCGCTGTTTCACGACAGACATAGGTGATGTGATCGCCGCTGCCCACCTGTTCCAAGGAATAGTACACGCCGTTATACCGCAGTTTCGGCGCACCTTTGATCTCCATACCTTCGCCGATTTCGTCTGTGACTACTGCACGGGTATTTTTCGACAGCATAAAGCCAAAGCGTTTGATGTTCAGATTGCCGGAGATAATGTTATCGAAGATCTCCTGCAGATCCGATGTGCTGAGATTGCCGAAATACGCCCCATCCGCGTAACTGTAGTTTCCGCTGTAGGGATTGGCAATAACCGGCACGTTGGCACTTGTTGAGCCAATCGCCTCTCGGTAAGACCCGGTTGAGCCGACAGTTACCGTCCTCTGTCTATAGGTATTCCCCAATAGTTGATTGAGCATCTGGCAGGAAATCGGCCATGTGACCTCCGCTCTGTAGGCGTATGTGTTGTTGGGGTTAGTTGTTCTCGCTCCGTCAGAGAGTAGATCCTCCACATTTTCCCATGTTGGATTCAGCACCGCGCGCTTGTAACAGTCGCCCGTGGAAGATGCTCTCGACATATCCTGATAGCCCGTTGCGTTGATTCCCATGCCGATGGTGTAGAACATGGCCGGGGTATCATAGTGATTCCCTACGGCGCCTTTATAGTAATTGGCAGACAAGATGGTGTAGTAACCTTGCACGCCCTTGTTGTTGGTCGTACTGGGGTAGACACCGTCACCGTAAGCAGGGCCGGACAGTACATCTGTATAGTTACTGGTGCAATGGGTAGGATCACCGTCAGACAGCAGGATCATAATAGGCTGTCTTGTCACCGTGACTTGCCGTTCTTCGCTTGTTCCCGGACGCAGCGTTGCGGTATAGGTGGTGTCGCCGTTGTTTTGCAGCATCTGTGCGCCAAGGGCAATACCGTACTGCGTATAAGTGCCATGGCTTTGCGTGAAGCCGCCCGTTTCACCGTAAGTCTGCGCAACAGTTCCGCTTTTCACGCCGTTTAAGTTGCGAGCCGTGCGTATCTTGTTGTTACTGTGAATCAGATATTGCCCGTTATTGCCTGCCGTATAGTGATCCAAGCCAAGCAGGGCAGAGCCGCCGGAGGAGTATAGCACCACACCGGCGCGGTTTTCCGGGTTGTCGTTCATGATCTGCGCCATAGCCGTATTGACCGCGTTGACAACTGCCTCTCTGCGCGTCACATTGCCCGCCGCATTCCCCATACTGCCGGAAACGTCCAGTACAAATACCACATCTACCGGGATCTTGACCTGATCCATTTCTTTCATCTGGTAGTCCTGCCCCAGGACGGACAATGTCACGCCAAAGGTATCCTCGCCGTAGGCATCGAACGCACCGTAGTCGTCACCTTTGTAGATCACAGATTTGTCGGTCAGCAATTTGCCGTCATTCACGGCAGGCGACTGTCCATCTCTCGCCATAGAAAAGAACTGATCTTCAATGGACGATGTGGCAGGGTCAGACGCATAAGTTCCCACAAGAGATTTTTCGGCTGTAGGAATGACCGAGGAAATATTGGCTATATCCCCCTTTTTCGCCCCGCTGACGGCGGCGGTATCCGCGGCATAGGCAGCGCGCGCCTTACCTACCCAACCCAATGGACTCCGCGTCCAGATGTCGTCCGGATTCTTCTCCTCCAATAACTCTACTGCATCGTCTGCCTGCTCAGCCTGACATTCTGCCGTGTGCTCGTGCTCACAAAGCGTGCAGCACAGACTGCCATCTGGGAAATAACATTCCTCCGCGTGCTTGTGCGCAACAATTCCACAAGTGTAGTCCTGACTTTCCTCCAATGACGTATCATAGCAGTCGTTGGTGTGAGTGTGCTCCTCCTGCGTGCATATCAGCTGTTTTGTCGGAGCCATGTCATAGCAGTTCTCGCCATGCACGTGTTCTTCTTCCGTGCAGGTAAGCACCTGCTCTGTATGTCTGCACTCTGCCGTATGTATATGGGTGGTGTCGTCTTCCAAGCCGCATATATACGTGGTCACTTCCTCATAGCAATCATCGCCGTGGGTATGTTCTTCCGTCTGACACAGCAGCGTGCGTTCCGCCTCTGCATAGCACTCCTCGGTATGTACGTGTTCTTTCTTGCCGCACACAAGGCCACTGTCCCACGTAACGGCAGGCAGCATAAGCGCATAGGCCGTACCGAACACTACAACTGCCGCCAGCGCTATCACCACATTGCGCCGACGGTGCTTTCTTTTATGCTCTCGGCTCATTTTTTCAGTCTGCCGGATAAACGCCTTTCCCATAAGCGCTCCCCCTTCCTTGCTCCCTCTCAATTCACAAAACTCAGTTTATGCAGCGGCCATACACGAAATACAATCTTTCCCACTACATTTTCTTCATCAATACAGCCCACACTTTTGTTGCGGCTGTCCACAGATGTTGCGCGATGGTCACCCATGACGAAGATGGCATGATCCGGCACCTGATAGGGCAGTTTGATATCACATTCCCCCAATGCTTTTTCCTGCAAGTAAGGCTCTTCCAGCAGCTCGTTGTTGACATACACATTGCCTGCCTCGTCTATGTCCACCCATTCCCCTGCCGTTGCAATACAGCGCTTAACCAACAGTTTGCTTCCGTAATACACGCCCACAATATCGCCGTGAGTAAATTTCGTCCCCTTCATAGCCGCCACTACTTCGCCCTCACTCAGTGTCGGTGTCATAGATGTGCCGTAAATACGCAGGATCGGCATCCACAGCACGGCGGTCAGAACGGCAAATGCCGCCACAACGACCAGCGCACCCATCGTACTGCGCAGTACCTTTCTGTAGCGATTTTTTTCGCGCTCTCTGTGCAGTTCTCCTTCTAACTGCTCAATGCTCGGCTGCTTCTCTGCGGTAACATCATTTTTCATCTGTATCCCCGTCTTTCGTTAAAAGATTCTTTTCCTCATTTGCGGCATTAGGTATTATGACACTGCTCCGTACCGCGTTGTCTGATACTTTCCAGATATTGTGCCGCCGCTGCTTCCGCTGCGGCAAATACGCCGTTAAGTTGCAGCGCCGCCTCAGCAATGGAGCCCGCCTGCTCAATGATAATCGTTCGGTTTTTCAGCACCTCGTTGGCAATATCCAGTTCTGCCTGCAATTGCTCATTCTCCTTTACCTGTGCGATCAGCATCTCCAAAAGTTCGGTGCGTTTCAGTTTTTTTAATTCTTTATCCGTCATGCTATCCACCGTACTCCTCATCGTTCCTACTCGTATTTTTCAGAATATTTCGTCTGACGTGCAAAAAATAAACCAGGCGAACGGAATTTTGCAAATCCGTCTCGTCTGGTTTATTCTATATCATTGCCTGTGTCGAAATTGCTCTAAACTATGCGCCCGCACAACAAAAAACGAGCACCCCTTCGGGGTACTCGTTTTCTGGTGCCGGTGACCGGACTTACCCTACCGGGCATAAACTTCTTGTCCGGGTCGGCACAACAAAAAATGGGCACCCCTTCGGGGTACCCATTTTCTGGTGCCGGTGACCGGACTCGAACCGGTACGCTGTCGCCAGCGGTGGATTTTGAGTCCACTACGTCTACCAATTCCATCACACCGGCATATCGACTTTGGTATTATATCCTATCCGCGCAGCAAATTCAAGTGTTATTTTCATTTTTTTGACTATTCCCTTTCATCCTCATTAAATTTCTTTGTCATAGGGGTTGACACTTGTGCAGTTTTGCCGTACTATTGTAATGCAATTACATAGTCCGGTAGGTAAGGCTACCGCAGGGATACGGACTGCTGCCGCGAAATGGTGGAGACACCACGAGAGGGTTTGAACAGGCGATATCGAAACCAAGGTATCATCTAATGCAGTTTCATCGCCCCGCGATGCTAAAGCTTGTTACGGTGGTTGGATCACGTATGACGCGTGGTCTTTCAGTACTATTCCGCAATAGGCCAACTGTCGGTCTTTTGCGGATTTAATTTTTTGTAAGGAAGGAGGAACAGGCCATGTTTGATTATGAGAGCAAAATGGACCAATATCTGGAGAAAATTGAGGAGTTGGTCCGAAGTAAACGCTATGCCGAACTGCGTGACCTGTTCCTGCCCATGGAGCCTGCCGATATTGCTTTGATTTTGGAAGAAATCGGTGAGGAGCAGATGCCTCTGCTGTACCGCCTGCTGCCCAAAGAACTGGCAGTTGAGGTGTTCGTTGAACTGGAACCCGACAGTCAGGAAATGCTGATCAACGGCTTTTCCAACACCGAGCTGCAGGAAGTGTTGGACGAACTGTATCTTGACGATGCCGTTGATATTGTGGAGGAAATGCCCGCCAGTGTGGTTATCCGCATTTTGGATAAGGCAACGCCTGAGCTGCGCAAGTCCATCAATGAGATTTTGAAATATCCTGAGGATTCCGCCGGCTCTATCATGACGGTGGAATATCTGTCTTTGAAAAAGGACATGACCGTTTCCGATGCTTTCAAACGTATCCGCCGCATCGGCGGTGATTTGGAAACCATCAATATTCTGTATGTCACCGACCCGACTCGCCATCTTTTGGGTGTTCTGTCTGTCCGTGATCTGCTGCTGGCAGAGGAAGATGACCTGATTGAGGACATCATGGACCCCAATGTGATCTGGGTCAAGACGTTGGACGACAAGGAAGACGTGGCACAGGCTTTGAGCAAGTATAATTTCCTGGCCATGCCCGTTGTGGATATGGAGCAGCGCCTGATCGGTATCGTCACGGTCGATGACGCTATGGACGTTATCGAAGAAGAAACTACGGAAGACTTTGAAAAGATGGCCGCTATGCTGCCCTCTGACAAGCCGTATCTGCGTGCCAGCGCATGGGATACATGGCGTGCCCGTCTGCCATGGCTGATGATTCTGATGCTGTCTGCCACCTTTACCGGTATGATCCTTAACCATTACGAAAATGCGCTGGCTAAGTGCTTGGTGCTCAATGCGTACATTCCCATGCTCTCCGGTACGGGCGGTAACTCCGGTACGCAAGCCTCCACGGCAGTCATTCGTGCACTAAGTCTGGACGAGGTGGACTTTTCTGATACCTTGAAAGTTATCTGGAAAGAACTTCGCGTGTCGCTTTTGTGCGGTGTCTGTCTGGCAGCTGCCAATTTCCTCAAAATGCAGTTGGTGGATCGTATGCTGTTGGGCAACGATGCCGTCACGCCAATGGTGTGTTTGGTAGTCTGTCTGACCATTCTGTTCGTGGTGGTATTTGCCAAGTGTGTTGGCTGCAGCCTCCCTCTGTTGGCGGAAAAAATCGGCCTTGACCCTGCCGTCATGGCAAGTCCTTTCATTTCTACCATCGTAGATGCCACCAGCCTGCTGATCTACTTCACCTTTGCCTCCCATCTGTTGGGTATATAAATTTTAAAATTACCCCGCGCATAGCCAACTCATAATAGGATACACTAAAGTCAGGCATTTTTGCCTGACTTTTTATTTTTGGGAGGAATTGTATCATGACCAAGACTTGTACCAATGACGGTTGCCATTGCACACCCAACTCTGCTATCAAGTGCACCGTGAGCAGCTGCGCACACCATTGTCAGGATATGGACTACTGCGGTCTGACCGACATTCAGGTCGGTACCCATGAGCAGCACCCCTCTATGGATCAGTGCACCGACTGCCAGAGCTTCAGAAAGCAGGGCTGACCGGCAAAGCCATCTGACACAATCAGATGGCTTACATAGGAGGTGTCCTTATGAAACGCAAAGCAAAACTGTGCATCAGCGGCGTGGTAGCCGGGGGAATCAACGGGTTGTTCGGAGGCGGTGGCGGCATGGCGTTGGTGCCATTGCTGACAAAGTGGTGCGGTGTAGAGGAGAAAAAGTCTTTTGCCAATTGTGTGGCGGTCATTTTCCCTTTCTGCGTTATCTCTGCTGTTATCTATCTCTTCCGCACTCATCTTGATCTGATGATTGCTCTGCCTTATCTGATCGGCGGCTTGATTGGCGGCTTATTGGGCGGCAAACTGTTCAAAAATGTGCCTACTGTCTGGTTACGACGTATCTTCGCCGCGTTTTTACTCTACGGTGGCGTGAGGTATCTGCTGTGATGAAGTTTGTATTGCCGCTGCTGATTGGTTTCGGCACCGGTATTCTGTCCGCATGGGGTGTAGGCGGCGGCACGCTCCTGCTTTTGTGTATGACACTGTTTTTAGGGGTCGATCAGTCCACCGCCCAAGGCATTAACCTGCTCTACTTCCTCCCCACCGCCGGTATGGGACTGATATGGCACAAGAAAACCGGCCTCTTGGAAAAAAACGTTCTGCGGCAGGCTATCCCTTTGGGTACGATAGCCGCCATTGCCGCTGCGTGGATTGCCACCTCCGTAGATACTGCCATCTTCCGCAAACCGTTTGGCATCTATCTGCTCA
>JAZLIB010000022.1:0-13034 GCA_045617185.1 Vescimonas sp.
TACCCAGCATGAAGAAGTGGCAGCAGGTAAGAAAGCACAGAGTGCCGATGATCTGGACGCTATTGAGGAAGAACTGGAAAGCGGCGAGGCTGTTGCCGCACCCGAAAAGCGCTACGGTTTTCTGGCAGTATGTGCCGGTGACGGTTTGGCTGCTACCTTCCATGATCTGGGCGTGGATCGCATTGTCAGCGGCGGTCAGACCATGAACCCATCCACTGAGGCGATTCTGCAGGAGATCAACCGCACGCCCAGTGAAGTGGTATTTGTCCTGCCCAACAATAAGAATATCGTGATGGCTGCCCAGCAGTGCATCGGCCTGACGGAGAAGGAGGTCATCGTGGTGCCTACCGCTACGGTGCCCCAGGGTATTACAGCCATGATGAACGTGGATCTTGAGGAGCAGGATCCGCAGGTCATTGCACAGACTATGATCGAGGCGGCCTCTCAGGTCACCACCGCACAGATTACCTATGCTGCCCGTGACTCCGACTTTGACGGCTTTGCCATCAATGAGGGCGACTATCTGGCCTTGGTGGACGGCAAGTTGTTTGGCACCGACCGCGAGATCGATGTGCTGCTCCATAAGCTGGCTGATCTGGCAGCGGAGAAAGATGGCGAGTTTATCACCGTCTTTACCGGCGAGGGTGTATCCGATGAGGATGCAGCCGCAACAGAGGAACTGTTTACCTCTGCCTGTCCCAGTGCGGAAGTGACGTTGCTGCCCGGCGGTCAACCCGTGTATTACTACATTATTTCCATCGAATAAAAGAGATAGCCCACCGCTTTTGCGGTGTACTGTTACATAGGAGAAGAATTATGGAAGTCTGGGATATTTACGATGTATATCGCCGCCCCACCGGACGCACGATGCTGCGAGGTGAGGAGGTAGCGCCGGGGGATTACCATGTAGCGGTGCACGTAATCTTATTTAACCAAGCAGGGCAGATGCTGATCCAGCAGCGGCAACGGTGCAAGAAGGTGTTTCCCAATGCGTGGGATATCTCTGTGGGTGGTTGCGCTATCCAAGGGGAAAACAGCCAGCAGGCGGCCATGCGTGAGGTGCGTGAGGAACTGGGACTGGAGATCGACCTGCACGATACACCGCCCGATATGACGCTGGCGTTCCCCGGCGGGTTTGATGATATGTATATCGTGGAGCGGGAGTTGGAGCCTAATGCGCTGTGCCTGCAGGCAGAAGAAGTGCAGGCGGTGCGATGGGCGGATCGGGAAGAAATCATGAGTATGCTGAAAAATGGTGAGTTTGTGACCTACCGACCCGGATTGATCGAAGTGCTCTTTGATCTGCGTGACCATACCGGCGGAATAGATGAATAAACAATCTCCGATGGTAGTATGGATATAGATAAATTGGGGTTTGTAGGGATAGTATATTTCTATTTAGAGAGGGAACTTATGTTTATAAATGAAGAATGTAAAATGTGTCAGATAAAACGAAATATTGATAAATACCCTGTTAATTCAACTGATGAAGAAATAAAAAAATATCAGCATAGAGTTAACGAGATTGTAAAGAATAGTGATGGCTTAACTACACCGCAGATTGCAGAGAAAATGTATGAGTTACGTCAAGAGATGTTTGGAAATATAACGGATTATACGGAAATAAAAAAGCATTATAATCAGTTAATGCTGGATTTTCTTCCATATATGAAGAATAAGGTTTATAAATCAGAAAATCATTTAAAAATGGCAATACAATATGCTATGGTTGGAAATTATATTGATTTTGGAGCATTAGAAAATGTGAATGAAATTGAATTAAAAGATAAATTAGATGAAGCAGTAAATATAAATATAGATTCTAAGCTGTTGGATGTTTTTCGTAAGGAAGTAGTTAATGCAAATAGATTGGTTTATTTTACAGATAACTGCGGAGAAATAGTAGCAGATAAGTTATTGCTTTTAACTCTTCGAGATATTAATCCCAATTTATATATGTCTGTAATTGTAAGAGGGAAGCCAGTTGTAAATGATGCAACATTAGAGGATGCAAAAGATATTCATATGGAAGATGTTGTGCAAAAGATAATTGGAAATGGAACAGGAATGCCAGGTAATGTTATTGGGTCAATATCTCAGGAAGCAATGGCTGAGGTTGAGAAAGCTGATTTGTTGATTTCTAAAGGTCAGGGAAATTATGAAGGGTTAAGTGGTTGCGGATTAAATATTTATTATTTTTTCCTATGCAAATGTGAAATGTTTATTAGACGTTTTAATGTTGAACAATTTACAGGGATTATGACAAGAGAAAAATAGAGAGGTGTTGTTTTCGCTGGCTGAGAAATTGATATAAAAAGAGTTGACATGTTCGTTTATCAAATCCTAATTTACCGAACAATAAAAACAACCCGCCGAAAGTTTTTACTTTCGGCGGGTATTCTTGTGTCAAAAAACCAGTATGACGCGGTATGTTTTCAACAGAGGTATTTTATCGGCAGTTTACAGAGCGGACATGGCATCATTGATGTTGTCCTCGCAGGAACGCATGGCTTCAATGGTCATATCCATCAGTTTGTCAAGTTCCCAACCCAGACGCTCAGCGCCGGTCTTGATGACATCACGGGGGCAGCCGGCGGCGAATTTCTTATCCTTGACTTTCTTCTTCAGACTGGAAAGCTCCATATCCTTGCAGCTCTTACTGGGGCGCATTCTTGCAGCAGCACCGATCAGACCGGTCAGTTCATCGGCGGCAAACAGAACCTTTTCCATCTCGTGGACGGGTTCTACATCGCAACACAGACCGTAGCCGTGAGAGCAGACGGCGTGGATCATCTCCTCGGAGGCGCCTGCTTTTTTCAGAAGTTCGGGAGCCTTCACGCAATGCTCCTCCGGCCACATTTCAAAGTCGATATCGTGGAGCAGACCGACAGTGGCCCAGAAATCGGCGTCCTCGCCGTAGCCCAGTTCGTTGGCATACCAACGCATGACACCCTCCACTGTCAGCGCGTGCTGAATATGGAAAGGCTCCTTGTTATATTCCTTCAATGCGCTCAGCGCCTGATCGCGGGTGATACATTCTTTCATGGGGGTGTCCTCCTTTGTTAATTTGCCGTTATTGTAGCAGTTTAAATCGCTTTATGCAAGCATATTTTGCTCCAGAAGACATAATAATTGTCGCGCGTGACGCATTTCATCACCGGAAAGTTCATTCATAATCTTTGCAAGTGCCGGATCATCGGTTTCGCGGGATAACTGTTCATAGCGCATAGCGTCATAGATTTCCTCGTGATAGCGTTGGCGCAGCGCCTTACACCATGCGGGAACTGCGATACAGTCGTTGACAGGTAACGGCTTATAGCACTCACCGGACATAAGATAGTACAGCGACAGAAGACGCCGCGCGTGACGGCTTTCTTCCTCAGCCAGTTGACGCATGGTGCGGCGGGCATTATTGCTGGGGGCGCAGCGGGCATAAGCCAGATAGATGCGGCGGCCCTCCAGTTCTTCGTCCACCAGATCACGCAGATTTTCCACCGGAGCAGGGCTTTGTCTGCGCTCGGCTGGCGGGGGAGATGAGGGAGATATCTCACCGTTTCGCACTTCCGGATAGGGGTTCAACTCCGGCGCTACGCGCTGCCATACCTGGTCATAGAGCCGATAATCGTAGGTTACATTTTCAATGTTGTCCATCATGGAACGCCTCCTTTTATGCCATACTATGTGAGAATGCAAAAAAAGGTCACAGTTCCATTGCTTTTTCTGCCGTTATCTGCTAAAATATTTAATTTGTAAGAGATTCGCCTTTTTTACTGCGGATAATACACCTCAAAAGGAGGACGCTCTCATGTTGGAGCTGAAACATATCAGTTATCGTGTGTCCACTCCCGAAGGAGATTTGGACATTTTAAAGGACATCAATATGACGATTCCTGACCACAAGCTGGTGGTATTTACCGGCCCGAACGGCGGCGGTAAGACTACGCTGGCCAAGGTCATTATGGGTCTGGTGCAGCCCACCGGCGGCCAGATCATCTATAACGGTCAGGACATTACCGATCTGGGTATTACCGAGCGTGCCAAGTTGGGCATCAGTTACGGTTTCCAGCAGCCTCCCCGCTTCAAGGGGATTACCGTCCATGATCTGCTGCTGCTTGCCGCAGGTGAGGAGAAACTGAGCAAGGATCGCTGCTGCCAGTATCTGACCAAGGTGGGCCTGTGCGCCAATGACTATCTGGAGCGCGAGGTAGATGTGAGCTTGTCGGGCGGCGAGGTCAAGCGTATTGAGATCGCCTCTATTCTGGCACGTCACAGTGACCTGATGATTTTCGACGAGCCTGAGGCAGGTATCGATCTGTGGAGTTTTGCCCGTCTGACCGAAACCTTTGAGCAGATCCATCAGGAGCAGCAGTCTACCATGATCATCATCTCCCATCAGGAGCGTATCATCCAGTTGGCTGACGAGATCGTCGTGGTAGCCAATGGCACTCTTGCCCATCGCGGCACCACCGAGGAGATTTTCCCCTTGATTCTGGCCGATACACTGGGTGGCTGCCCCGTGATTGAAAAGAAGGAGGCTGTGCTATGATTACCGAAATCGACGCCAAGCTGCTGGAAAAGATTGCTGACCTGACCGGCAAGCCCGTGGGCGCATTCAACATCCGTAAGGACAGCGGCTGTGAGGCACGCCAGTCCACCGAACATATTGACATTTCCCCCAAGACCGACAAGCCCGGTATCGACATCCGCATTAAGGACGGTACCAAGAACGAGGTCTGCCATATCCCCGTGATCATCAGCAAGTCCGGCCTTTCTGAAATGGTCTACAACGACTTTTTTGTGGGTGATGACTGCGATGTGGAGATCATCGCCGGCTGCGGTATCCACAACTCCGGTTGCGACGAGAGCCGCCATGACGGTGTGCATACCTTCTATATCGGCAAGAATTCCCGCGTACACTATGCTGAAAAGCATTACGGCGAAGTGACCGATGGCGAAACCGGCAAGAACGTGATGAATCCCCAGACCATCGTGTATCTGGGCGAGGGCAGTACCATGCAGATGGATACCGTGCAGATTCGCGGTATCGACTCCACCAAGCGCTTTACCAAGTTTGTGTGCGAGGCTGACAGCGAAGTGGTGGTTACCGAGCGCCTGCTGACCCACGGTAAGCAGATCGCCGAGAGCGACATGGAAATTCAACTCAACGGCAAGGACGCCAAGGGTCGCGTGATCTCCCGCTCTGTGGCGCAGGATCAGTCCGAGCAGGTGTTCTATCCCCGTATGGTGGGTAACGCCGAGTGCTTTGGCCACGTGCAGTGTGACTCCATCATCATGGGTGATGCCCGTATAAAGTCCATTCCCGCTATCGAGGCTCTTTGCCCCGATGCACAGCTGGTGCATGAGGCGGCCATCGGCAAGATCGCCGGCGATCAGCTGCTGAAACTGGAAACGCTGGGTCTGACCCACGAAGAGGCCGAGGAGACCATTCTCAAGGGCTTTTTGGCTTAAATTCAAAAAAGACAACAAAAAATGCTCCCCTCTCGGGGAGCATTTCTTTTTTACTCAATAACCGATTTTGCGGTTTACATAACGCTTCAATGGGCGGCCGGCAGCATAATTTTCCAGGTCTTCGCAGAACATGGCTACATCCAGATCCTGCGTGATGCCAAGGGACATATTGCCGGAGATATGAGGCGTGATGATAAGATTCTTGGTATCCCACAGAGGATGGTCGGCAGGCAGAGGCTCGGGAACCATCACATCAATTGCCGCGCCGGCGATACGCTCCTCGTTCAGTGCTTCCATCAGTGCGTCCTGATCCACAGCCGTACCGCGACCGACATTGACCACGATGGCATCCTTGGACAGCAGAGCAATGCGCTCACGGCTGAGGATACCGATGGTATCGGGGGTGGAGGGAAGTGCCATGACCAGAATCTCGGTCTTGGGCAGAATCTCGTCCAGACGGTCGAAGGTATACATCTCGTCATAGCAGGGATCGCCTGCCTTGGCAGTGCGGCGGACACCGCGGATCAGCTTGGCTCCCATGGCCTTGGCACGGCGGGCAAAGTTGGTGCCGATGTCACCGGCGCCCAGTACCGTGATGGTGCTGCCGCAGATGGAGCGCATGGGAATGGCGTCATGCCACTCGTGCTTGAGGACGCTCTCGGTAAAGGTGGGCATGTGGCGCAGCAGCATCAGCGTGACCATGATCATGTGCTCGGAGATCGTTGTGCCGTAAGCACCGGAGGAGTTGGTCAGAATCACATCGGGATTGGGATAGACTTCGTCGGGAAGATACTTATCCACGCCGGCAAAACTGCAGCAGAACCATTTCAGGTTTTTCGCTTTTTTCAGCAAATCCAGACTCGGCAGGCCGTAGAAAATTTCATAATCCTCCTCATGGCCGAAGGGGAGTGCGCTACGGGGGAAGAAGTCCGCCGTAAAGCCACACTTTTCCGCTGTTTCGTTAATCTGACGTCGATGTTCGTTGTTGAAGAAGTCTTCCAGTACAGCAATTTTACGCATAGTTTCTATACCTCATTTATCTGTATTTTTCCAAAATATGTTCGCCACAGCGCATACCGTCTGCTGCTGCAGACAATATGCCGCCGGCATAACCGGCACCCTCACCGCAGGGGTAGATACCGGCAATATTACATTGATAGTCCTCGTTGCGTACGATACGCACCGGGGAGGAGGAACGACTTTCCACCGCGGTCAGTATCGCATCGCCGTCAGCGTAGCCGTGGATTTTCTCGTTCAGTATGGGTAGCGCCAACTCCAAGGTTTCAGACACAAAGGCGGGCAGACACTCGTGGAGATCAGCATAGGTTATATGGGGGCGGTAACTTGGCTGCACCTTACCGCAGGAGACGGAGGGGCGGTGTGCCAGGAAGTCCTCTACACGCTGGCAGGGGGCGGCATAGGTGTTGCCGCCAAGTATGTAGGCGGCCCCTTCCAGTCTGCGCTGAAATGCGATGCCGGCAAGGGGGTGGGGACTGGCAAAATCCTCGGGAGTTACATTGACCAGCAGCGTGCCGTTGATGTTTTCTTTGTCGCGGGCGTACTCGCTCATGCCGTTGGTGACCACGCGACCGGCCTCGGAGGCTGCGGCAACGACCTGACCGCCGGGACAGACGCAGAAGGAAAAGGCGCTGCGCCCATTGGGCAGATGACAAGCCAGTTTATAGGTGGCGGCAGGCAAGCCCGGATGAGAGGCATACTGCTTATACTGTGCCGCGTCCATGTCGCTCTGACGGTGTTCAATACGCACGCCTACGGCAAAGGGCTTCTGCTCCATAGAAACACCTGACTGATGGAGCATTTCAAAGGTATCGCGGGCGCTGTGACCCGGCGCAATAACAAGTTGGCGGGCGGGCAGGTCATAACTGCCGCTGTCGGATTGTACGGTGATACTTTGCAGCGTGCCATCTTGGGCATGAATGTTCTCCAAACGGTGGCCGAAACGGATATCCGCACCTAAATCCAGCAATTCCTGACGGAGGCTTTTCAGCGCAATGTGGAGCATATCTGTGCCCACATGAGGCTTGGCATCATAGAGAATAGTTTCCGGCGCACCACAGCGCACCAGCTCTTCCAAAATGAAACGGTGACGCAGATCCTTGGTGCCGGTATTCAGTTTGCCGTCGGAAAAAGCACCGGCACCACCCTCACCAAACTGGACATTGGATTCCAAATTCAATTCGCCGCTGCGCCAGAAGTTCTCCACGTCTTTTTGGCGCTGTTCCACACATTGGCCGCGCTCCAAAAGAATGGGGCGGGCGCCGCAGCGGGCCAGCAGCAGCGCGGCAAAGAGCCCGGCAGGGCCGGCACCCACCACGATGGGGGGAATCGACGGTGCTTTGATAGGTTGGGGCAGGGAATAGAGCTTGGGCGTATAGCGGGACACGCGCTTATCGCGGCAGCGCCTGAGGACGCTATCCTCCTGCGCCAGAGTGACGCCCACAGCATAGACGAAATGGAGTTCCTCGCGTGCGTCTATGGATTTGCGGAGAATGCGAAAAGCAAGGAACTGCTCAGCATTTGCCCGAAGAACCTTGGCGGCCTTCTGTCGCAGCAACGACTCGTCATCGCCGGGGCGCAACTTGATTCCATCCACTCGCAGCAAGAAAATTCACCTCGTTTTCAAAAAGTTAAAATTTACACGGGAAATTTAAAGTTTGAATTAAGATTTCTGTATATCATATAATCATAGAAACAAACATTTTGCCCATCATATCACAATTTTCGCTT
The DNA here is from genome assembly GCA_045617185.1 of Vescimonas sp. Lineage (GTDB taxonomy): Bacteria > Bacillota > Clostridia > Oscillospirales > Oscillospiraceae > Vescimonas. The sequence goes on from JAZLIB010000022.1 coordinate 8,218, forward strand.
GTTCACAAGCGCTAAGTGCAGAGATTTCAGATAGGAGGCCGTTTCCATGAATGATGAGTACAACAACGAAAGCAATATGTATCATTACAACTACCGCGAAGAACCGCGGCCGCAGGACGACTACCGTCCGGCTCAACCGGTTTACGATACCGGTTACTATGAGATGAATGAGCCGCAGAAGAAACGCAAAGACGGTTTTTGGCGTAAAAAGGGCACAAAGATTACCGCTATCGTCCTTGCAGGTGTGCTGCTGAGTGGGGCGTGTGGTTTTGGCGGGGCTATGCTGGCAAAGAATGCCAGAAGCGGTCACAGTACTGTGCAGGAGAGCAACAGACCGGCAACCACAGTGGACATCAAAAAGGTGGACGGTCAGACATTGATGACGCCGACCGAGGTTTATGCCACCAATGTGGACAGCGTGGTATCTATCAATTGTTCGGCATCTTCGACCAATATCTTCGGACAAGATGTGGAATCTGCCAGTTCCGGCAGCGGCTTTGTGATTACCGCCGATGGCTATATCGTCACCAATCAGCATGTGGTGTCCAAAGCGTCATCCATTACCGTGACGCTGCATAACGGAGAAGACTATCCCGCTACACTGGTGGGCGGCGACAGCGATTACGATGTAGCTATCGTGAAGATCAATGCTAACAGCCTCAGACCCGTCACTATGGGAAACAGTGCCGATGTCAACGTGGGTGACACGGTGCTGGCGATCGGCAATCCCTTGGGCGAATTGACTTTCTCCATGAGTCAGGGCATCGTGTCCTGCTGTGACCGCGCCATCAATGTGGACGGCACTCCGTTCAACATGATTCAGGTGGACGCTTCCATCAATCCCGGTAACTCCGGCGGTCCGCTGATGAATCTCTACGGCGAGGTAGTGGGTATTGTGTCCGCCAAGTATTCCAGCTATTCCAACACCATGGTGGAGGGCCTGGGCTTTGCCATTCCCATCAGTGATGTGCAGGCCATCATTTCCGATATCATGGAAAACGGTCAGGTGACGGGTAAGGCTTATATGGCGATTACCGCCGGTACTATGACAAAGGAAATGGCGGCACAGTATCAGATTGACATCGACGAAGGTGTATTCGTCTTTTCTGTCAATGAGGGCGGCGCAGGTGACAAGGCCGGCCTGAAGCTGGGCGATGTGATCACCAAGGTGGACGATAAGGCTGTGATCTCCATGAATGATCTGTCTGCTGCCAAGAAAGGGCACAAGGCCGGAGATACCGTGACGCTGACGGTGTTCCGTGACGGCGAATATATTACCACGGAGCTGACCTTCGATGAGCAACCGGAAACCACCGGATCCGAGAAAAAACAACAGCAACAGCAGAATGAGCAGAATCAATACGGCCAGATGCCCAATGACTGGCAGGATTTCTACAACTACTTCTTTGGTAACCGCGGCAATTAAAAGAAAAAAGGTGTGGCGCAAGCCACACCTTTTTTAATTATTTCAATTGATGGCGACGGATAAAGCACCAGACGAGTTCTGCGGCGGAACAGAAGAACAGCCATAGGAAACTGTAATCGCGTCCGTCCGTGGGATCGAGGAAACAGACGGCAAAGAGTGCGGTGAGCAATGACAGAAAGATGATGGCTATCAGTCGCAGCATACGGCGGTTGCGGCGCTGCTGATCATTGAACTCGCGCTTGCCCTGCTTATGAACGGCGAGGAAGCTGATGACTGCCATCACGACGCCGAGCAGCATGGCGCGCAGGTCAGTGGGATCGCCGCCGGACACGGGATCGAAATACAGCATACCCATCAGGATTGCGCCGAGTGCCATAAAACAGCCCAGTATGTATGTACTAATTCGGGTGGTTCTGGCCTGACTGTTCAGACGCTGTAGAGCGGCCTTGCCCTTTTCGTTGTCGCGGTCAGCGGCCTTCTGGTACCATTCTTTGGCGGTGCGGATATTTTTCTTTACGCCCTGGCCGTTTTCGTAAAGCGTTCCTAAATTGACGCAGGCAAGAGGCATACCGGCAGTTGCGGCCTTTTCATAACATTCTGCGGCCTTTTTCAGGTCACGTCTGCAGCCAAAGCCCTTTTCGTAGAGATAGCCCAGGTTGTTGATGGCAACGACATCGTCCTGCTCTGCGGCGCGTTCATAGAATGTGAAAGCCATGTCATAGTCCTGCTCCGTGCCGAGACCCCGCTCGCAGCAGTAGCCGGCCTGCACCTGCGCGTCCACATGACCTTCATCCGCTGCCTTGAAATAGAGTTCGTAGGCTTTCGCATAGTCCTGCTCCACGCCGCGGCCGGAATAATAGAGGTTGGCAAGAAAGTACATTGATGACAAGTCACCGTGCTCGGCGGCAAGTTGATAACATTCACACGCCTTGTCCATATCTTTTTCCATGCCGACAGCATTTTCAGCGCACAGACCTAACTCGCGTATGGCAGGTATGTAGCCACCAGCAGATGCTTTGGTATAGAGTTCGACGGCGTAGACGGGATCTTTTTCGACGCTGTGTCCCCGCTCATAGTGCAACCCAAGGAAGTATTGCGCACGGGGAAAACCTTGTTCGGCCGCCAGATGGAACAATTCCACCGCCTTGTCGAAATCCTGCTCTACACCGTAGCCACCGCGATACATGACGCCTAAATTGCACTGACCTTCGGGATTGCCTGCTTCGGCAGAGCGGCGATACCATTCTATTGCCTTGTCGATATCCTCTTCCACGCCTTCGCCGCCTTCATAGCAAAGGCCTAAATTACTCATGGCGCGACTGTGGCCTGCCTCTGCGGCTTTCCGGTAATATGCAACGGCTTTGGCGGCATCCTTTTCGACACCGTGGCCGTATATGTAGCAAAGCCCCAGTTGGAACTGCGCGTCGGCCGAGCCGCCCTCGGCGGCGGCCAGAAAGCATTTTGCGGCTTCTTCGGGAGATTCTTCCACTCCGTAGCCGTTATCATAGCAGCGCCCTAAAAAATACCATGCGCGGGGCAGACCTGCATCGGCGGCCTGACGGAACAGCGCTACGGCCTTTTCGTCGTTCTGTTCCACACCCTTACCGGCGCGGTACATCACACCCAGCGCGCAGATGGCCTCAGGGTATTTTACTTTGGCAGCCTCACCATATAGCAGAACGGCCTTGTTCGCATCCTGCTCTACACCGTTGCCGAACTCATAGCACAGACCCAGCAGGTACTGGGCACGGGGCAGATGCTGCTCCGCCGCTAAGGCGAACAGATGCGCGGCCATTTCCACATCACGTTCGATACCGATGCCAAAATACATCAGCGCGCCTAAATTACATTGGCCCATGGCATAGCCTGCATCAGCGGCGCGACGGTAAAGAATGATGGCCTTATCCATATCCCTTTCCACACCCTGACCGTTTTCATAGCATACGCCCAGATCGCACAGAGCGGGAGGATAGTCCATCTCTGCGGATTCGTGGAACAGTTCTGAGGCGCGAATAGGGTCACACTCTGTGCCCACACCGCTGTCATAGCAGACAGCCAGCCAGTAGCGGCCAACGGGATCGTCGGGCGCAGTCTGACTGAACCAATGAAAAGCGGCTTTGCCATCGCGCTCCACACCGGTACCATAAAGATAGCGCAATCCCATCTGCACCTGCGCGGCAGTATCGCCTTCCATGGCGGCATTTTCGCACTCGTTCAGACGTTCTTCATTGCGGCGGCGACGCTGATCTGCCCATTTGAGCATTTCAGGAGAGAAAAACACTACGTCCTGCGGTTCCTGATATTCTCTGTTTTCTTCCATGCGTACGCCTCCTATCAGAACATGATACGTTATCATATCATGTTTCCGGCAAAATAACAACCGCGCTGATGGGACATTTCTTGCTCTGTCATCTTGCACTTTTGGCAAGAAAAAAGGTAAAACACTATTTTAGAATACAAGAGGGGGGACTTCCTTATGAAATGTAGAAAGCGAAGGGGGAAAAGTACTATGGTGAATTTATATCGTTAAAAAATAAATTTATACAAAAAGTCGAAAAAAAGACGAATTTTCCCCAAAATTCACCTTTTTTGGTTTACCTGATGTTTATTTGTGTTGTTATACTTGGAACACTGCGTTTTTTGATAATATCTCAATGATATGCTGGCAGAAATTGAGAACGAATATGAAGCATAAGGCGAAATTCGAGGGGCAACTCAATATAGAACAACTGGAAAACGAGTTGCATCACAGAGGAAGATGTGGTGGGTCGAATCGTACTGCGTGTCTGGCCACTGAAAACGATAAGCCTTGTTGACTGAATAATCTGAAAGGGGATGTCCTTGTGGAAAAAGTTTTTTTCCAAACAGCGGAAGAACTGAATAAAGAACACCGTCGGACACGGCGCTGGCACAAGGTCATTACCGTGATGGCAGCGGTAGTGGTGTTCTGCACCACGTATGCGCTGATTTTGCCGGCTATTACATGGGAGCGTAGTCTGGTATGCGACATGAAGGAGCATACTCACACAGATGCCTGCTACTCGCAGGTGGAGACGCTGGCCGAAAAGCAGGAACTCGTCTGTACCAAGCCCGAGCATACCCACGCAGATGCCTGCTATGAAGAGGTCGAGCGCTGCGTCTGCGGTTTGGAAGAGGATGAAAACCATCAGCACACCGCTGACTGCATGGAAACAGAGAGAGTTCTGATCTGCGAACAGGAGGAGCACACACACGGCGGCGATTGCTATCACACTGTCCCTGCTGTGACTGAGCGTCAGCTTACCTGCGGCAAGACGGAACATGTGCATACCGATGCGTGCTACGATGCGCCTCCTGCTTATGACAGCGGTTATTACTGCGGCCATGTGGCACACAAGCATAACAAGAACTG
>JAZLIB010000023.1:0-9931 GCA_045617185.1 Vescimonas sp.
CGAACACTTTTCTTGCACTTCTGCCATATTTGTGATATATTATCCGCAGTATTATAGTTACTTCTTTTTTTATTATAACCGTAGTATCTACACAAGAATAACGGAGGACTGGCGTTGTGACACCGAAAGAGCGATTACAGAGAATTTTAGCGCAACAGAAAACAGACCGCCCTGCCTGCATTTGTCCGGGCGGTATGATGAATATGGCCACGCGGGATCTGATGGCACAATCGGGCAGTTTTCTGCCACAAGCTCATACAGACAGCCGCAAAATGGCGGCACTTGCCAAAAGCGCCTATGAAAACGGATGCTTTGAAAACGCAGGTGTTCCCTTTTGCATGACGGTGGAAAGTGAGGCCATGGGCGCACCGGTAACATTGGGCAACGAGGAAATTGAGCCTCGTGTGACGGGCTATGTTCTGCAATCCGTTAGCGAGTGGCAGAATTTACCGGCAATGGATCTGACAAAGGGACGATGCGCTGTGGTACTCGACGCCATCCGGATTCTATGCCGCGACTGTCCAGATTTGCCCGTCGTGGGCAATCTGACCGGCCCCGTCAGCGTGGCCACCTCTCTTTTAGAGCCTATGGTATTCTATCGGGAACTGCGCAAAAAGTCCGAAGATGCCCACCGATACATGACTTTCGTCGCCGATCAACTGGCGCAGTTCGGCTTGGCTCAGGTGGAGGCGGGTGCACAGGTGATTACCATATCCGACCCCAGCGCCACGGGGGAAATCCTTGGGCCGAAGCATTTTGAGGAATTCGCCCTGCCCTATATCAACCGCATTGTAGACGCGCTGAAAGCGGCAGGCGCGCAGGTCATCGTCCATATCTGCGGACAGATGCGGGACGTGTTTGCGCAGGTGGTTGAAATCCGCAGCGATGCGTTGAGTTTTGATGCAGTTGTTCCCATGAGCGAAGCGCGGCGCATGATGCCAAACCGTGTACTGATGGGCAATGTGAGTACCTATGCGTTGGAGTTTTCTGACGTAGACAAGATAAAAAAACTGACCCATACCTGCCGCGCAGGCGGCGCTGACATTCTTGCCCCTGCCTGCGGATTGGGAATGCGCTCACCGATACAGAATTTACAAGCCATGCGGCAGGCCGCGGCAACAACGGAGGAATAAAAAATGGAACAGAAAGAACTGTACAATCAGATTGCAGAAAACGTAGTAGAGATGGAGGACGAAGCGGTTGAATCGCTGTGCCGCCAGTCCCTTGAAGATGGTTACGATGCCGCCGACACTATCAACGGCGGTCTGATTCCCGGCATGAACCGTGTCAGCGAACTATACGAGGAAGGCGAATACTATCTGCCCGAGGTGCTGACTGCCTCCTTTGCCCTGAACGCGGGTGTGGACGTATTAAAGCCCCACCTGAAGCAGGAACAGCAAAGCGGCGAAAAGCTGCGCGTTGTCATCGGTGTGGTAGAAGGCGATACCCACGACATCGGCAAGAATCTGGTGAAGATCATGACCGAATCTGCCGGTATAGAGGTATTTGACTTGGGCCGTGACGTTCCCCTTGATGAGTTTATCCGTGTGGCAGAGGAAGAGCATTGCGACTTCATCTGTATGTCTACCCTGATGACCACCACTATGGGCGGCATGAAGACCGTCATCGACAAACTGACGGAGATGGGCATTCGGGATAAATACAAGGTACTCATCGGCGGCGGCCCCATTTCCCAGAAGTTTGCCGACGAAATCCACGCCGATGCCTACACCGTGGACGCAGGTGCCTGCGTTGCAAAAATGAAGGAACTGAAAGGAATTGCGTAATATGGGCATTATCGAACAGTACGGCCACGGACTGGTTGTCCCCAAAGATGAACTGACCTCGTTGGAGCGCACCCGTCTATATGGGCAGGGCAAAGAGGTCGACCGCATCCCCTGCTCGCTTGACGGCGGTGAAACCATGTCTTACCTCATCGGCGCAAGCATCAAGGATTACTATTTTAATCCCGAAATCATGTGCGCGGTGGAAGAATATATCCACAGCACCTTCGGTTCGGACGGTGCAGGTATCTCCACCTCTCTGCGCGGTATGGCCGAAGCCATGGGTGCTGAGCTCCGCTACAGCGACACACGCACTGCCGTGGTGATGAAACCCGCCCTGACCATTAACGAGGTGGACAGCGCCAAGCGCGTAGACATTGATAAAGACGGACGACTGCCCATCATTCTCAAGGCTTTGGAACTGACCAAAAAGAAGCTGGGCGATCAGGTATCCGTCAGTGCCAGCATCACGGGTCCCTTTACCATTGCCGCCATGGCACTGGGCACGGAAAACCTGATGATGGCCATGGTGAAGAAGCCGGATAAGGTGCACCAACTTCTGGAAATCATTGTGGAGAACAACAACAAGCTGATCGAGCGCATTGTGAATATGGGAATCGGTATCGGCTTCCCCGACCCTGTCAGTTCTACCGCTCTTGTCAGCGTAGAGCAATATCGCACCTTTGCTCTGCCCTATCTTCAGAAGAATATCGACTTTATCAAGTCCCTTGGCGGCGGCTGCGGCCTGCATATCTGCGGCACCAGCCGCAAGCTGTGGCCGGATCTTGCGAAAACCGGCATCGGTGCGTTCAGTCTGGACAATGTAGAAAGCCTGACGGAAGCCAAAGAGGTACTTGGCCCCTATATGGAAATTGACGGCAATGTGCCGCCGGTAGATGTGATGTGTCTTGGCACGCCGCAAGATGTGCTGCGCTCGGCGCGGGATTGTATCCGTCAGGCATGGGATTCCCCCAAGGGCTTCTGCCTGACTTCGGGCTGTCAGATGCCTCCCCATACTCCGCAGGAGAATATGATGGCACTGATGGATGCCGCACGTATATACGGCCGCTATCCGCTGCAGGATCATCTGTGGGTAGACTGATGCGATACGCCATAGGAATCGACATTGGCTCCACCTGCGCCAAGACGGTGGTGTTGGACGAACAAAGGCAGATCGTCTATACCGATGTGCAACCTACTGGCTGGAGCAGCGCGGATACTGCCGCGCAGATTGCCGAAAAACTGAACTGCGCAGGATATGCCACAGAAAATTACCCCGTAGTAGCCACGGGCTACGGACGGATATGTGTTCCCTATGCGAAAAAAACGGTGACGGAGATCACCTGCCACGGAAAGGGTGCGGTATTTCTGCACGGTGCAAACGCACTTACCGTCATCGACATCGGCGGGCAGGATACCAAAGTAATTCATGTGTCCGACGGCGTAGTGGACGACTTTTTGATGAATGACCGATGCTCTGCCGGCACGGGTCGGTTTTTGGAGGTCATGGCCAACACGCTGGGTATGTCCCCCGATGCGTTATGCCGTCTGTCGGCTCAGGGCAGCAATACCACCATCAGCTCTCTTTGCACCGTTTTTGCCGAAAACGAAGTGACTGGGCTCATTGGCCGCGGTGAGCCGCGGGAGAATATTGCCTTCGCCGTGGTGGACTCCATTGCGGAAAAGGTTGCTTCGCAGGTAGGCAAGCTGTCCGCTCCGTCACAAACGCTCTGTCTGACCGGTGGGCTGTGCGGTTGCGGTGAATTGGTGGAGGCGTTGGAGCGAAAACTGAACTGCTCCATTCAAACCCACACGCAGGGCCGATTTGCCGGTGCCATCGGTGCTGCTCTGACCGCACTTGCCATAAAGGAGGAAGCATAAATGCTATCGTTACCCCAAGCATTTGAAGAATATAGTGAAAGCCGTAAGGCCGGCTTTTTGAGGGTGAAAAGCGCCAAGGAATCCGGACGCAAAGTGGCCGGCTATTTCTGCACTTTTACGCCCCTTGAGATCCTCGATGCCGCCGACATAATCCCCGTCAGTCTGTGCGGTATGAGTGCCGAAACCATTCCCGCCGCCGAGCGGGATCTGCCCAAAAATCTCTGTCCGCTTATCAAATCCAGTTATGGGTTTTATATCAGCGACAAATGCCCCTACACCTATTTTGCCGATCTGATCGTGGGAGAAACTACCTGCGACGGCAAGAAGAAAATGTACGAACTGATGGGGCGCGGCAAGGAAGTTTATGTGCTCCACCTGCCCCAAGGCGCCGATCTGCCTTACGCCAAGGAGATGTGGCGCACGGAACTGCGCCGTTTCCGCGACTATTTGCAGGATAAATTCGGTGCCACCATCCCCGATCACGCCCTGCGCGACGCCGCCATAAAGCGCAATCTCCTGCGTAAGCGGCGCACGGAACTGATGGAACTGCTGCAGGCGGAGTGTCCTCCCATTTCGGGCACGGAACTGTATACCTTCCTGGACGGTCTGGGCTTTCGCTTCAGCGTAGATGAGTCCATTTCCGCCGTGGAGGAGTTGATTTCCTCTGTCAAGCAGCAACAGTCACCTCAGGTGCATCTCCATGGTAAGCGGATTCTCGTCACCGGCTGCCCTATCGGCGGCGTACTTGGCAAAACCGTCGGCGCGGTGGAGCGCAACGGCGGCAATGTGGTCTGCTTTGAGAACTGCAGCGGCGCCAAACAGAGTGACAGCACCGTGGACACCGACAGAGCTGATATCCTCGACGCCATCGCCGACGCATATTTACAGGTCGGCTGTGCTGTGATGACACCAGACAGCCGCCGTATGGTACACTTGAAAGAACTGCTGCCCCAGTACCACATCGACGGTGTGATCGATATTTCCTTGCAGACCTGCCAGCCCTACTTGTTGGAAACCAATACCGTTCGGCAGCTCTGCCGCGATAACGGCGTACCCTATCTGGCGCTGGAAACCGACTATTCACCCAACGATGCCGGACAGCTTGATACCCGCATCGCTGCGTTCATGGAGACACTGGAGAGATGATACGGGATTATCGATGTGACCGCGCCGACAGCATGGGCGTTCCTGCCGATCTGGCGCAAGGCTTCACTTTCCCCGCAGTATACACGGACGCAAAGTTGCTTGCCGATCTCGCTATGCGTCGCAAGGAGTTTTCCCACACCGAGATGTGCATTTTGCCTTTCTGCCACACACTGGAGGCAGAGGCCATGGGCGCACAGATTCGCTTAGATGACGGCTCGCCCCGTGCAGGAGCGCCTGTATGCCAGACGATAGATGAATTACTGGTGTTACCCTCCATAGATTTGGACGCACCGCGTCTGCGCTCCACTTTGCAGGCGTGCCAATTGCTGCATAGCGAGGGCGAAACGGTGGTTTTTGCGGTCAGCGGGCCGTTTACGATCTTGAATTCGCTTGTGGATCTTAGTGTGGTGTTCCGCGCCATGCGAAAAGAGCCACAGAAGTTCAGAATGCTCATGACAAAGTTATCCGATGAAATCCTGCGGTTTATCTGCGCGGTCAGAGATAGCGGTGCTGAATTGATCAGCTATGCCGACTCTGCCGCCACCGTGGGGATTCTGGGACCGCGCAACATGGAGCGCATCACCCGTGATTTCACCCTCCCCCTGCTGCGTGAAGCAGAAAAAATCGTCGGCAGCGAGCAAATGCTGGTGCTTTGTCCCAAAACCACACTGGCACTTATGGACTGTGACTGCGCCCAATGGCAATTGCATACGCTGCCCCGACCCATGAGCTACGGCGAGGCTTGCCTTTCCCTGCGGGGTGAAGTGAAAATCGGCGGTCAATGCTGTATTCAAAGCGCCGACACGGTACTGCAAAACCGTGTGTTTCGTGAAATTCTTTTGAAGTAGGTAGATTTATGTCCATTATTACCGTTTTACCCAATCAAATATCCGTATCCTGCCAAAAGGGCGAGATATTGCTCCATGCGCTGCAATCGGCCGGTTTGATTATGGAAAGTCCCTGCGGGGGACGAGGCACCTGCGGAAAATGCCGCGTTCGCGTGGGCGAGGAAGAAGTGCTGGCCTGCCAGACCGAAGTGAGAGAAGACATAACAGTGACGCTGCCGCAGGGAAACGCCAATCATCAGGTGCTGACCGACGGCTATATGCCCGACTTTACCCCCGACAGTTTTGAGAACGGCTACGGTGTGGCAATTGATATCGGCACCACCACTGTGGTGGCGGCGCTGATTGATCTGCAAAGTGGCCACGAGATAGCGTCTGCGTCGGACATCAATCCGCAGAAGCAGTACGGGCTTGATGTACTCAGCCGCATCACCTATGAGGTAGAGCAGGGCGAAGCGGGTATCCGTACGTTGCAAAAATGTCTGATTGCTGCGCTTGATGACATGATTGCACAGCTTTGCCGTACCGCGCAGATTTCGCAATGTAATATTAAGCACATCACAGTTGCAGCCAACTGCACCATGACGCACACGCTGCTGGGCGCAGATGCGCGCAGTATTGGCCGTGCGCCCTATATACCGTCCTTCACCGAGGCCAAGACCGCGAGGGCGGACGACATCGGTCTTTCTATCGCGCCTGAGGGAGATGTGTACTGTCTGCCCCACGTTTCCGGCTATATCGGCGCGGATATCGTGGCAGGCGTCCACGTGTGCGATCTTGTCCATCGCAAGGGGAATGTGCTGTTTATTGACATCGGCACAAACGGAGAAATCGTTTTGAAAACAGACAACCGTCTGCTGTGCTGCTCCTGCGCGGCAGGTCCTGCGCTGGAGGGCATGAATATCTCCTCCGGTATGCGCGCCGCGGATGGCGCCGTGGAAGATCTGCACATTACACCCGACGGAATTGAGCTGCAGACCATAGGACAGCAATCTCCGCTGGGACTGTGCGGCAGCGGTATTTTGGCAGCCATACGAGAACTGCTGCGGCAGGGATTTGTCAACCAGCGCGGTCAGCTTTTGAAAAAGGAGCAAACACAGGACTGGCGTGCAGCGTATTTGCAAGGCGAGGGCAAGCAACGCTGCGTTGTATTGGACGAGCGCGTTACCGTTTCGCAGGAAGATGTGCGACAGGTGCAATTGGCAAAGGGCGCTATCCTCTCCGGCTTTACGGCACTGCTTGATAAGGCAGGCCTCTCTATGGAGCAGTTGGACGAGGTGCTGATCGCCGGACAGTTTGGTGCACATCTGCCGGCAGAATCTCTTATTGGTGTCGGAATTTTACCGCCTGAAGTGGCGGACAGACTCCGCTATGTGGGCAACACATCCAAAACCGGCGCCTACATGGCACTGATGCGTCACGAGTCACGTAAGGAATTGGAAACACTCTCTCGCAATATGGAATATTTTGAGTTGGCACAGACACCCGATTATGATCGTATCTTTGCCCGGTCCATGCGCTTTCCGCAAGTGTAATTATCCATTGCGGTTTTGCCGTAAAGATAATGCTTTAATAATAAAAGAACTGCCCGGCTAAGCCGGGCAGTTCTTTTATTTATTGGTTGTGAAATGATCAAATCAGACCAAAGTATCCAGAACGGACTTCAGATCGGCGATGATATCCTCGGGATCTTCCAGACCGACGCTGATACGAACCAGACCCTGAGAGATGCCGGAAGCGGCCAGCTCTTCAGCGGTGTAGGTGGAGTGAGTCATGGTAGCAGCATGCTCAACCAGAGTCTCAGCATCACCCAGAGAAACAGCGATGGTGCAGACCTGCAGCTTGTTCAGAGCAGCAGCAACAGCATCACGGTCAGCCTTCAGCTCGATAGCCATCATGCCGCCGGGCAGACTCATCTGCTTCTTGGCAATCTCATAACCCTCGAAGCTCTTCAGGCCGGGATAGTAAACCTTATCCACTGCGGGATGGCTTTCCAGGAACTCAGCAACCTTCATAGCGTTGGCGCTGTGGCGTTCCATACGGATATCCAGAGTCTTCATGCCGCGAGCCAGCAGGAATGCGCTGAAGGGGCTCATAGAAGCACCAGTCATGTCCTTCAGACCGAAGGTACGAACCTGAGTGATGAAGTCAGCCTTACCAACCACGAAGCCCGCGATCACGTCGCCGTGGCCATTCAGATACTTGGTAGCACTGTGGACGACGACATCGGCACCCAGCTCCAGAGGACGCTGAATGTAGGGGGAGCAGAAGGTGTTATCAACGATAACGCGGATATCCTTGTTGAACTCATGAGCGATCTTAGCGACCTCAGCGATATCAACAATCTTCAGAGTGGGGTTGCAGGGAGTCTCCAGATAGACAACCTTGGTCTTCTCGGACAGAGCAGCCTTAACAGCAGCCAGATCAGCGAAGTCAACGAACTTGACATTGACACCGAACTTGGTCATGCCGTGGTTCAGCAGGGAGAAGGTGCAGCCATACAGCGTATCGGAAGCCACGATCTCGTCACCGGCAACAACGCTGGACCACAGAGCAGCGGAGATAGCGCCCATACCAGCAGCGGTACCCAGAGCAGCCTCGCCGCCTTCCAGGTTAGCCAGCTTCTTCTCAACGAAGTCAACAGTGGGGTTGGACAGACGGGAGTAGATGTAACCGTCTTCCTGACCGGCAAAGCGACGACCGCCCTGCTCGACAGAGTCAAATACGAAAGTAGAGGTCTGATAGATGGGCACGCACAGTGCACCGGCGGTGTTGGGCTGATGACCAGCATGGATTTGACGAGTTGCAAAACCCTTGTTCTTCAGTTCCATAGCAAAAACTCCTTTTTTAATTTACATATTTAGACATACTCGGACTTCCCTTCAAGAAGCAGACACCGAAGGGGATAAGTGTGGCCAAAAGGCCATCGATGCCGCCTAAAAAAGGAGATCAGAGATGTCAGTGTACGTATTTCAAATAAGTACCTTGTTAATATCATAACATATCGCCACAAATAGTCAAGCGATATTGTTGACTTTTTCGTATAGTTGTGGGAAAATTTTGGAGCATATAGAGCGATGAGCGGCGCAACTGCAAGGCGCATAGTGAATGAATTGAGGTAACCGATATGAAAACAAAGCAGATTTTAGTGGTTAATCCCGGGTCTACATCTACTAAGGTAGCGCTGTACGAAAACGGCGCGGTTCTTTGGAAAGAAGACATTCGATACACAAAGGACGAAATCAACCGCTATGTACATATTGCCGATCAGCGATTCATGCGGCAGGAAGATCTCCGCAGAATACTGGAGGATAAAACGGTCACGGTGGAGAATCTGTGGGCCATCTGTTCTCGCGGTCCAGATGTATATCCTATCGGCAGCGGTACCTACGCAGTGGACGAAATCATGATGACCGAATTGATGGATAATCCGTGTATTGAGCACGCGTGCAATCTGGGGGCAATGATGACATATCCGCTCGGTCAGGAATATGGTATTCCCGTATTCATTGTCGACACCGGCTTAGTAGATGAATTGACCGACGAGGCCAGCATGACCGGCGTAAAGGGCATCCGCCGCCGGTGCCGCTGGCACGCGCTGAGTCAGCGGGCTATTTACCGCAAGGTGGCAGAAAGTCTTGGGAAAGACATCGAACATACCACCTGCGTTATATGCCACATGGGTGGCGGACTGAGCGTTGGCGCCCACTGCAACGGGCGGACTGTAGATGTGAACAACAGCATGGACGGTGACGGGCCTATGTCTGCTAACCGCGCCGGCGCAATTCCCAATATCGACATTCTGGAGATGGCTTTTGATCAGCATCTATCCAAGAGAGAGATCTGGGATAAACTGGTGGGCAACGGCGGCCTTGTGGGACATCTCGGTACAGAAAACCTGCAGGAGATAGAAGAACGCATTGCACAAGGCGATCTCTACGCCGCCAAGGTCATAGACTGCATGGTATATCAGATCGCTAAAGAAATCGGTGGGCTTTGTACCGCGCTGAAAGGTCAGGTGGATGCCATAGCCCTTACCGGCGGTATGGCTTACTCCGATTATCTGGTCAGCAGAATAAAGGACTACATCGGATTTTTGGCACCGGTACGGGTATATCCGGGCGAATGTGAGATGGAGGCCTTGTACGAAGGCGCTAAACGCGTGATGGACGGCGTGGAAGAGGCCAAGCATTTCGTGCCCAGCGGCAAGATATACCACCTGATCGACTGATAACACAACGCACCATTTCGCCACGTATAGGAAAGTCGCTATTT
>JAZLIB010000024.1:0-33040 GCA_045617185.1 Vescimonas sp.
GCTCTTTTTATCTTGCGTATCCCCCGCCGGCCGCTCCTGCGGCCGTGTACCCAAGGACGAGGGCGGCACGCTTTATCATCGTTAGCGCGTGTTAAGTAATTTTGTTTTTTGACCGTAAAGAAAAATGGTTTTTTGTCGTTCATCTGTCCTCGCCCTCAAGACAAAAAACCATTTTTTAGGTCATAAAATGAAATTATAACGCGGTAGATGATAAAACGTGCGTGAAATTAAATATATTTGTGTTACAATTTTACGCTTTTGTCAAAATTCTTCTTGACATTTACCCGCGCGGCCGATAAAAGCCGCGCGTCGTATGGAGTAATCAAACAACTTTCGCCCGTTTCTTTTCTTCATAAATCGTGTTCAGCACATAGAGGACCACACCTGCCCAGATAAACAGGAAACTGATCAACTTCTCATGTGTCAGATGCTCACCCAAAATCATACCACAAAAGATTGCCAACGTAGGGCTGAGATACTGACCGATACCGGTCATCATCAGCGGCAGATTACGTACACCGATGGCATAGAGCAGCATAGGCGTTCCCGTGATCACGCCGGCACCCATCATCAGTAACTGACGTGTAAACGTAATGGAAGCCAAACCGTTGTCGCCCATACGGAAAAAGAGGACAAACAGCAGCGCAATAGGTACCATCATCAATATTTCAATCGTTGTGCTGACAATGGAATCGATAGTCAGACTCTTTTTGATAGCAGCATAAATAGCAAATGCCGTGGCAAGTGAGATCGTCACATAGGGCACACCGCCAAAACCATTGGCACTGAGTATGATACCAACAATGACAATACCCATAATGACAAAATGACGCCAACTCATCTTTTCCTTAAAGATGATTGCGCCAAAGGCAAACACCACAAGAGGCTGGATATAATAGCCAAGACTGCACTCAAACACTCTTCCGTTCTGCACGGCCCAAAGATAAATGATCCAGTCGGCAAACAAGAAGAACATAGCTGGTACTTCCCGCTTCATCACGCTCTTGTCGCGAAACGCTGCCCATAACTGTGGCAACTTCCCCTGACATTTCAGGATAATCAGACAACATACTGCTGCCCAGATAATGCGGCACGCCATCAGAAACAGCGTATCTACACCATCGCACAGATTAAAATACAACGGCTGAAAGCCCCAGATCAGGAAACAGAGCATAATGGCGGTCAAGCCTTTTTTGTAATTATATTTCATCTCGACCTCCGTTTCCGGCATAAAACAGAATATTGTCCATTTACAGCCTTCAAAATAGATGATAGAATCATATCATTGAGGTGAGAAAATGACAAGAGTTTGTCGTAATTTTTTTGTTAGAGATACGGTGGAAATTGCCCGCAAACTGCTCGGCTGTTATTTGGTTCGTATATGGAACGGCGAAATGCTGGTATGCCGCATTACGGAAACGGAGGCCTATGTCGGAAGCATCGACAAAGCGTGTCACGCTTACGGCTATCATAAAACTGCACGCAATGCGGTAATGTTTGGTCCTCCGGGTCATGCGTATATCTATCTGATTTACGGTATGTACCATTGTCTGAATTTCACCACAAATGTTGAGGGTGAGCCGGAGGCGATTCTTTTGCGTGGTTTGGCTCCCGTATACGGTACAGAGCGTATGGCGTTGCTGCGTTACGGTAAGTCTCTTTCGGAATTAAGCACATATCAAAGGAAGAATTTCCTCAACGGGCCCGGTAAATGCTGTAAGGCATTAGACCTTGACAGAGCGCTCAATGGCGAGGATCTGCTTGGTGATACACTCTTCATTTGTCAGACGCTATCAGATCTGGGACTACCGGAAGAAAAAATAAATCAAACGATATATTGTGGAAAACGCATTGGTATCGACTATGCCGAAGAGGCTGTCGATTTCCCATGGCGTTTTTGGACGGAGGAAAAATAATGCTGATATTTGATATGGACGGAACCTTGATTGATTCCAACGGCATCTGGCGTGGTGTAGATGAGGCCTTCTTAGCAAAACGCGGTTATACATACACGGAAGAGTATTGCGCGGGTGTGGCACATACCATCTTCCCTCTCGCTGCAGAATTTACCAAACAATACTGCCATTTGGATGAATCAATTGAAGAAATCATGGCGGAATGGATGGAAATGGCGGGCGATATGTACGCCACAAAAGTTCCGGTAAAACCCGGTGTGGTAGATTATCTGGAAAAATGCAAGGCAAACGGTGAAACAATGATCGTACTCACCTCAAGTGTACCTGAGCATTGCCATGCTGCACTGACCAAATTAGGTCTGATGCCCTACTTTACCCGCATCTTCTTTGCAAACGAACTTAAAATAGAAAAAACAGATCCGGAAATATATCGTATCGTTGCCAGAGAAATGGATGTAAAGGTAAATGACTGTACATTCTATGATGATTCCATTAAAGCCTGCTGTGCGGCCAAAGCGGCAGGTATGACGGTAATCGGAGTGCATGATCCCGTCTTCTTCCAAACGGAAGCCGAAATGCAGCAGGTGTGTGACCGATATATCATGGGCTTTTCCGAATTGCTCTAATTTACTGAAAAAACATCGCAGCATTTGCTGCGATGTTTTTTTGCTCAGAAACTGCCGATAGGAACACTGCCGTCATCGGTGCCCTTTGTAATAGAAAGAATCTGAATGTAGTAGCCTTTCCCGTTTCCCATATCCACGTGAACACGCTCCCCTGCTTTATGCCCCATGACGGCCTTACCAACGGGAGATTCCTTGCTGATCCAACCTTTCAACGCGTCCTGACGCAGGGTTGTGACCAACTGGATCACACGGCTCTTACCGGTATTCTCCATAAGAATTTCCACCGAATCATAGAGTCCTGCTGTTTCATCCGTAGAAGTATCTTCAATCACATGAGCCGTTTTAATCATACGTTCCAAGTAACGAATACGGCTCTCATTGCGATTTTTCTCCTGCTTGGCACACTTATATTCAAAGTTTTCGCTTAAATCGCCAAATGCACGGGCGGTTTGCACGTCCTCAATCAGTTTAGGACGCAGTTCTTTGATACGATAATCGATCTCTTCCTGCATTTTCTGCAGATCACTTTTAGTCAGTTCGTCATACATTTTCTTTTCCCTCCAAAATAACAGCCAGACGATGTATTCCTTCCGGTAATTTTTCAATATCAATACCCGAATAATTGACCACCAATACATGAGGCGGTGCATCTGCCGGAGAATGATAATAATCCGACAGTAGAGCAAGACGCAAGCCTTGTTTCGCAGCCCGTTCGCGCAATTCTGTATCGCTTAAATCTGTCTTTATACGCATCAGAAAGTGAAGTCCCGCATCCTGCTCCATAATTTCGGCACGATGGGCAAGTTCTCCCGTGCGAATCAGTTCAATCACTTTATCCCGTTTTTGCCGGTAGCGGTTTTTCATGCGGCTAAGGTGTTGTTCATACCGCCCCTGTGACAAAAAGGATGCCAAAGTATACTGCTCAAAACTGGATACGGTGCAGGAATAGAATCCTAAGTTATCGCGGAATCTATACAGCAGATGCGTAGGCAAGACCATATAACTGATGCGAATCGACGGAGCAATCGTCTTCGAAAAGGTATTCAGATAGATTGTACACTCGTTTTCATCGACTGAAAACAGTGTGGGAATCGGACGTCCGACAAAGCGAAATTCACTGTCATAATCGTCCTCCAAAATATAGCGTCCCTCACCCTCGCTTGCCCAGCGCAGCAACTCCTGACGGCGCGTAATAGGCATCACAATGCCGGTGGGATAATGATGTGACGGAGATATGTGCACCACGTCCGCACGTTGCTGGCGCAGTTGTATCGCAGACAGTCCGCTTTCGTCCAATCCGATACGGCACAGAGAAACACCATTACTTTCATATATCTTGGTAATCTTACTGTATCCCGGATCTTCCACAGCATACACCTTATCGCGGCCTAAAAGTTGGAGCAATAAATTATATAGGAACTCAGTACCGGCACCGATAATAATCTGCTCCGGAGATACTGTCATACCACGGAATTGATGCAGATAATCGGCTATCGCCAATCGCAGGGACGCAGCACCATTATAGGGCGCAGCGTGAAGCAGGGCTTTATCCTGCTCCAAAATCGTCTGACGCATCAACTTAGCCCACGCAGTAAAAGGAAAATACTCCGCAGATATGGAATTTGTCACAAAATCCAGAAACCATGTCTGTTCCTGCGTTTTCTGTATATCGTAGGTCATCGGCGCAGCGGAGATGGGGCGCTCCATACTGCTTACGTAATATCCCTTCTTTTCAATTCCGTAAATATATCCTTCTGCCATCAACTGTTCATACGCGTTTTTTACCGTGATCACACTTACTTCTAAATGCCCCGCCAGCGTACGTTTTGATGGCAGTTTCTCCCCTGCCTGCAGTTTCCCGGTTAGAATATCCTCTTTGATGTTTCGGTAAAGCTGTTCATACAGACTGATACCGATGTCTTTCTGAAAAGCGTATGTAAGCATAATCGCCTCCATCTGGTATTATCAACTAATACTTTTGTGGTTATTTTAATAATACCAGTTTATACTATAATACAGAAAGACTCAGAAAGCAAGGAGTATTCACATGAAAGATGCAAAAATCAGAAAACTTGTGATGTCATCATTGTTGGCTGCTTTGGTATTTGTTGCGACTATGGTAATCAGAATACCTTCCCCTACCGGGGGCTATGTCAATCTTGGTGATTGCTTCGTATTGCTTTCCGGCTGGCTTTTGGGACCGTGGTACGGCGCAGCGGCTGCAGGTATCGGTGCAATGCTGACGGATCTCTTGGCGGGATACACATACTATGCTCCTGCTACATTGATTATTAAAGCTACTGATGCAATGGTTGCAGCACTGATTTGGCAGGCTATGGGGCGTAAGCGCGGTGCATTGATCGTTAGCGGCATTGCCGGTGAATTACTTATGACTCTTGGATATTTTGGATTTACCGCTCTATTACTGGGTAAGGGACTCGGCGCCGCATTGAGTATCCCCGGTGATCTGGTGCAAGGTGCAACGGGAATTATCATCGGTGTTGTACTGATGAAACTGTTTAAACGAAGCAAAATATTAGAAAAACTGGCAAAGTGAGGAATCGTGTTATGGCAGGAATCATTCATGAAGTAGAAAAAGCAGAATTATTACAGCAAGTACAGCAAGAGGCAGCCAATGCCGCCAAGCAGTTAGTCATTGAGGCAAAATTGCACAAAGGTCAAATCGTTGTGGTAGGTTGTTCTACCAGCGAGGTCGTTGGTCGCAAGGTCGGCAGTTGGTCCACACCGGAAGTTGGTCAGGCGATTTTTGATGGCTTGAACAGTGTCTTCTCCCCTCTTGGTATTTATATTGCCGCACAGTGCTGCGAACATCTCAACCGCGCATTGATCGTTGACTATGAGGCTGTTCCCGATGCTGAGATTGTCAATGTGATGCCCCAGCCCAAGGCCGGCAGTTCTTTTGCTACTGCGGCGTACAATTCCTTCCGTCACCCCGTGGCATTAGAGGAAATCAAAGCAGATGCCGGTTTGGATATCGGCGGTACTTTGATTGGTATGCACTTAAAGCGTGTGGCTGTTCCCGTCCGTCTGGAGCAGAAACACATTGGTGATGCCATTTTGCTTGCCGCCCGTGTGCGTCCAAAGTTTATCGGCGGCGAACGCGCTATTTACAATGAAAAATTGAAAGACGGTTATCCTGAATTTTAAAAGTAAAAGGATCTGCTTTATAAGCAGATCCTTTTTCATTTAATTAAACGGAAACGCAAGTTTCAGCACACCAAACACAACAATAGAAATTCCAGCGGCAATCAAACAGATTTTGAACACTTTTTTGCTTTTCTTTGCTAATTCCTCGTTCTCGTGTTCATTTTGCCAACGGACATAGAACAATGCCGCAGACATCAGAAAAATGATAGGGAAAAAAAGTAAACCAATCATTGCAATATAGGCCATATTTCATACCTCCAACCTTTTTTATCAGTATAATGTATGGAGGTCATTTCGTCAAGAAAAAAGAGGCTGTCCCTGATTGGGACAGCCTCTTTTGACAGTTAATCAAAGATTACTGAGCAGCCTTAGCAGCCTTGATAGCCTCGATCATCTCGGGAACGACCTTGAACAGGTCACCGGTGATACCGTAGTCAGCAACCTCAAAGATAGGAGCGGACTCGTTCTTGTTCACAGCGATGATGCACTCGGAATCCTGCATACCAGCCTTGTGCTGGATAGCACCGGAGATACCCAGCGCAACATAGACTTTGGGGTGAACGGTCTTACCGGTCTGGCCGACCTGATGGTCAGCGGAGATCCAACCGGAGTCAACGCAAGCGCGGGAAGAACCAACGACGCCACCCAGGACCTCAGCCAGTTCCTCTGCCAGAGCGATACCCTTCTCGACATCCTTGGAAATACCACGGCCGACGGAAACGATGAAGTCAGCACCGATCAGGTCAACCATCTTCTTGGCAGCCTTAACGACCTCGACGACCTCGGTCTTGACGTCCTCAGCGGACAGGTTGAATGCGGGATGCAGAATCTCAACATCCTTCTTGCACTCGCGCTTCTTCATAACGCCAGGACGGACAGTAGCCATAGCGGGACGGAAACGGGGGCAGAAGATGGAAGCCATCAGGTGACCGCCGAATGCAGGACGGGTCATCTTCAGGTCACGGTCAACAGGATGATCCTGACCAGCGATCTTCACAACGCCCAGGCGATCGATACGATCCTCGGCCAGAGTGGAAGCTTCACGCAGGAAGTCCTTGTAGTTGGGCATATCAATGTCCAGATGGGTGCAGTCTGCGCACAGACCGGTGTGCAGGCGAGCTGCGCAACGGGGAGCCAGATCGCGGCCGATGTTGGATGCACCAAACAGCAGAACCTCAGGCTTAATCTCTTCGACAGCCTCGGTGATAACCTTGGTGTAAGCATCGGTGGTGAAGTCCTTCAGCAGGGGGCTATTGTACACGTACACCTTATCGGCGCCGTAGTTGCCCAGCTCAGCAGCAATACCGTCGACATTGTCGCCCAGCAGAATACCGCAGAGTTCCACACCCAGCTCGTCAGCCAGCTTGCGGCCCTCGGAGATCAGTTCAAAAGTAGTGGGCATCATTACGCCCTGACGCTGCTCACAGAAAACCCATACGTTTTTGAAGGCAGCGGTATCAGCACTATTAAAAGCCATTTTCTTATCTCCTTCCTTAGATAATATGCTTGGCGGCCAGGATGCCAGCCAGCTTTCCGGTGGTTTCCTTGGCATCGCCTTCCAGCATCATGCCGGCACCCTTCTGGGGAGGCGTGAAGGAGGTCAGAATGTTCGTGGGAGAGCCCTTCAGACCGATGGTAGTAGCATCGATCAGCTCATGATCCTTCAGAGTCTCATAGGTCATAGTGACCAGGGGCTTGGAATAAGCTTCGAAAGCACCGCCAACGGACAGATAACGAGGCTGATTCAGTTCCTTAATGCAGGTGATCATGCAGGGGGCCTTCACCTTGACGGTCATGTAACCATCTTCCAGCATACGCTTAACGGTATAGGTGTTGCCATCCTTCTTGATCTCGCCGGCATAGGTAACCTGAGGCAGATGCAGCTTTTCAGCGATCTGAGGACCAACCTGAGCGGTATCGCCATCGATTGCCTGACGGCCAGCCAGGATAATGTCATCGTCTTCAATGCCGTAAGTATCAATAGCAGCAGCCAGGATCTGGGAAGTTGCGTAGGTATCGGAACCACCGAACTCACGAGCGGTAACCAGAACACCTTCGTCAACGCCCATAGCCATCAGCTCACGCAGCATACCTTCTGCGGGAGGAGGCCCCATGGTGAAAGCCACGACCTTGCAGCCCAGCTCGTCCTTCAAGGACAGAGCTGCCTCAACTGCGTTCATATCATCGGGGTTGATAATGGTCTGCATAGAAGCACGGTCCAGAGTGCCATCAGGATTCACAGCCACCTTACCGGAGGTATCGGGAACCTGCTTAACAGTAACTAAAATTTTCATTTTGCCTTTACCTCCTTATTACTTTACGCCCAGGTTGCTGGAAATAACCATGCGCTGGACTTCGGAAGTGCCTTCGTAGATCTCAGTGATCTTGGCATCACGCATCATGCGCTCAACGGGATATTCACGGGTGTAACCGTAGCCACCGAACAGCTGAACGGCGCGACGGGTAACATCGGAAGCAGCCTCAGCAGCGAACAGCTTAGCCATAGCAGCGTCCATGCTGTAGGGCTCGTGGTTCTGCTTCTTCATAGCAGCAGCGTACACAACGTACTGAGCAGCCTGCATACGGGTGTGCATATCAGCCAGCTGGAACTGAGTGTTCTGGAACTGGGAGATGCGCTTACCGAACTGAACGCGCTCCTTGGTGTACTTGATAGCTTCTTCGACAGCACCTTCGCCCAGACCCAGAGCCTGAGAAGCGATACCGATACGGCCGCCGTCCAGAGTCTTCATAGCAATCTTGAAGCCTTCACCCTTCTTACCCAGCATACGATCCTTAGGAATCACGCAATCCTCGAAAATCAGGTCGCAGGTAGAACTACCGCGAATACCCATCTTCTTCTCGTGCTTACCCTGAGAGAAGCCCTTATCGCTCTTCTCAACGATGAAAGCGGAGATCTCCTTCATGGAGCGGCCGCGCTTATCGGTGACCTTACCGGTAACAGCGATGATAACAAAAGTATCAGCAACGTTGCCGTTGGTGATGAAGCACTTGGAGCCGTTCAGGATATAGTTCTCGCCGGACTCATCCAAAACAGCGGTGGTCTGCTGACCCTGAGCGTCGGTACCAGCACCGGGCTCGGTCAGACCGAATGCACCGATCTTCTTACCGGAGCACAGGTCAGGCAGATACTTTTTCTTCTGCTCCTCGGTACCGTTCTCAAAAATGGGAGCGGCGCACAGGGAGGTATGAGCGGAAACGATAACAGCGGTGGTACCGCAGACCTTGGCCAGCTCCTCAACGCACATTGCATAGCTGAGGACGTCGCCGCCAGCGCCGCCGTACTCCTTGGGGAAGTAAATACCCATCATACCCAGCTTAGCCATCTTCTCGACGGTTTCCATGGGGAAACGCTCTTCTTCGTCGATTTCGGCTGCCAGAGGCTTTACTTCGTTCTCTGCGAATTCGCGGTACATCTTGCGAACGAGCAGCTGTTCCTTAGTCAGATGGAAATCCATACTCTTTTCTCCTTTTCTGATTTTTACTTGTTGTAATTGAAGAAGCCCTCACCGGTCTTCATGCCCAATTTACCGGCGCGAACCATCTTACGGATCAACACGTTTGCGCGATACTTGCTATCGTGGGTCTCATTGTACAGAACGTCCATGATGTTCAGCACGATATCCCAGCCGATCAGGTCGCCCAGATGCAGGGGGCCCATGGGGTGGTTGCAGCCCAGCTGCATAGCAATATCGATATCCTCTGCGGAAGCAACGCCTTCCTGCAGAACGCAAACGCCTTCGTTGCAGTAAGGAATCAGGATCTTGTTGACCACAAAGCCGGGAGCCTCGTTGACGACAACGGGGGTCTTACCGATCTCGATGGACAGATTCTTGATTTCCTCAACCAGCTCAGCGGGGGTGTTACCGCCGGCAATGACCTCGACCAGCTTCATAGCGGGCACGGGGTTAAAGAAGTGCATACCGATCATGTTGTGCTTCAGACCGGCAGCCATTTCGGTGATAGACAGAGAAGAGGTGTTGGAAGCGAAGATGGTCTCATCCTTGCAGATGGCGTCCAGCTTGCCCAGCAGTTCCTTCTTAACAGCCATGTTCTCAGCAACGCACTCGATAACCAGATCGGCATCAGCGGCAGCCTCGAATTCCTCGACCAGCACGCGGCTCATCAGATCGTCAGCGGCTTCCTGAGTCATCTTGCCACGAGCGACCTTCTTGTTCAGAGAGGCAGCCAGCTTATCCTTGTGACGCTGTGCGCTTGCCACGCTGGATGCATACATCAGAGCGGTGTGGCCCTTTGCTGCGAATACCTGTGCGATACCGCTACCCATGGTACCTGCGCCAAAAACTGCTACTTTCATGTTTTTTCCTCCTAAATCTAATTTTGGATTATGAAATGCTGTTTTTTAATCATCAGGCTTTTGCCTGTTAATTAACAATTACTTGTTCTGATAGGGCTCGTGCTTACGCTTTTCCAGGAAAGCGCCCATGCCCTCTTTCTGATCAGCGGTCTCGAAGCAGCTGCCAAACAGCTTCTCTTCAATGACGATAGCCTGGTCCATATCGACCTGCAGGCCGTCATTGATAGCCTTCTTGCAGGCACGCACGGCAATAGGTGCGTTCTTTGCGATGGTGTTTGCCAGCTTCTCTGCAGCTTCCATCAGCTCAGCCAGAGGATACACGGCATTGACCAGACCGATACGCAGTGCTTCGTCTGCCTTGATGTTCTTGGCAGCATAGATCAACTGCTTGGCCATACCGGGGCTGACCAGACGTGCCAGACGCTGGGTACCGCCAAAGCCGGGGGTAATGCCCAAACCGGTTTCGGGCTGACCGAACACAGCAGTATCTGCACAAATGCGGATGTCGCAGCTCATGCTCAGCTCGCAGCCGCCGCCCAATGCAAAACCGTTAATAGCGGCAATAGTGGGAATAGGCATTGTTTCGATCTTGCGGAACACATCATTACCCTTCTTACCAAATGCCTCGCCTTCTGCCTTGGTCAAGGTGCTCATCTCACCGATATCAGCGCCGGCAACAAATGCCTTCTCGCCTGCACCGGTCAGAACCAGAGCACGGATATCTTCGTCTGCGTTGACAATATCAACCAGTTCGTTCAGGTCTTCCAGCACCTCAGAGTTCAGTGCGTTAAGAGCCTTGGGACGGTTGATCGTTGCAACAGCGATGTTACCTTTCTTTTCTAACAAAACGTTCGTCATGTTAGTTCCTCCTTACTCCTTGGTCTGCCACTGATAGAATAAACTTTTGGCGGCAGCCTTTCGGGTGATTGTTTTTGGAAATTTATCGCTAAAGACAATCCCCCTCATACATTTCGTATTATAGTATATTGTTTAAATTTTATCAACCCCTTGCCACTCCCCTTTTTCATTTTTATCATATTTCACAAAAGCAAATAGCAATATTTGCACAATTTTCAAGCAGATAAAACATCTCGCTCCCTGCTTTGCCGTGCAAGAAAACAAAAATAAAAATTTTATTTACAGCGCACCCGTTTTTGTGGTATAAATGGAAAGGTATTTTTACGAAATGTCTTATCCGTTTCAGGAGGAATCTCACTATGCGTATGCGCAAAAAGAAAAATCTGCATCCCCGTATGGAGGTGTGTCAGGAATATTGGATCACAGATCCCGCTGCCTATGCCGGTCACTGGCGTGATTTGATGCCGGAGGCAAAAGAACTGCGTGTGGAGTTGGGTTGCGGCAAGGGTCGCTTTACTGTGAATACAGCAAAGAATGAGTCGGATGTATTGCTGATTGCTGTAGAAAAGGTGCCTGATGCCATGGTTATCGCTATGGAACGCGCAAAAAACGAGGGCCTTACCAACGTATTCTTTGTTGTTGGAGATGCCGCTACCCTGCCGGAAATGTTTGCCGCTGAAGAAGTAGACCGCATCTACATCAATTTCTGCGATCCATGGCCTAAGAGCAATCAGAAAAAACGCCGTCTGACCCACGGTAACTTCCTCAAGCAGTATAGGAAAGTGCTGAAAACGGGCGGTCAGATCCACTTCAAGAGTGATAATGACAAACTGTTCGAGTTCTCCGTGGAGGAAATCCCCCAGTTTGGCTTTGCCCTAAGCGAAGTTACCCGTGATCTCCACGCCAATGGCCCCGTGGGTGTGATGACCGACTATGAGGCCAAGTTCTATGAGCTGGGCAAGAATATCAACCGCTGTGTGGCCACTATGGAGCCTTGGGAAGAACCCGAACCCCAGCAGACTGAGGTTACTGAAGAAACTGAAGAATAAAGAAAGAAACCCATAGATGCTACCTGCCATCTATGGGTTTATCTATGGAAAAAGAGAGAGTCTAACGACTCTCTCTTTTCTATTCATGTTAACTTAGGCCTTCTTGGCGATGTCGCACAGTGCGGAGAAAGCAACTGCATCGTTGATAGCCATCTCGGACAGCATCTTGCGGTTGATCTCGATACCGGCAACCTTCAGACCGTGCATGAAGGTGGAGTAGTTCATACCGTTCAGCTTGCAAGCAGCGCTGATACGGGTAATCCACAGCTGACGGAAATCTCTTTTCTTCAGACGACGACCAATGTAAGCATAGGTCAGGGACTTCATAACCTGCTCGTTAGCCATCTTGAAGTGCTTGGACTTAGCACCCCAATAACCCTTGGCCAGCTTCAGGGTCTTATTTCTTCTTTTGCGCGCCATCATTGCGCCTTTAACTCTTGCCATATCTTATTGCCTCCTATTCTAACGGTTCCGACTCTTATTTGTAAGGGATCATCTTGCGGATGGTAGCCTCGGTGGTGCTGTCCGCATAGGTGGTGCTGCGCAGGCGACGGCCGCGCTTGGTGTCCTTCTTGGTCAGGATGTGGCTCTTGAAAGCGTGTGCTCTCTTGACCTTGCCGGATTTCGTCAGATTGAAGCGCTTCTTGGCGCCGCTATGGGTCTTCAGTTTAGGCATAATGTTTCTCCTTCCGTATGTTTCCTTGCTCAATGCAAATGAAATACTTGTTTACTTACCAGCCTTGGGAGACAGGAAAATAGACATATTCCGGCCTTCCATCTTGGCTGCCTTATCCAATGTTGCTGCTTCGGCGCACTGTTCGGCAAACTTATTCAGCAGATCGCGGCCGATATCCGTATGTGCCATTTCACGACCACGGAATCGAACGGAAACCTTAACTCGGTTACCGTCTGCCAGGAACTTCTGCGCATTTTTCAGCTTGGTATTGAAGTCGCCCACATCAATGCCCGGGGACATACGAATTTCCTTGACTTCTACCACATGCTGATTCTTTCTGGCTTCCTTTTCTCGCTTGCTTTGCTCAAAACGATACTTACCGTAATTCATGAGCTTGCAGACAGGCGGCACCGCCTGCGGGGAAATCTTTACCAGATCCAGACCGCGCTCCTCTGCAATATTCAGAGCTTCCTCAGACGATACGATACCCAGTTGCTCACCGGTTTCACCGATCAGACGGATCTCCTTATCGCGGATCTCTTCGTTCAGTTGATGCACTACTTTGCTAATAACCGAAGCACCTCCATTCCAAAATAAAAACGCGAACGCACATGGCATCCGCGCAACAAATCAAAACCCCATTCAGGGCCATCATTTCGCTTTTAACCTCTTTGCTTTTTCGCGGGAGGTGAGGCGGATGCACCGACCTTCTTTGTTTTCACCTGAGTATTGTAACCCACTCTCCCCTGTTTGTCAACAACTTTTTTGAAATATTTTTATTTATTTTTGCATAGCTTTTTCACTTTCGGAAACACTACATCTGTACGATTTAGTACAGAAGGAGGTGTCCTAAATGGACAACAAGAATTTCAATAATCAGAACACCAGCAACAAGAACAACCAGAACACCAACCAGAACACTAACAACAAGAAAAACCAGAATACCAATCAGAACACCAATAACAAGAACAATCAGAACACCAATCAGAGCCGCTAAGTCGGTGAGCAGCAAAAGAGGTGCGCGGAAATATTCCGCGCACCTCTTCTTTGTTGTCAAAAATTATCCACGCAAGGAAACGGGATATGTACCATTCTCGTGCAGTCTTTTCAGTTCATTGGCCACATTCAGGCGATCCTCATGGTAGGTCATGCCGAACCAACGATCTGCCGAGTGCAGAACAGATACCTGCAGTTCTCCTTTTTGTACCAGTTCACCTACCATATTCGGCAGCAGGCATTCCGCCTTGATATTGTCACCTGCAACATTGTGCAGGAAATTATGGAAATATTTCTCCAGTTCATCGAAAATCGCAGGAGAAAATCCCCAGAAGTTCATCGACACCACTGTATCCGGTGCCAGTTCGTTATGTGCACCGTCCGCCACATCGGCAATGGTACCGTCTTCAAAAAGCTGAATCTTCAGCGTTTCCTTGATGTTGCTCAGGCAACCGTCCTTTACGTTGCACACACCGCGGGACACTGTGCCGTTGATGCTGACCGTGTTACGCAGTTCATAGCCTACCATAGTCGCTCTGCCGTTTGCAGGCATACGGCACAGTTCCTCATAAATAGCACGATAGGCATCGACGCCGTAATAATCGTCGGCATTGATCACGCAGAAAGGCTCATTTACAAACTCTCTGGCACATAATACCGCATGAGCTGTGCCAAAAGGCTTGGTACGTTCGGCAGGAATCTGATAAAAAGCAGGCACACTGCCGAAATCCTGAATGGCGTAGCACACCTCGACCGGATCACCGTCGTGTGTCGTCATTTTCTTCAAACGGTCTCCGCAGAGATTCTTCATCATATCAACCATGTCAGGCTTGATAATAAACACTACTTTTGTAAAACCGGCACGAATCGCATCATGGATAGAATACTCCATCAGGATCTCACCGTTAGGGCCCACGCCATCTATCTGTTTATTACCGCCATATCGAGAACCTAAACCGGCCGCCATAATGACAAGTGCTGCTTTCATACTTCCTTCCTCCTCTTGATCTTGCGTATATCTTGCATCATAGTGTACCACGAATCACGCTGTAATTCAACTGAAATTCGGCGTGCTTCCCAAGGATACTCCCTATATGCGACATAATCAGATATTTTTTTACAAATATATTGATCATTTGATAATTTTTACTGGCAATTGAGGAAAGAAAGTATTATAATAAATAAGTCTGTTTAATATTACACGAAAGGAACCTATTATGGATTCACGATATGCACCTCGCAGAGGCGACTATTTAGAAGGCGATAGACCTCGCAGAAAACGTCGCCGCACTTTTATCGATCAATTTGGTATGTTTTCCTTGTTGCTGTTACTGATTGCCAGCACTGTTCTTATTTTGCAGCTACGATCTACTCAAATGCTGACAAACACATGGTTCTATGTTGTTATCGGTTTGCTTGCATTCATAAACATCATACACATGATTGTACAATTCCCGCTTCGGTACAATAAGCTGGGTAAACTTATTTGCGGCCTGCTTGCGATTCCTATGGCTATTGCTATGCTATACACCTCTATTGCCACCGAATCTGTACAAGATGCCATCGTTAAGATTACCGGTATGTTCACAGAAAAGGAAATTACGTCTGTGATTGTTATGACCGATGATCCCGCACAATCCCTGCAGGACGCAGCTGATTACACATTCGGTTACTTAGCAGGTATCGACAGCGATGTTATGCAAAGTATACGTAAACAGGCTAACGAACAAATCGGTCATCAAATGGAAATGGTATCCTATTCAAATTCCACGGAATTAGCTGATGCACTTTACCGCGGTGACGTCGACGCCGTTCTTATTAATCGAGGATATATTTCTGTTCTGAAAACAACTGAAAAATACAAATCATTTTCCGATGATACCCGTATCATCTATGAATTTACCACGGAGCATCAAGTTAATAAACCCTCCGGCAAAAAGTTAAATATCGAAAAGCCTTTTGTCGTTTACTGCAGCGGCATTGATGCCCGGCAAAGTGACATCAACGCCACAAGTCTGAGTGATGTAAACATTCTGGCTGTAGTAAATCCCCAGACTCACCAGATCTTATTAGTGAACACACCGCGTGACTACTATCTGCCACTCAGTTTTAACGGCGAAATGGATAAGCTCACCCATGCAGGTCTATACGGCATTGATGAGTCCATGAATGTTCTTTCCGATCTGTATGGCGTAGATATTTCTTACTATATGCGCGTAAACTTTAACGGTCTTGTCAATATTGTGGACGCTTTGGACGGTATCGATGTCGACTCCGAATTTGATTTCACCACCAATACCATGGAAATCCCCAATGAGTCCGGCGATGGTTTCTATCAGGATTCCTACACATTTTCTGAAGGCACCAATCATCTGGACGGACGTGCTGCTCTGGCCTTTTCCCGCGAGCGTCATTCGTTTGCATCCGGCGATATCCAGCGTGGTAAAAACCAAATGGCCGTTATTAAGGCTATCGTGAAAAAAGCAGCCTCTCCTGCTGTCCTTTCTCATTATCAAGACGTACTGAAAGCTGTTTCCGATGCATTTATTACCAATCTGGCTTATGATGACATTACCTCTTTGGTCAAGATGCAGCAAGAGAACATGAGCGGCTGGAATATAACTACATACACCGTTTACGGTGAAGGTGGAGCCGAAAACACATACAGTGGCGGTTATGCGTTTGTTATGTATCCGGATCAGGAATTGATCGATGAAGCTAAAACTATGATTTCACAAACTATGTCGCTCAACTGACACATAGAATATATTGAATATATTTCCACGAAAGGAGATTTTATTATGGATTCTCAAAGTCAGTCCAGAATAAAGAATTCCGGTGTTCCTGCATCGAGCAAGGTGTACCGTACAAAGATAGACTACTTTGGTACAATTGCCATGATTCTCTTGCTTGCCTGCAGTATTGCCTTGTTCGTGCAATTACTGGCAACCCAGATGCTGACTGATCTCTCGTCCATTTTTGTAATCCTTGTGCTTGTTGTGATTAACGGCGCACATGTCTTCATTCAGCTTCCTCTACGCCGCAATAAGCTTGGCAAGCTGATTTGCGGCATACTGGCAGTACTGCTTTCGATCGTTATGATCTACAGCTTGATTGCTACCGGTTCTGTCAGAAGCATGATTTCAAAGATCAGCGGAAAGCTGATCGAAAAAGAAGTAACTGCTGTTATAGTAATGAACGATGATCCGGCGCAGACGATCAATGACACCGAGGATTATGTTTTCGGTTATTTGAACAATGCAGATGCAGATCTGACACAGAGTATGCTTGATGAGATAGCAAACCAACTGGGGCATCAGGCGAAAACCGTTGGTTATGATTCACCTACTACTTTGACCGATGCGCTTTATGATGATGAGGTCGGTGCAATCATATTAAATGAAGGTTATATTCCCGTTCTGGAAGGCAACGAAGCATATTCTGACTTTTCCGAACAAACTCGCATCATTTACGAATATGCCGTCGAGCATGAAATTGATAACGTCGTCCCGGGTAATCTTGATCTCTCTCAACCGTTTGTGGTATACTGCAGCGGCATTGATGCTCGTAATAGCGATGTCAATATCAAGAGCAGAAGCGATGTCAACATTCTGGCTATAGTGAATCCTCAGACGCATCAAATCCTACTAATCAACACCCCGCGTGACTTCTACCTGCCCCTTAGTTTTAACGGTGAAATGGATAAGCTGACTCATGCAGGGCTCTACGGTATCAACGAATCTATGAACATCCTCGGCAATTTGTACGGCGTCGATGTTCCCTACTATGTTCGCGTTAATTTCAACGGACTTGTCGATATCGTCGATGCTTTGGGCGGTGTTGATGTAAACTCCGATTATGAGTTCACTACTAATTCCATGGAAATCCCCAATGAGTCCGGTGACGGGTTCTACCATGATTCATACTCTTTCACAGAAGGTATGAATCATTTGGACGGACGTGCTGCATTGGCCTTCGCTCGCGAGCGTTATTCCTTTGCTGCCGGTGATATTCAACGCGGTAAAAACCAGATGGCAGTCATCAAAGCCATTGTTGCCAAAGCAACATCTTCCTCTGTACTCTCCAGTTATCAGAAGTTACTTAGTGCTGTATCCGATGCGTTTATTACCAATATGTCCTATAACGACATTGCATCGCTCGTCAAGTTACAGCAAAAAAACATGACCAGTTGGAATGTAACCTCCTACTCCGTATACGGATCCGGCGGTATTGACTATACATATAGCGGCGGTAATGCGTACGTCATGTATCCCGATTACGATCTGGTTACCAACGCACAGAACATGGCACAGGCCGTGTATAACGGAGAAGTTCCTCAACTTCCCGAGGATTGATTCTATAAGAGTTGCCCGGTTATGCCGGGCAACTTTATTCCGTCTATCAGTTATTTTTATTTGTTAGGAGCGAATTCTGTATGTCAAAATCTCAAAAACTGGTCGGCCATCTGTTTGCGATCTTCACCATCCTTGTGTGGGGCAGTTGCTTTGTTCTGACCAAAAACTTATTAAATGCAGGCTTTACTGCCATTCAAATCATTCCTCTACGCATGGGACTTGCCTACTTGACGCTGCTTGTGTTGCGTCCTAAATTCATGAAACTTCCTTTGAAAGATGAGTTAATGTTCATCGTCATCGGTATTATGGGCGGCAGTTTCTACTTCTTCCTGCAAAATACCGCTTTGTCCCATACCTACGCCGCTAACGTCAGCATCATCGTGGCGCTCTCCCCTATTTTGACAGTTATCCTGGCACAGTTCTTCTCTCGCGGCAACGAGAAACTGGGCAAATTTGTTTACATCGGCGCATTGATCGCCATTGCAGGCGTGGTGCTGGTCGTTCTGAACGGTACGCTCAGTTTCCATCTCAGTCCCGTGGGCGATCTGCTGGCTCTGGCTGCCGCTTTGGCCTGGGCGGTCTATTCCATTCTGATCAAAAAGTACACCGAGGCATATGACAACTTTATCGTGACACGTCGCGTGTTCTTATGGGCATTCATCACCGCTGTCCCCCTGATGCTGCTGACAGACGGCATGCCTGATCTTACGCCGCTGTTTACCCAGACTCCCGTATTGATCTCCTGGCTGTTCCTTGGTGTATTCGGTAACGCTGTGTGCTTTGCCATCTGGAATATCGCCTTTAAGCGTCTAGGCGTAGTAGTCACCAATAATTACCTCTATGCTTCCCCGTTTGTCACCGTATTTGTCGGCTGGCTTCTGTTGAACGAGCCCATCTCCATCATGAGTATTATCGGCGCCATACTGATTACTGCAGGCGTCATCTTCGCCTACAAAGATGACAAACCCAAAATTGAAGAATAAAAAATCATACAAAAAAATCGACGCAAAATGCGTCGATTTTTTTATTCGTTTGGCAAGTCCATCAGCATATTGATGGTACGATAGATTTCTCCACAAGCGGGACATTTCCAATCGTTGTTGCTCTTCTTCGCCTTTTTATGGAGATAAACAAGCGTTTCCCTTCGGCATTTGGGACAGATTGTCGGTTTTTCTGACCAGAGAGACTTTAGAAACGCCACTTCAGTATCCCGATTTTCCGTATACATATCAGATCTTCAGGTCGCAGGCAAGGCTCATCACCGCGCGACCGCCAATCAATACCATCGGCTCACCGTTCTTCATTGTCAGGCGGCTACAAATCTCCGAGGGACGGTTCATGTGCTCGCCTTGCACGAAAACGTTCTCCTCGCCCTCTTTTACAACACCGTACTGGGACAGATAGTACGTCAGCGCACCATTACTGGTACCGGTAGCACATTCCTCGGGAATATCATAGAGCGGTGCATAGTTGCTGCAATAAGCGGTGCAGGTATCACCAATGCAGAACATATGGACACCGGTACAGTCATAGTTGCGGGAAATCTCGGTCACCATCTGCTCATTCTGCACGGCACGCATCAGTGTATCGTGGTCATTGACCGGCATCATGATATCTGCAAGACCCGTGGAAACAATTTTAGGTTCCATGCCCTCTGGTTTATCGGAACAGCTTAAACCATAAGCACTGTAAAGGTCATCTACCTCACAGCATTCCAACGTGCGAAGCACCTTAGGAGGCGCCATTTCCATCCAGACAGTATCGCCGGACACTTCAATTGACAACTCAGCGGCCTTCGTATGAGCAACACATACGCCGTCACCAATCTTGCCAAGCTGACGCAGCAGTGCAAAACTGGCAATTGTGGCGTGACCGCACAAATCTACCTCACCGGCAGGGGTAAAATAGCGCAATGTAACGCTGCCATCTTTTTCAACGCGAACAAATGCCGTTTCGGAGTGCTTGAATTCACCTGCAATCTGCTGCATAACAGCATCACTCAATTCACGATCCGGCAGTACAACACCGGCTTGGTTGCCACCAAAAATCTGCGCAGAAAACGCATCCATTACATAAGCTTCCATATTGGCGCCCTCCTTTATTTTCTTTTGATTATAACGTAAATAAGGCTTGTACGCAAGGGATATTTGACAGCCTTATCATCTGGAATTATAATAGTAAAAAACAGAAAGGGTTTACATGAAAATGCAAGAAGACCGCAGCCTACTCGCTCAGTTTTTCAAATATACTTCTGCAACTATCGCCTCATTACTGGTATTTTCTCTATATTCCATCGTTGACGGACTGTTTGTTGCACGTGGAATCGGTGAATATGCCATGAGTGCAGTAAATCTTGCCGTGCCGTTTATCAATCTGTTGTTCTCCATTGCGGTGTTATTTGCTGTTGGTACTTCGACGATTATTGCCATCTACTTGGGACAAGGCAAAAAGAATCGTGCCGATTCATTATTTACGCAGAATCTTACGTTGCTATTTACAATTGGGCTGATTGTTTCCATCATTGTATTCCTCTTCCCTCAACAGTTTGCTGCGTTATTGGGCGCTAAAGATGTTACACTCCCCTATGCCACAAAATACTTGCAGGGTCTTGCTCCCTTTGCCCTATGTTTTATCATTTCCTACAACATGGAAATTCTGGTCAAAACA
The DNA here is from genome assembly GCA_045617185.1 of Vescimonas sp. Classification (GTDB taxonomy): domain Bacteria; phylum Bacillota; class Clostridia; order Oscillospirales; family Oscillospiraceae; genus Vescimonas. The sequence continues at coordinate 20,648 of JAZLIB010000024.1, forward strand.
GACGGTTATCCTCAGTTAGCCATTATCACGGTCGTTACCGGTTGTCTGACCAATTGCGTACTGGATTATCTGATGATCTTCGTTTTCCATTGGGGTACTTGGGGCGCTGCTTTTGCCACCGGTCTGTCCCAGTTGTTGACCTGCATCATCTATCTTTCGCATTTTTTAGGGCATAAATCCACCTTCCATCTGGTACGTTTCCGTATGGATTGGGGTATTTATCGCCGCCTGATCCCGATCGGTTTTTCAGACGGTATCACTGAACTCTGCAACGGTGTGATGATTTTTCTCTTCAATCACACCATTTTGCGTTGTATTGGGCAGGACGGACTGGTCAGCTACACCATTATCGCCTACACAAACACCTTGGTTATCAATATCCTACTTGGTGTGTCACAGGGCACACAGCCACTAATCAGCTTCCAATACGGCAAAGGTGAAAAAAAGAACTACAATACCCTCCTGAAATATGATCTTATTACCGCATCATGTATTGCAGTAGTCAGTTTCGGACTCTTTTATCTCTTTGCCCCGCAACTGGTGCAGGCATTCCTTGGCCCCGAAAATCCTGCCTTAAACGCCTATTCTGTAAGTGCATTCCATCGGTACAGCCTATGCTATCTGCTTATAGGATTTAACGTCGTCATCGGCGGATTTATGACTGCGATAGAGCGCCCTAAACCGGCCATTGCAATCTCTATCGGTCGCGGATTGCTGATACAAGGCGCTTGTTTACTGATTCTGGCAGCAACCATCGGCGGTAACAGCATTTGGTTTGCTCCGGTTATTTCCGAAGCAGTATGTCTTGCAGGGGCGATAATTTTCCTAAAACAACATAAATAAATAAATTCCGACTCTTGCGAGTCGGAATTTTTTATTAAAGGCCAATTAGTCGATCATGGACTTCAGGTTCTCAGCGACAGTGATGGGGGCAGCGGTAGCAGCCTTCACCTGCTCGACAGTGAACTCGGGATTGATCTCGGTCATGACCAGACCATTCTCAGTGACTTCCATAACGCACATCTCAGTGATGATCTTATTCACACAATGAGAAGCGGTCAAGGGCAGACGGCACTTTTCGAAAATCTTGGGGTTACCCTTAGCGGTATGCTCCATGCAGACGATGCAGTTACGTGCACCAACGCACAGATCCATTGCACCGCCCATGCCGGGCATCTTCTTGCCGGGGATGATCCAGTTGGCCAGGTTACCCTGAGCATCAACTTCCAGAGCGCCCAAGAAGCAAGCATCGACGTGACCGCCACGGATCAGGCCGAAGTTGGAAGCGGAATCGATGAAGCCGCCACCGAATGCCACGGAAGAGGGTGCGCCACCGGCGTCAACAACATGATAGGGATCGTAGTTAGCATCGCCCTCTTTGGGGGAGGTGCCGGCGCTGACGATACCCAACTCAGCGTGGATGATCAGCTCAACGCCCTCGGGCAGGTAGCCGGGGATCAGAGTGGGCAGGCCAATACCCAGGTTAACGACGTCGCCATTCTTCAGTTCCTTGGCGCAGCGCTTAGCAATAAAGCCTTTGATTTCGGACTTTTCCATTACTTTCTGTCTCCTTCCACGATGTAGTCAACGCACATACCGTAGGTATGAACATTCTCAGGCTCGATCTCGCCAACGGGGACGATGTACTCGCACTCAGCAATAACAACGTCAGCGGCGGTAGCCATCACGGTGTTGAAGTTACGCATGGTGCCCTTGTACCAGCAGTTACCCATTTCATCGCACTTATAGGTGCCCAGCAGAGCGAAGTCAGCGTGAATAGGCTGCATCAGCAGGTATTCCTTGCCGTTGATGGTCTGCTTACCCATGCAGAAGGGGCTGTCCTCGATCAGGGTGTCAACACCCACGGGGGTCAGAACGCCACCCAGACCAGCGCCGTCAGCGCGGACGCACTCAGCCAGAGTGCCCTGGGGCAGCAGGTTAACTTCCAGAGTGCCCTCAGTATTCTGAGCGCCGACTTCGGGAGTCATACCAACGTGAGTTGCGATAACGCGCTTAACCTGATGATTGTGGATCAGCTCAGCGATACCGAAGAACTCCTCACCCTTGGGGCCGGTAGCACGACCCATATCGTTAGCAATCAGGGTCAGATCCTTGGTACCCAGTTTGACCAGTTCCTTCACGATTGCGCGAGCCTGACCGCAAGCCAGGAAGCCACCGCACATAATGGTAGCACCATCGGGAATCATCTTTGCTGCCTCAGCGGCAGTAAGCACAGGTTTCTTTGCCATTTCCTGTTCCTCCTTGTTTTTTTGGTCTCCCAAAATAGTGTTCGCTATTTTTAACAGTCTTATTTTAGCACTTTTACCTGCAAAACGCAAGTAATCAATGCGCAATTTGACACATTTCTGATATGTTCCAAACGGCCATGAAGGTATGCTCCATGGCCGTTTGATTGAACGGTATTGGTATCTTATTTCATGCCGCGCTTGACCATTTCGGTCACGATGAAACTGGCGTTATCGTCAGCATACTTGCCGGCACCGAAACCAGCGTCATAGCCCAGCTCCTTAGCCAGCTCATGAGTGATACGGGGACCGCCGCAGACGACAACAAACTTGTCGCGCAGACCTTCGGCCTCCAACAACTCGATGAGGTTGGTCAGGTTCTGGATATGGACATCCTTCTGGGTAACGGTCTGGGAAACCAACAGAGCATCAGCCTTCAGCTCCACAGCCTTCTTGATGAATTCCTCGTTGGGAACCTGAGAACCCAGGTTATAAGCCTCGATCATGTCGTAGCGCTCCAGGCCATAGTGACCAGCGAAGCCCTTACGGTTCATGATAGCATCGATACCCACGGTATGGGCATCGGTACCGGTGGAGGCACCCACGATAACGACCTTGCGGCCGATGTTCTCGCGGATATAGTCGTTAGTCTCTTCCATGCTCATCACATCGGATTCGACGGTAACAACATGAATGTCCTCATAATTGACGGAGTGCACGCAGCTGCCGTAAACGACATAGAAAGTGAACTCCTTATCCAGTGCCTTATGATAGGCAACATTGGGCTCTTCCAAACCCATCTTCTTTGCGATCTGGCGGGCAGCCTCTTCACCGCGCTCGTCATCCTTAACGGGCAGCGTAAAGCTGGTCTGCACCTTACCATCGTTCATGGTGTCGCCATAGGGCTTCAGACGAGTCAGGTCCAGCGTGGTATCGAAATCGATTTTATGGGTATTATACAGTCCGCTACTCATTCTGCTGCCACCTTACCTTTCATCTCTTCAATGAACGGATTGAAGTACTTGTCATCCTTCACAACAACACCGGCCAAGCCCTTGCCGCCGTCCTTAGGACGCTTAACATCGGCGAAGATACCCTTCTCGATGGTGGTGAACAGACCCAGCTTCTCGATCTCTGCCAGCAGGTCGGTAGCCTTGGTCAGAACCTCGTTAGCACGGTTACGGATGATGCCGTTCTCTTTATAGGTCAGCTCACTGCCCAGATCCTTCATGGTGCGGAAAATATACTGTGCATTCTCGATGGACAGAGCACGGTCAGACATAAAGGGAGTGTGAATAGCCTCAGTCAGCATGCCCAGCAGGTGCAGCTTCTGGCCGGTCAGGATAGTTACCATGTTGAACAGGCAGTCCTGGATATGGCCGCGGAAGATGTTACCGGTCATGAACTTCGTGGGAGGCATATACTTCAAAGGTGCATTGGGGAAGATTTCGCGGGCCATCTGTGCCTGTGCCAGCTCATACAGGAAGGTGTTCTCCACATCGGGATCCATCTCGAAAGCGTGGCCCAGACCCATCTGCTCTTCGCGCATACCGGCGGTCTTGGCAAATGCCTCGTTGAGGAACTGAGATGCCAGAACGGTGTGTGCGGAAGTAATGGCGTCGTCGGTGGTCAGATAGTTATCCTCACCGGTGTTGATGATAACGCCGGCATAACCGTTGATAATACGGGAGAAGTACTGGTCAACGATGGTACGCTGCATGTTAATATCGCGGAACAGAATGCCGTACAGAGCATCGTTCAGCATAACATCCAGACGCTCCAGAGCGCCCATAGCGGCGATTTCGGGCATGCACAGACCGGAGCAATAGTTGCACAGGCGGATGTAGCGATGCTGCTCCTCGCCTACTTCGTCCAATGCAGCACGCATCAGGCGGAAGTTCTCCTGAGTAGCGTAGGTACCGCCAAAGCCCTCGGTGGTAGCGCCGTAAGGCACGTAGTCCAGCAGGGACTGACCGGTGGTACGGATAACTGCGATGATGTCAGCGCCCTGCTTGGCACCGGCCTTAGCCTGAATAATATCCTCATAGATATTACCGGTAGCCACGATGATGTACAGGTAGGGGCCTTCCTTATCGCCGAACTCATTCAGATAAGCGTTACGCTGGGCAACGTTCTTATTGATGCGCTCGATAGTCTTTGCAACGATGGGAGCAATAACAGCACGGATCTCGCTGTCGGAGTGTGCGGGCAGCTTGGTCAGGTCGATTTCGCCCTTGTCCAGCTTCTCTGCAACACCCTGAGGATCCAAACCGGTTTCCAGCATAGCGTTACCAATGTTCCAGGCAGCGCCAACGGGCAGCAGGCTGTTGTCCATCAGATAGTCAACCACGACGTTGGGCATGGGGACGTCCATATCGTTGACGCCATCGATACCCAGCAGGCGGCAGACAGCACGCTCCACGGTGACCGTGGTGTGCTGATCGATGAAGCTCTGGGTGTCCGCTGCAACGCGTGCAGCGGACTGACGAGCTTTATCGACTAATTCAAAATTCAAGCCGAGTTTGCTTTCCATTATGATACCTCTTATTTCTTTACGTGACGCTCGTTACGCAGCAGCTTGGTGGGCTCCAGATAACGCTGAGGAGTACCCTGAGCAACCCATGCCACGCCGGTCTTCTCTGCCACCTTCTTGCCGGTGCAGACGTCGCAGTGGCAATTCTGGACATAATGCTCGGGCTCGGTGTAGGAAGTGATAACACCCTCGAAGTTACGCAGGATAACCTTGCGAGGAGTCTGGGAAATCAGATAGTTGGGCATAACGGGAGTCTTGCCGCCACCGCCCGGTGCGTCGACCACGAAGGTGGGTACGCAGTAGCCGGAAGTGTGGCCACGCAGAGCTTCCATGATCTCGATACCCTTGGAAACAGGGGTACGGAAGTGGCTCAGACCCAGGGAAGGATCGCAAGCATAGATGTAGTAAGGACGTACACGCATCTTGACCAGGCCGTGAACCAGCTCCATCATGATGTGAGAGCAGTCATTGACACCGGCCAGCAGCACGGACTGGTTGCCCAGAGGGATACCAGCGTCAGCCAGCATAGCGCAAGCCTTGGCAGCATCGGGAGTGAATTCCTTGGGGGTATTGAAGTGAGTGTTCAGCCAGATAGGATGATACTTCTTCAGCATGTTGCACAGCTCGGGAGTGATACGCTGGGGGCAGACAACGGGAGTACGGGAACCCAGGCGAACGATTTCCACGTGAGGAATAGCGCGCAGCTTGGAGATGATGTACTCGAGCATCTCGTCGGAAACCATCAGGCAGTCACCGCCGGACAGCAGAACGTCGCGAACCTCAGGATGGTTGGCAACGTATTCAATGCACTTATCGATCTGAGCGGTAGCCACTTCGCAGTCATTCTGACCGGCGAAACGACGACGAGTGCAGTGACGGCAGTACATGGAGCACTGGTCAGTGATCAGCAGCAGCACGCGGTCGGGATAACGGTGAGTCAGGCCGGGAACGGGAGAGTCGGTATCCTCGTGCAGAGGATCGGCGTCTTCGTAATCAGCATACTCCAGCTCCTCAGCGCGAGGAATAGCCATCTTGCGGATGGGATCAAAGGGATCGTCCAGATCAATCAAGGACAGATAGTACGGAGTGATAGCCATACGCAGCTTGCCCAGAGTCTTGCGAACGCCCTCTTCCTCATCGGGAGTCAGGGTCATGTAGCGCTTCAGATCTTCAACGGTTTCAGCACGGTTATCAACCTGCCAATGCCAATCGTTCCACTGTTCTTCGGGAACGTTTGCAAACAGACCATTACGAGTCTTCATAATTGTTTCTCCTTCTCAATAGTTCAAATTGATGGATAGCGCGGTGGCAGGAAGGATTCCTCCTCCCTGCCTCCGAGTCATTTTAAATTAGCAATACTTCTCGTCGAACAGCTTGCGCAGCTTCTCGTTCTCGCGCAGAACGTTCAGAGTGATCTCAGCGTGGTTCTTGGTGTAGCCGTTACCAACGATCATGGTGACGTCCTTGCCGATACCCTCAGCGCCCAGAGCAGCCTTGGTGAAGGAAGTAGCCATGGAGAAGAAGTATACCAGACCGTCATCGTGAACGGGCAGGATAGCGGACATCTCGCAGGACTCGATGTTCACGCAGCAGATGGAGATATCGTACTCCTTGCCGCCGTTGGCAGCCAGAGCAGCTTCCATAACCTCAACGGGCTTGGTGCAGTCAGCAACAACGATATCGGTGTAAACACCCAGTTCCTGCAGGCCGGGAACCTGAGAAGCCTTACGGACAACGCCGACGACCTTACCGTTGGGGCCAACCTTCTTCATGGCCTCGTAACCGCACAGAACGGCGGACTTACCATTAGCACCCAGAATCAGAACGCTGTCGCCTTCCTTGGGCAGCTTGCGAGCCTGTGCGGGAGCACCGGCAACGTCCAGAGCGGCCAGGGCCAGAGGCTCGGACATATCATCGGGCAGCTTTGCGTACAGAGCGGACTCGAACAGAACAGCCTGACCAACGATATCAACGCGGTCGATTTCCTTATGAATAGCCTTGATCTCCTTGATCTTCAGGGGGGTCATGGACAGGGACACCAGGGAAGCGATCTTATCGCCGACCTTCAGGTCGAAATCGGGCTTAGCCAGCAGGTCCTCACCGATGTAAGCGACCTTACCGATGAACATACCGCCGGAACCGGTCACGGGGTTCTGCTGCTTGCCGCGCTCAGCGACAATACCCATAATCATTTCGCCGATCTTCTTCTCGTCGCCGCCGCAAGCCTCAGAAATCTGAGTGAAAGAAGCGGAGTCAACGTTCAGGGAGATAACGTCGCAGATGATCTCGTTGGAATACTTCTTGTCCATGTCGTTGTCGATCTTCCAAGCGGCCTGAGTCAGAACGCCCTTGGGCTCGATAACACGGTGAGTACCGTACTTATTGCCTTTCAGCTGTGCCATAATATTTTTCCTCCTAAATTTTAATTTTAATTAAAAGGTTTAACTTACTTCAGGGGCTTGAGGCTCAGGATCTCACGAGCCTCAGCGGGAGTAGCGATCTCGCGACCGAGCTCCTTAGCCATGCGAACGACCTTAGCAACCAGCTCGCCGTTAGATGCAGCCTTGTGGCCCTTGCCCAGATAGACATTGTCCTCAAAGCCGACGCGGACGTTACCGCCCATAGCGATACCGGCAGCAGCCATGGTCCAGGCGGACTTACCGACACCGGTGACGGTCCAGGTGGAACCGGCAGGAATCTGGCTCACCAGGTGGCACAGATTAGGAATGGTGGCGGGAGTGCAGCCGTTGACGCCCAGCACGAAGTTGAACTGCATGGGGTGAGCAGGCACTTCACCCTTCTTAGCCATGGTCAGGATGGTATCCAGATGGCCGATCTCAAAGCACTCATACTCGGGCTTGATGTCGTTTTCCAGCATACGCTTACCAAATGCGCGCATGGTAGGCATGGTGTTATCAAAGATCTCATCACCGAAGTTGCAGGTACCGCAATCCAGAGTTGCCATTTCGGGGAACAGCTCAGTGGGCTGCAGACGCTCTTCGGGACTCATACCGGCAGCGCCGCCGGTGGAGGGGATCATGATCACGTCAGGCAGTTCCTTGCGGATGGCATCCATCACAACACGGAAACGCTCACGATCCTGAGTGGGAGTACCGTCGTCCTCGCGGACATGGATGTGCAGAATAGCAGCGCCGGCTTCGTAAGCGGACTTTGCCTCACGCACCATCTCTTCAACGGTGTAAGGAACAGCGGAGTTGGAAGCCTTGGTGACTTCGGCGCCGCAGATAGCAGCAGTGATAATCAGCTTTTCCATTACGTATCCCTCTCTTACTTGCGCTCGATACGCTGGCAATCCTTAGGAGTGACGCAGGTACCGTGTGCACGGCAAACCACGATGGGCTCTTCCAGAACGTCAGCAGCGGAAGCGCTGATGTCGCCACGGGAAACGATCACCTTGCGAGCCTCGAACTTCATAGTACGAGAGGTGTTACCGATCTTCTCAATTTCGCCGTAAGCTTCAATGTAGTCACCGGCATAAACGGGAGCCAGGAACTCAATGTTGTCGTATGCGCAGAACAGACCTTCGTCGCCGTCGCACTTGATCAGCAGCTCGGTAGCCACGTCACCAAACAGGTGAACCATGTGAGCACCGTCAACCAGGTTTCCGCCGTAATGCGCATCCTTAGCACTCATACGCAGGCGGAGCAGAGATGTCATCTTTTCCATGAGATATTTCCTCCTTCAAAAATTTGGTTCTTTCTTCCAGATTTCCGTATCCGGCCTCTAGCACCTGGGCATGAAAAAAGCGCTATCGGTCAAATGTAATGACCAATAGCGCTCCATGTAACAAAACATGACAGTACCGCCGTTTACGCGACGCTACCAAGAACAAAGTACAGGCAAACTTTATCCTTTCGGCGGACAATCCCTTCCCTTTCTGTTACTGGTGCCTGTCCCATGCAGAAAAGTACCCTATCGTCCGCACCTCTATTGAGTAAATATGGAATCTGATACTTAAATTATATTCGTTTCTCCATATTTGTCAAGAGACCTTGTTACGAAAATCACAATAACTTTTTACCACAGATGAGATTTTTTTCTCATCAATAGGCTTCTTCAATTTTCTCAAGTATCTCCTGCTTCAGCGACAGCATACGGCAGATGTTCAATGCGTCACGCGGACAGTCGGATTTTCCTTCTACGCGATACAGACCGTAGTTCATGTGACGCGCAATCACCGCCACACCGTCCTCCCCGGTAGCAGCCAGTTCCATACGAATCTGTTCAGGATCCACATCGCGCAGGCCGATGATCTGATAATGGGCATCGGCATACTCGGCAACCTTGTCATAATGGGTAGTCAGCAAGGAAATGGCATGCACTTCGCTCAGGTACTTCGTCACTGCCTGCACGATCACTGCACCCTCATCAGGATTGGTGCCGCGGGCAAATTCGTCCAGCAGGAACAATGCATACCCCTGCTCTACTTCTTTCAGTGCCTTCTGGAACTCCACGATCTCCGAACCGAAGCCACTCAAACCGCTTTGAATGGATTGCATATCATCAAATAGCATCTTCACGCTGTTGAAAAGCGGCATCTTTGCCTTTTTTGCACAGACAAGGAAGCCTGCCTGCAGCAGCAGCACATTCAGAGCCACAGTCTTCATGGCCACGGATTTACCGCCCATGTTAGCGCCGGTAATAACTGTTGCCCCGTGATTCAACGCAATAGATACGGGAACAAAGGCTCTCCCCTTTTCTTCCAGCAGATCCACCAGTTCGGGATTCACCATGTCTGTGAGTTCCAGTTCCGTATCTGTAATTTCCGGCAATACACCGCCAAAACGAACAGCAAAGAGCGCCTTCTGAATGATAAAATCCAATCGACCCGCGGTATCTGCATCGTGCAGGAGATCATCCACCATAGGAGCCAGAGCCGCACCCATAGCCTTGCGGACCTTCATCTCCTCACTCTCTTCCTCGGCGCAGATGCGGGTACGCTTCTGCCGCAGATCGTCTTTTTCCGCGTCAGTCTGTGCGTGGTAAAGCTGTTCTTCAATCTGCTTCTTTGCCTGACGGATTTCTTTCAAACGAGTTGTGGCACTATCGGGAATATAGAAACCGCGGGAACGTGTGTTTTCCGGGTCAAGAACAGCCAGCGCCTTTGCCGGATCATGGAAAGCAAGAGCGTGGAATCGCGTCACAGTTTGTACCTCATCAAACAGAGGAATCAGACTTTCCAAGCGCTGCAAAAATCCCTTAATTTCAAAGAGTTCCACATGGTCAGGACACTCCAGTGCCTGACAGCGGCGCAAAGAGTTGCGAATATCCTTCATCTGACACAGAACGGTCATGATTTTGTTGTATGTATCCTTCAGTTCATCTGCGGCTTCTTTTGCCTGATAGACGTTGTAAAGTTCCGTTTCCAATTCGTCGCGTTCTTCCGGCGCATAAAAACGCAGGCGTCGAATACGCTCCAAGCCAAAAGGACTGCATCCATGCAAGGACTCCAGCACATATTGTAAACCGATTTTTTCTCTTTCTTCAAAACGGATATTGATCATGCCAGTTCCTCCTTTACATTGATCACGGGACAATCCACAGCCTCACGCATCTTTACCATAAACTCATCTTTGTCAAATTTCCATCCGTAGGCCGAAATAGGGTTAATCGTCACACACAGTGTACGTGCCGCCTCTGCTGTTTCCAGTTTTACATCACGCATTTGTAGTTTATCCAACGTATCTGTTGTCAGCAACACCTTACTGGGATCTTTCACGACCAGACGGCCGCCACGCAACACACCGCTGCGCAGCAGCGGCAGCACCACGGTGTCAGTCAAAGCGCCGCCAACCAAAGCCTCACCATGCTCTTTCAGCGTCTTTTCAAGACTCTCTGTCATTTCCTCCGGCAGCGTGTCGGCTTTTGGGATATTCATAATGCGGTAAATGTTCGCTGTATCCGCAATAACCTTTTCCATGCTCATGTTATAACTGGCACCGGTACAGAGAATCACCCCCTCCGCCACAGCACGTGCACCCAGACTTTTACGTCCCAATGCACCGTCAATGATGGACTGGTCAGCGCCAAGATCAAAGAACTGCTGTGACACGCCCTTGAGTTGTGCCGTAATAGACGGGCCGGCCAGCTGAATGTAGCCATCACTCTTGGCGCGCAAAATAATCACTTCGCCCAAAGGCGTTGGGATTCCGGTGGTTACCAAAATTTCCTTGGTAATATCACAAAGGCGCAACATGTCCTTCGCCGTGGCCAACATCGTACCTTCGGGTACATAAATACTGGGTTTTTCCGTACCGGTAACCACATCGGTCGACTCTCCGTCACGACCAATGGAAGTCAGGCCCAGAATACGGTCACGGCGGCTGTTCGCCAGAATCCAATTCAGTACCGTCGTTTTACCTGCGTTTTTGCACATACCGACGATAGACAGCGTTTTCACCTGCCGCAGCAGTCGGTCCAGTTCACCGTGCATGACTCGCACTCCTCTCGAATGATTTCATACTAAATGTTTATTATATCGTATCATGCAGGAAAAGAAAAGGCATTTTTTTGCTGCATTATTGACAAAAAGCAAAACGCTTTCGGCATACACCGAAAGCGTTTTGCAGTAAAATCAGGAAATACAGCGTTACAGCAGGCCCCAGACGAGGAAGCCGCCGCAGGCCACCAGACCGACGAAAATCAGAATCACAACCAGGTAACCCATGACATCGCGTGCGGACAGCTTGGCAATGCCCAGAGCAGGCAGAGCCCAGAACGGCTGAATCATATTGGTCCACTGATCGCCCCATGCCACTGCCATAGCGGTACGGCCGGCATCGATGCCCAGTGCAGCACCGGCAGGCATCATGATGGGACCCTGCACCGCCCACTGACCACCACCGGAGGGAACGAAGAAGTTCACGATACCGGCAGCCAGGAAGCTGAGCAGTGGGAAGGTGGTAGCATTGGAGATGTGGACGAAGAAATTAGAGATGACACCAGCCAAAGACACACCGTCAACATTCGTTGCAACCATCATGCCCATGATACCGGCATAGAACGGGAACTGCAGCAGTACGCCGGAAGCACCGGCAGTAGCCTCAGCAATAGCGTCTACATAGCGGCGCAAATCGCCGTGCAGTGCGATACCCAGGAACATGAAGATGAAGTTAACAATATTCAGGCCCAGAGAACCGCCCTGAACGAAGTAGTAAATGATATAAATGAAACCGCCAAGTGTCAAAATGCCCCACAGGATGTTGGAGTGCTCCAGCTTGTCGGCGGGAGTAATGATCACATAGACCTTCTCCTCCTCGTCCTTGAGCAGCGCAGGATCGATGGTGATGGTATGATCCTTATCGGGATGCATGGCATAGTTGATCAGAGGCATAACCAGCAGGATCACCAGGCACATGACAATATTGACAGGGTGCAGAATCGTCTGGGAAATAGCCGCCTGATAAGTAACTTCACCAAACTCCTTACCGGCAACCAGATCCAGAGGAATGGAACCGGACAGGCCTGCATGCCAGATAACGAAGACGGAATAGGCGGATGCGATCAGCAGAGGATAGTCAACCGTGGGAACGCGGCGGACAACTTCTTTTGCCAGCAGAGCACCGATAACCAGACCGAAGCCCCAGTTCAGCC
>JAZLIB010000025.1:0-9715 GCA_045617185.1 Vescimonas sp.
CCAGTTTCTTCATTCCCTCGGCCAACCGTCAACCGGCACCGACCGAAAGTCCGAAACTGTGCGGATTCACCGAAATATAATATCACAAGTGTTAGCCAATTGCAAGATAAATTTTACAATTTTTCCTGCGTTTTTTTGTACTTTTTCACTCAAAAACGTTTGCGATGTTTTTCTTCGTGGCTTGATTCCTTATGATGGAACGGCTTATCGATGAGGATAATATCGCTTCCGAATTTGTGAATACAGTCCCACGGAACGTAAAATTCTTCTCCCTTGCCAAACAGGCCGAAAAAACGACATGGCCCGAACACGATAATGGCCTTGACTTCCCCCTCGGGAATTTTGATTTCCACATCGCCCACATAGCCCAGACGGCCGCCGTCGCAGATATTGATGACCTCCTTGCGCCGCAATTGTGAAAAACGATTGACCATAACATTCCACCTCACCGTCAGGATATGACGCACACGGCGCGTCCTATTCCTCGAATATTACTCCGCAGCAGGTCGAATTTTCACTCTTTTCGCCCCACCGTATATCCCCTTTTTTACCGGGAAATACTGACATCATGCGAAAGGTGGAGACGGACTATGCGGGGTAAAGTAGAGATTTGCGGCATCAACACATCAAAATTGCAGACGCTCAAAAGCGATGAAGTCACACAACTCCTGCGTCAGGCCAAGGCTGGTGATACACAGGCGCGCGAAAAACTGATTTACGGCAATCTGCGTCTTGTTTTGTCGGTGGTGCAGAAGTTTTTGAATCGCGGCGAAAATGTGGACGACCTCTTTCAGGTGGGCTGCATCGGTCTTATGAAAGCCATTGATAATTTTGACATCAATCAACCGGTGCGTTTTTCCACCTACGGTGTGCCCATGATCGTCGGTGAGATCCGTCGATACCTGCGGGACAATAGTGCCATCCGTGTCAGCCGCAGTATGCGTGACACGGCCTACAAGGTACTGCAGGCACGGGAAAAACTGATGGAGGGCAATCAGCGCGAGCCCACGGTGGAGCAAATCGCCAAATATCTGGATATTCCCCGTGAGGATGTGGTGTTTGCCATGGACGCCATTGTTGACCCTGTGTCGCTGTATGAGCCAATCTACTCCGACGGTGGCGACGCCATCTGTGTGATGGATCAGGTGAAAGACAGCAATAATACGGACGATAGTTGGATCGAACAGTTAGCACTAAAGGACGCACTCTCCCGCCTCAATGATCGGGAACGTCACATTCTGGCGCTGCGGTTTTACGAGGGTAAAACCCAGATGGAGGTCTCGGAGGAAATTGGCATTTCGCAGGCGCAGGTCAGCCGACTGGAGAAAGGTGCCATCGCCACCATCAAAAAGCGGTTATAATGTCAAAACGGTGCGTATGCACCGTTTTTTCTCAGTATTGACAGTTCGCCACGATATGATATGATATGATGAAGATAATCTATTATGAAAGGCGGCCAACTTATGAAGACTGTCACCTTAGGACGCACCGGCATCGTTTCTCCGCAAAACGCTTTCGGTGCCCTCCCCATTCAGCGTGTATCCCACGAATATGCCGGCATGCTGCTGCGCAAGGCCTATGACGCCGGCTTTAACTACTTTGACACCGCTCGCGCCTATTCCGACAGCGAGGAAAAGATCGGTTTGGCGCTCAGCGATGTGCGCGAGAAGATTTACATCGCCTCAAAAACCATGGCCACCGATGTAGAGGGTTTCTGGCGTGACCTCGAAAAGAGCCTGCACGATCTGAAAACCGATTATATCGATGTCTATCAGTTCCATAATCCCCCCTTTGTTCCCCGCCCCGGCGATGAAAGCGGTTTGTATGATGCTATGCTGGAGGCAAAGGCGCAGGGCAAGATCCGTCATATCGGTTTCACCAATCACCGACTGGACGTGGCCGAGGAGGCAGTACGCTCCGGCCTTTATGAAACATTGCAGTTCCCCTTCTGCTATCTCGCTACCGAGAAAGACATCGCCTTGGTCAATCTATGCCGCGAGATGAATGTAGGTTTCATCGCTATGAAAGGTCTGAGCGGTGGCCTGCTGAGCAATTCCGCTGCGGCCTACGGTTGGCTTAGCCAGTTCGATAATGTCCTGCCCATCTGGGGTGTCCAGCGCGAGAACGAATTGGATGAATTCATCTCTTACCTCACTAATCCCCCTCAGATGACCGACTCGCTGAAAGCGCTGATTGATAATGACCGCGAGGAACTGATCGGTGAATTCTGCCGTTCCTGCGGCTATTGTATGCCCTGCCCGCAGGGCATCGAGATCCGTCAATGCGCCCGCATGTCCCAACTGATCCGCCGTAGCCCTTCCTCTGACCACCTCAGCGAATCCTCGCAGGCCATGATGATGAATATTGAGAACTGTCTGGATTGCGGACAGTGCAAATCCCGTTGTCCCTACGGACTGGATATTCCCAATCTGCTGCGTAAGAATCTGGCAGATTATAAGAACATTCTCTCAGGCAAAATCAAAGTCTGAACTACATAAAAAACGACAGCCTTTGCGGCTGTCGTTTTTTTATTGCAATCATTTACTTCTTAAAACTGTCCTTCAAAGACACGCTGCGGTTGAACACCAGATGCTCAGCACTGCTGTCGCGGTTATCCAGGCAGAAGTAACCCACGCGCATGAACTGGAAGGTAGGCGCATTGATGCCGGTTCGGTTCTCCTGCTTGTCGAAAGCAGCCGCCACATCTACCATAGCCTTTTCCACCTTGCAGCCATTGAGCACGATCAGAGAATCGGGATTCAGGCAATCCAGGAAATTCTTATCGGCACCATCGGGCTGGGCATCGTTGAACAGATTGTCATACAGACGCACCTCAGCATCCACGCAGTTGTGAGCGTCCACCCAGTGGATGGTCGCTCCCTTGACCTTGCGGCCATCAGCAGGATTACCGCCGCGGGATTCAGGATCGTACTCCACCTTCACTTCGGTAACGTTGCCGTTTTCGTCGGTCTCATAACCCACACACTTGACAAGATATGCACCCTTCAGACGGCACTCCAGGCCATTGGGAGTCAGACGCTTATACTTGGGGATAGGCTCTGCCATAAAGTCATCTGCCTCGATCCACAGATCACGGCTGAAAGTGATAGTGTGGGTGCCGGATGCGGGATCGGTGGGATTGTTCTCCACCTCGAAGGACTCGCTCTGACCCTCGGGATAGTTGACCACAGTCAGTTTCACGGGATGGATGACCGCCATGGTGCGCTCGGCAGTGGCGTTCAGATCGTCACGCAGGCAGTGCTCCAAGGTGCTGTACTCAATCACGCTGGGGGTCTTACCAACACCGATCACCTCGCAGAAATTGCGAATGGAATGGGCGGTATAACCACGGCGGCGCAGACCGCACAGAGTCGGCATACGGGGATCGTCCCAGCCGGACACACGCTTTTCCTCCACCAGCTGACGCAGTTTACGCTTGGACATGACGGTATGGTCAATGCCAAGACGGGCAAACTCGATCTGGCGAGGCTTGTGATAGGGAATAGAAACATTGTTCACCACCCAGTCGTACAGAGGACGGTGCTCCTCATACTCCAAGGAGCACAGAGAGTGGGTAATGCCTTCCAGTGCGTCCTGAATGGGGTGAGCAAAGTCATACATGGGGAAAATGCACCACTTGGTACCCTGACGGTGATGATTGATAAAGCGGATACGGTAGATGACGGGGTCACGCATATTGAAGTTGCCGCTGGCAAGGTCGATCTTGGCGCGCAGGGTCATCTTGCCCTCTTCCACTTCGCCGTTCTTCATCATCTCGAAAAGACGCAGGTTCTCCTCAATAGGACGGTCACGGTAGGGAGAGGTGGCGGGGATACCGATGTCACCGCGGTTGGCGCGGAACTCCTCGGGGGACATTTCGCACACATAGGCCAGGCCCTTCTTGATCAGCTCAACGGCGTACTCATAGTCCTTCTCAAAATAATCGGAGCCATAGTAGAAACGGTCGCCCCAGTCAAAACCCAACCAGTGGATATCCTGCTGGATAGCATCCACGTACTCGGTGTCTTCCTTAGCGGGGTTGGTATCGTCCATACGCAGGTTGCACAGACCGCCGTACTTTTCGGCAGTACCGAAGTCGATGCACAGAGCCTTGCAGTGGCCGATGTGCAGATAGCCGTTAGGCTCCGGCGGGAAACGGGTGTGAACGGTCATTCCCTGGAACTGACCACCCTCTGCGATGTCCTCGTCGATAAAATTGTGGATAAAGTTTTTGCTCTCCGTTACCTCCTCGGTTTCGGGGGTATTGGTCTTCATTTCCTCGGTCATTTTCTCACACTCCTTAGTAGCATAATTTCGCATAAAAGCAATTGTATATTATAATCGCACTTCATCGCAATTGCAAGATATTTTCCTTATAATGCGTCAAATTCTTCCTGCGTCAGCAGGAGATTCATGGCCTCCAGCATGGCGTTGGGCGTCAGATGGGCAGGCAGATTCAGTTTCTTCAGCAATGCCTGCCGTTTCTCCACAGAGTTAGGGCCGATCAGCCCCTTGTCCATCAGATCTGCTTTGGTAATATGCGCAACCGATACAGCATTTTCCTCGCCCTCAAATGTGGCACCTGCACGGCGCAGGGTGTCCAGCAGCACGGCAGGGGTCATACCCTCCACGCCTAACTTTCCCTCTTTGCCTGCCTTGCGCTTGCGGCGCTCCTTTCCCATGACATCGGGGATATATGCCTGCTTGATTTGCTCAGGTGGAATCGCACCCTTGAGATAGTTGCGAATCACAAAGCCCGCTCCATCGGAATCCGTCAACAGAATGAGTCCTCGTTTTTCCGCCAATTGCCTCAGAAACTCCACCTTTTCCTTATTGTTGAACACGGAAAAACCGCCGGTTTCCACGATGGTGGCGTCCACCACCTGGGATAGCACATTTTTGTCATAGCGGCCTTCCACCACGATGACTTCCTTGATCTTCTCTTTCATTTCCGTGATGCCAACTCCATTAAGAACAGTTTGAGTTCCTGCTCGCTGTCCATATTTTTCTCACTCTTCATGCGTCGATCCAATGTCTGACAGCGTTTTACCGCCGCAGCACACCATTCGTGATCCACGCGCCCTGCCGCCTGCATCAGCAGTTTGGCAGGATAGTCTGAGGACATATTCCAAAGGCTCTTGAGCCAAAAACGGTCTTTCCCGCTATCCAGCGCCATACGTGCGGTGTATAGCCGCCGCAGTTCCTTGCCGATGGCTGCCAGAATGGCAATCGGCTCTGTCTGCATACGCAGAAGATCGCCCAGTACGCTTGCCGCCTCATCAAACTTTCTCGCCGTAATGGCGTTTGTCATATCAAATACGCGGGCATCTAAAATCGGCTCACACACGGCATTGATATCGGCGATAGTCACGTTCTGCCCCTTGGCATAAGCACCGACCTTCTCGACCTCCGACACCAGATCGGTCATCAGCGTGCCGCAGGTAAAAAGCAGATGATCCGCGGTGGCGGCGTCAATATCGTGACCTACAGCAGCAAAGCGGCGCTTAAGCCAGCGCAGTAACTGCTCCCGCTCCTGCTGGGCAAATTCCACCTCTGTCACATGGCTGTCCAGCGCCGCGATCAGTTTTTTCATCTTGCCGTCGCGCTTGTACTCGATCTGATCGTATACGAAAATCAGCGTGCAGTATTCGGGAAAATCGGACAGCAAGTCGATCAGCGCTGTGCGCTGACTTTCGTCCAGTTTGAAAATGTCCATATCGGTAACGATCACCATGGTGCACTGTGCCATCATGGGCATCGCTTCTACAGTTTCTGAAAGTGTCTGTACGTTCAGCCCCTTACCGCTCAGGCGATGAAAATTGAACTCCTCAAAACCAGCGGGGATCAGCAGTTCCTTGATCTCCTCCAGATAGCGCTGACGGAGATAGGACTCCTCACCGTAGAAGATATAGACGTTCTCCAGTTCGCCGTTTTTCACGGCGTTGCGGAGTTCAGAAAACCCGGCGCCTTTTGTCGCTTTTTTCGTTGCCATTACTCTTCTCCCTCATGTACTGTCAGTTGAATATTCCCGTTTTGATCGGTGCGGTATACCGCAATATGTGCCAAAGCCAGTCGCTCCAGCGTTTCATCGGACGGATGGCCGTAACTGTTGTCGCCCACGCTGATAATCGCCACATCCGGCCGCACCGCACGCAAAAACGCATCGCAGGAGCTGTGCTCCGAGCCGTGATGTCCCACCACCAGTGCCTCGATATCGGGCAAGTGGTAGGCATTTACAAATTTCCGTTCCGTAGAGTCTGCCATGTCGCCGGTAATCAGCACATCAAAATTCCCCGATGAACACAACACCGATAAGCCTTGCTCGTTCAAGTCCCCCTCACCTACCGGCGGGTAAACGGTCAGCATATTTTCATCAAGAGGCACTCGGCTCACCGCTTCTACGAATTCCACCTGAATTCCTTTTTCTTCGGCGATATTCAACAGTCTTTCCTTCACGCCGTATTCGTCCTCAATTTCCGGCAGATACATCGTATCCACCGGTATGCGCTCCAGTACCTCATATAATCCGTTGGTGTGGTCAGCGTGATAATGGGTCACCACGATCGCCTTCAGATTTCGATAGCCCATACTGCTGATCTGATCGACGGTGCGCCCACCGGGATCCATATAACTGTTGCTGCTGCCGCAGTCCACCAGCACCGCATCGTGATCGTCATATAAGAGAATGCTCTCTCCCTGCCCCACGTTGATGGCCATTACGCCAAGATTGCCCGACTGATAAGGCAGCGTGTTCAAAAAGACCGTCAACGCCAGCATACCCGCCGCCAAAACGACTGCAATTGCGTATCGGCGCTTACGTCCGGGGACAAAGTAGCATATACCAAATATGGCATAGAGATAAATCAGCCAGTATTTCATCAGCGGATTGGAGAAATACAGTGCGTGCCATGGAAAGGCCATCAGTTTTCTGCTCATCCACAGCACATAGTGGACTAATAGCCACGATAATGTACCGACAATCTTTGCCAGTGGCAGATACACAAGGCTCAGCAGCACCGTCACAAAGCCCACGATAAAGTTCCAACTGGCTGCAGCCAGACACAGAAGGCTGCTTATAGGTGCGATCAGGTCAAAGGTGTTGAAATAATAGGCAGTCAGCGGCACTGTAAAAACAAGTGCGCCCAAACTGGAGGCCACCATTGCCATCATAAAGCCCCAGATAGCACGCAGCCACCGCTTTTTATCCTTGCACCATGCCGTAGTAACGCGATAAATCTTTCCCGATATGCACAAGATGCCCATTGTGGCGGCGAAACTCAACTGCAAACTGATGGATGCCGCCGCAAAGGGATTGCCGAGCAAAATCACCAGCAAGGCCGCACCCAGCCCGGTCATAGGATCGCTGTCGCGCTTAAATAGCGGTGCCAGCAGCAAGAATGACTGCATAATGCAGGCACGCACCACAGAGGGTGTCAGTCCCACCATGATCGCATAAAACACCAGCACACCAATACCAATACCGCAGGTCAATCGACGGCGGCGCGGAGGAATCAGGAAACTGATCAGGCTTATCAAAAACGCACAATGGAGGCCGGAAACAGCAAAGAGATGGGCAAGGCCAACCTCGGAGATAGCCGTATAATCTCCCTCGGAAATCTCCGACGTATCTCCCGTTAACTCCGCCATCACAAATCCCGCAGTTGACGGATCGTCCCAGATCTGTCCGATTCGTCCCTTGATCAGATGGGCGGCACGCTGCGGCAAAAAGAAAATACCTGCCGACTTACCGACCTCTACTGCAGGCTCGCCTCTGCCGTACAGCAATACGTAAACACCCTTTGAAGTAAAGGTGGTAACGGTACTGTCGTGAATGTAGCCTGCGTCCTGCCAACGTGCCGTACCGCTGATGCGCTGTCCCGGCTCAAGTGACAGTAATTCCTCATCACCGTAATAAACCGCCTTGGCAAACGGTGCCAGACGCACAGTTACTTTTACACCGGTATTGGTCGCAACGGGATAATCCGTTATCACGCCGATATAGGCACCATCTTCCCCACATTGCCGGGTCATCGGCTGCACAATCAATTGGTGGTACCCCACAAAGTATGCCAACGACAGAGAAAATGCGCACAGTATCACCACCACGCGCTTACGCAGCAGTTTATGCTTATACAACGCCGCAAAAGCGATCACCGCAAGCATCAAAAGGGCAATCGCCGTCCACAGCTGCCAGCCGTCCCACGGCAGATAGACCGCCAGAAAGATACCGGAAGCAAAGGAGAAGGCTATTGTTGCCAATGTGCGCATCATTCCCTCTCCCCTTCTTTTGGCAAATTACATCATATTATAACAAATATTCCCCACAAGTGCAATAAATATCCCCACCCGGATGGGTGGGGATATCCTCTTATTTCATGCGGGAAAGTTTATCGTTGCACTTCTGTAAAAAGCGGTCGTTACTGATGATGGCGCGGGTATGAGTACCTTCACCGATCAGTCCCTCTTCGTCATAGGCTGCTACCGCAAACGTCACCATCTTGCCGTTTTCGGAAATGGCGGTCACCTCGGCGGTGGCTCTCACTTTCATGCCGACAGGTGTCGGTGCCAGATGGCTGGACTGGATATCCACACCTACCGTTCCCTTACCCTCGGGCAGCTCGCCTTGGATACACCACATGGCGGCGCATTCCATCATGCCCATCATAAAGGGGGTGCCGAACACCTCCAAACCGCCGGAGCCTACCGCCTTGGCGGTCATGTCAGCGGTTACGGTTTTTTCAATGGTATGTTTCATGCCAATGGTAATCATCGCAATTCTCCTTTTAAATACCCAACTGGGTCCACAGGTCGTTATACAGCGTCAGTGTTTCCTTGGGCAGATTCTCATACAATTCACAGCGTGCCAGCGTTTCATTGGGTGCCGCCATAACCTCGTAGAGCTCTTCGTCCAGTTCCTCGTCATAGGTCTCCAGATAATAGTCCGGATACTGCTCCAGTGCCTCAGCATTGGGTGAGGCATACCAGATATAGTCCATATTGGCAAGGCTGGAGGTGGTAGAGGCAATGAAGTTGATCCACTCCTCGGCCTCCGCCTTATGCTGGCTGCTCTTGAGCACGCACATGGCATCTACAAACCAGTTGCTGCCCTCTTTTGGTACTACAAAACGCAGATCCTCGTTATTCTCCAACATGGTCAGATAGTCGCCGGCATAGTACATGGCGATGGCAGCATTGCCGCCCTCCATCTTCTGGAAGACCTGATCCATGACGAAGGCCTGATAGACACCACTGTTCTTGGCATTAGCCAGCAGTTCAAAGGCTTCGCGCAGTTGCGCCTCGTCAGTGGTATTGATGTCATAGCCCAAATCCAGCAGCGCAGCCGCCATGGCATCGCGGGAGTTATTGATCATCAGCACCTGACCTGCATACTTGCTGTCAAACAGTGCGTCCCAGCTGTCGATCTCCTCATCCACCATGGTTTCGTTATAGATGATGCCCAACGTACCCCAAGTATACGGCACGGTGTATTTATTCTCAGGATCGAAGCTCAGGCCCTTATACTGATCGCCGATCAGCGCATAATTGGGAATGTTGTCATAGTTCAGTTCTGCCAGCAATCCCTCGTCAATGAGGCGCGCCACCATATAATCCGAGGGCACGATCACATCGAAGTCGGCACCGCCCATCTCAATGAGCGAGTACAGCGCCTCGTTGCTCTCTGCCGTCTGGTAATTGACGGTGATGCCTGTTTTCT
>JAZLIB010000026.1:0-6707 GCA_045617185.1 Vescimonas sp.
CGTTGAAGAAGTAGCGGCAGGCATCCACGGGTACCATGTCGAGAAGATCGGTCAGGCTCACGGCCTTGCCGGTACGCTTGCTCATGCGCACCACCTCGCCGTCCTGCACCAGCTTGACAAGCTGCATCAGCACGATGTCCAAACGCTCGGTGCCGTCAAGACCCAGCGCGTCCATGGCGCCCTTCAAGCGTGCCACATGGCCGTGGTGGTCAGCGCCCCAGATGTTGATGACCTTATCAAAGCCGCGGACGGCAAATTTGTTGCGGTGATAGGCGATGTCGGCAGCGAAGTAGGTATAGAAGCCGTTGGCGCGGCGCAGCACATCGTCCTTCAGCTCCAGCTTGGCAATATCCTCATCGGACTTGCCGGCTTTTTTCAGATTCTCGGTCATGATCTGGCTGGTCTTGGGCCACAGAGCGCCGTCCTTTTCGTAGGTGTAGCCCTGCTCGGTCAGCATCTTGACGGAATCGGCCACATAGCCGCTCTCGTGCAGGGAGGACTCGAAGAACCACTGATCGTAATGGATACCGTAGCGCTCCAGATCGGCCTGCATCTTGGGAATGTTGTGCTGGAGGCCGAACTGTGCCAGAGCATCGTGACGGCTCTGCTCATCACAGTCGAGGTACTTGTTGCCCTCTTTGTCGTAGAACAACTGAGCCAGTTCACGAATATCGTCACCATGGTAGCCGTCCTCGGGGAATTCCACCGCGTCCTCGCCCTTGATGATCTGGAAATAACGGGCCTCCAGGCTCTTGGCGAACTTCTCAATCTGGTTGCCGGCATCGTTGACATAGAACTCGCGCCACACTTCGGCGCCGGACTTTTGCAGAACGGAGGCCAAGGTGTCACCCAATACGCCGCCGCGGGCGTTGCCCATGTGCATGGGGCCGGTGGGGTTGGCGGAAACGAACTCCACCATGTACTTCTTGCCCTTGAGCATATCGTTGCAGCCGTAGCTCTCGCCCTCGTCCTCTACGCAGATGACGGTGTCGGCAAACCACTTGTTGCCCAAACGGAAGTTCAGGAAACCGGGGCCGGCGATCTCCACGGAAGTAAAGTAGGTGCCATCGAGCACCATATTCTCGGTGAGGATCTTAGCCACCTCGCGGGGGTTCTTGCGCATAGCCTTGGCAGCGGCCAGACAGAAAGTGGTGGTATAGTCGCCGTTGGCGGTATCTTTGGGAATTTCTACGGAGGGTGTCACGGTAACGCCCTCGGGCAGCAGGCCTGCAGCGACTGCTTTTTCATAGGCTGCAACGGTCAGATGCAGGATCTGATCTTTTGCATTTTGTATCATGTTCATGATTCTCTATCTCCTTATTCTTTCTCAAGTTCGATGGCAACACGCAGCGCCGACATGGGCTGCATTCCCATCAGAAGCGTATAATCCAATGTGACTGAGCCGCTCTTCTTGCGCCCTAAATCGTAGGAAACCTCGCGGGTTACCACGTTCAGCGTCAGCGCACCGCCGTCCGCCTTGATCTGCGTGGCGGTGGGCGTTTTCGGGTCGAGCAGCATACCGTAGCCGCCGTCAGAGGATTCGTTGATCAGCACAGCGCGGTTGGTTTTGATTTCGATTTTGATGTCAGAGGCGATTTTACTCTCGTCTTCGGCGTTTTTGGCATCATAGCGCAGGTGCCAGCCGTAATCGGTGCGCTCAACAGTGCCATTACCGACAAAGCGGAGCGTGTCGTCCACACCGCCGAAGGTACTGCGGCTGGTGACAGATACTTTTACATTTCCGTTCATGGCATACCTCAATATTTCTCAATATCCACGGGGAGGACGGGTTTTTCCATGGGTTCACGTAAAAAGCAGCTTGCCAGAGCACCGAAGTCGCTGGGCTGATCGCTGGCATAGAAGGTGGCCTCGCCCACGCGTTTTTCAGCCAACATATCCTGCGCTTTCAGAGTGCGCTTGAGTTCCCAAGCGGCTTCCTCGCCAGTGTCAATGAGGGTCACTTCGGGACCCATAATACGGCAGATAATCTCAGTGAGCAGGGGGTAGTGGGTGCAGCCTAAAATCAGCGTATCGATGCCGGTATCACGAAGAGGTTCCAGATACTCGCGGGCTACCGTTTCAATTACGCTGTCACCCACCTGATAGCGGCCGTTTTCCACCAGAGGAACAAACAAGGGGCATGCCTTGCTGATGACCTCAACGTCAGCATCCAGTTCGTGAATAGCGCGCTCATAGGCACCGGAACGGACAGAGGCGGCGGTGGCGATAAGCCCCACGCGCTTATTGCGGGTCTGCGTGACGGCACGACGGCAGGCAGGATCCACCACACCTAAAATGGGCAGGTTGTTTTCGCTGCGCAGAGTGGGTAGTGCGGTGGTAGATACAGTGCCGCAGGCTACCACAATGGCCTTGATATCGAATGAGCGCAGAAAACGCACATCCTGACGGCCGTACTTGAGAAGAATTTCCTGAGAGCGGCCACCGTAGGGGACACGGGACGTGTCACCGAAGTATATAATGTTTTCAGAGGGGAGAATGCTCCGCATCTGGCGAACGGCAGTCAAACCGCCCAGTCCGGAGTCAAATACCCCGATAGGTCTGTTATCCATAGCATATTCTCCTTTAACTTTACTATTGTACTATGGATGACCCCACTTCACAAGCAGAAATTGGAGTATTTTCGTGATTTTTTCAGTAGTAATTCAAAAAATGCTTTGCTATAATGGGAACAAGTACGAAATCTGATCCACGGAGGTGGCTTATGGAGATCAAAATGACGGAAAAACAGTTCCGGCGATTGCTGGATCTGGTTTACATCGGGAATTGGGTACTTAACTCTACGCGGGGCGATGACCGTATCAGCCAGTACGATGAGGTGGAAAGCCTGATATTTTCCCACTGCCTTGAACACGGTATGACACCTCTGACAGAATTGTATGAAGGGACGATGATTCCCTCTCGCGCCTTTGCTGAGGGCGGTATCCATGAGGCGATCATGGCTTATGAGGACACCACATTTTTTGAGATTCTGGCACAGGAGCTGGCACTGCGGGATATGGACGATCCCCCCATCACGCCGGAAAATTATGAGGAAGTGATGGAACGTATGAACGTGTACCTTGGTGAGTTTGAGCGCCACGGAACAGATAACATCAGTGTGGACATAGAATAATAAAATGGCTGTCTGCGGACAGCCATTTTTTATGTGCCGAAGAACAGCCGTACTGCCAGAGCGGCGGTGATGAAACCGGCGAGATCGGCGGTCAGAGCGGCAGGAATGGTATAGCGTGTGCGGTGGATACCTGCGGCGCCGAAATAGACGGCAATGGTGTAGAAAGTGGTTTCCGTACAACCCAACATTACCGCTGCTGTGCGGCCAATATAGGAATCGGGGCCGTATTGAGCCATCAATTCACTGCCTACGGCCAATGCTCCCGAGCCGCTGATGGGGCGAATGAGAAGAATGGCGGCCGTTTCCGGCGGAATACCCAGCTTATCCAAGAGGGGAGCGACTAATTGCGTCAGAAAATCCATAGCGCCGGAGGCGCGGAACATATATACCGCTGACAGCAGCGCTACCAAAGCGGGGAAAATCTTTACCATGACGCTTAAGCCTTCACCTGCACCAGTAGTGAGTGCGCTATAGACATCTGCTTTGCGGGTGAGAGCAAAAAGCGCCGTACCGGAGAGCAGAATGGGTACAATGAATGAGGAGATGTCCATATCAATTCCTCCATAGTCTGGATAATAATTTCGCCATCAGCAGACCTGCTGTGACCGAGAGGACAGAGGAAAGCCACACGGCAGGCAGGATATCAAATGGCGCGCGGCAGCCGTGAGCGGCTCGAACACCGGCAATGGTGGTAGGCAGGAGTTGAATGGAGGCGGTATTGAGCACCACCAATAAACACAGTTCATCTGTGGCAGTACCCTCTGCGCCCCGTGCCATGCGCTTTGCTGCACGGATACCAAGAGGCGTGGCAGCATTGCCCAAACCCAAAAGATTAGCGGATATATTGGCGGATATGGCGCTGAGGGTCTCATCGTCCTTGCTGCTTTGAGGCAGTAGATGACGAAGAATCGGTCGGAACAAGCGTGCAAGTTTTGCAGACAGTCCGCAGCGGTTTATGAGCTCCATGACGCCCGTCCACAGACAGAGGACTCCGGCCATGGAAAGACACAGTTCCACAGCCGCTGCAGCACCATCTAATGCGGCGGAGCTGACCTGCCCGATATTACCGGTCAAAATGCCGAAAATCAACGATATAGTTACCATTCCCGTCCAGATCCATGCCATTGCCATAGTATCACCTCAAGGTATGTATATGCATAAAAGCAAATTCGTTATTTATGAAAAAAATGGGATAAATTGTCGGAATATAGTTGACTTTTGCGGCGATTTGTAGCATAATTGTTGACAACCATGGGGATAGGAGATGTATGCGTGAAATCGACTGGTATTGTGAGAAAGGTGGATGAACTGGGGCGGATTGTATTACCCATCGAATTGCGCCGCACACTGGACATCGCCGAAAAAGATGCTCTCGAGATTTATGTAGATGGATCTTCCGTTATTTTGAAGAAATATCGTCCTAATTGTATGTTCTGCGACGGCAGCAGGGATGTGCGTGACTTCAAGGGAAAGAATGTCTGCGCGAAATGTATTCGTGAGTTGAAAAACGAATTTTAAACAAAGAAGAAGCACTTCGCGTTTGCGAAGTGCTTCTTACTGTTTATATCGGATTGATTATGCGTGCAGGGCGGCATCGTACAAGTCATTGCGGTTGAGGCCCGTGTCATCTGCCACCTGACGGACAGCATCCTTCATGCGCAGGCCCTCCGCCTTGCGGCGCAGTACCATGGCAACGCCCTCATCCAAAGTGACGGCGGGACCGGTGCGCTTTTCGCAGCCGCCTACCACCAGCACGTATTCGCCGCGAGGCTCGTTTTCTCCATAAAAAGCAACAGCGGCAGACAACGTTGTACGCATGGTGTCTTCGTGCAGTTTGGTCAGTTCACGGCAGAGCGCAATGGGGCGGTCACCGAGGATAGAGAGCATATCCGACAATGTCGCGCGCAGCTTATGGGGCGCCTCGTGAAAGACCATAGTGCGCTCCTCTCCGCTTAAGTTTTGCAACTGTTCCTTGCGCTCAGAACGGTTGGCGGAGAGAAAACCCTCAAAGGTAAAGCGGCGGGTAGGCAGACCCGATACTGCCAAGGCAGTCACAAAGGCACAGCAGCCGGGAATGCTCTGCACTTCCACGCCGTTTTCGGCGCACAGACGTACCAGATCTTCACCGGGATCACTGATGGCGGGCGTACCGGCATCGGTGACAAGGGCACAGGTTTCACCACCTAAGATGCGTTCTAAAATCGCCTGCCCGGCAGTGGCGCGGTTGTGTTCGTGATAACTGACTAACGGTTTTTTCACGTCAAAGTGATTGAGCAATTTCATGGACACACGGGTGTCCTCGGCGGCAATAAAGTCTGCATTCTGCAGCGTTTCCACCGCACGAGGGGAAAAGTCGCTTAAATTGCCGATGGGCGTTGCCACCAGATATAATGTACCAGCCATGGGGGTTACTCCTTATCTCGAAAATAAATGTGCTGCCATTCGTCACTTTCACTGCCGTCTATATAGTGCAGCAGAGGCGGTTCTACAGTCAGACCGGCATGGCCGCCCTTTTTGGCCTCCAACAGCAGCAGAGAGGGGGCGGCGACGGCTGTGTTCTGCACAAAGCGCAGACGTTTGGGCTCCAAGTGATGGTGACGCAGTGTTTCTGTCAGATCCACCAAGCGGTCAGGACGGAACACCAAAGCGAATCGCCCACCGTAACGCAAAAGACGGGACGCGGCAGCGCATACATCATCCAAGGTGCAGGTGACCTCACTGCGCGCGGCGCGGCGAGAGGCTTGCGGTGAGGTGAAGCCGCTGTCCGGTGTGAAGTAGGGTGGGTTGGATATGATTAGGTCAAAAGACCCGGCAGCGGGGAGCTGGGCTGGGTCGCGGAGATCAGCATGGAGGCAGGTGATCTGCTCGGACAGACCGTTCAGCTCCGCATTGCGGACGGACAGGTCGTGGGACGCGGATTGACACTCCGCATTCGTCACATGGAGTGACGGCTCTCGCGCCAAAAGCAAAAGCCCCAGAAGACCTGTGCCTGCGCCAAGATCGCATACACGCTCATTGCGGCGCAGCTTGGGGTAGGCACCTAAAAGAAAGGAGTCTGTGGAGGGCTGAAAGAGCGTATCGTCAAAATAAAACTGATAGCCGCCGGGCCATAATCGGTCAATGCGTTCCATGCCATGTACTCCTTTCTGTTATTTTTATCATTGTAATATAAATTGCGGGTACGTGCAAGAGAAGAAAAAATGCCGGACAGCTGTCCGGCATTTTTTTACTCGCTATGTAATTACTCAGCGGGATTGATAGCACCGTTGGGGCAGGTATCTGCGCAAGAACCGCAGTCCAGGCAGGAATTAGCATCAATCACGAAAGAAGCATCACCCTGGGAAATAGCACCGACGGGGCAAGCATCTGCGCAAGCGCCGCAGCTAACACAAGCGGAACCGATTTGATAAGCCATGAGAGCACCTCCATAAAAATTTGGTATGATTCATTGTACCATGAAATTGAGAAATTGCAAGACTTTTTCATAACGAAAATTGTGGAAACAAGTCAAATTGACACTTTTTGCGTCATGTGGTAAAATCGGGACAGAAAAGGAAAGAGAGGTTTCTCTATG
>JAZLIB010000027.1:0-7866 GCA_045617185.1 Vescimonas sp.
GGTGAGCATTCAGGCCAAGTGATCGAGATATACAGACGGCTTGCATGAAGTAAATAACAGCAAAAAAGAGGACAGATGCGATAGCATCTCCCCCCACAGTCTGTCAAAAAAGTCTGCCTATGGGCAGACTTTTTTGACAGACTGTGGAGCAGACCGCATGGCCTGCTCCTTTTCTTATCCATGTACCTCCATTCAACGGCCTGATGGCGACATACCGCCATAATCTCGCTATAACACATGTTGTTTGGCAGGACATTTGATGAAATCGCTTTTGTTTGATGAAAACGAAACCCCCGAACGGCGTTGCCGGTCGGTGTTATATGGCTCTGGCAGAGATATTTCTGCCAGAGCCTTTATCCTGCTTCAAAATCGACCACGAAATATTCCCCTAAAATATAGGGGTGTGGGCTAAGCCCGCATTCGGCAGAAGTGGGGCGGGAAAGCGTATGGCGCGAAACCGTACCACAAATGCGAAACTTGCCATGCCGTAAAACGGCATGCTCCTAATTTATGTTTCTCTGTTCCAAACGAGCACGCCAGTTGTGTGTTTATGCGTTGTATTTGTTCTGATATTCGGATATAATATATCCAGTAAGATTATATTTGCAGAATGTACGTCAATGAAGGGAGATATGTCAGCAAGGGAAATGTCCTACAAGTGGGGCGCATCCCCGGACTCGAGCGCTTTGGCAGGTTCTGGGTCATTCCCGCCGACGCCGAAAAACCAACTGATCCCAGACGCAATACTCGCATAAACGCCGGAAAGGAGACCACCCATGCGGACAAACAGTAAAACAGAAATCATGGTCGCAGGATTGTTTACAGCGGCATTTCTGCTGGGCGGTTTTATCCATGTTATTATGGGGCCTTGGGATTTTACAAGCTGTGTCGCACAGATCTACTACAGCGCCCTTGTGCTTACATGGGCAGTTACGATCAATTATCGTATCGTAAATAAAAAAGTGCGTCAGATGATGCTCGTGACAGTTGCGCTTTTCATGCTGGCATTCTTTCTCCAGATGTGTCGTTATCGTATTTTTGAGGATTTTATTACGGCACGGAGATTTTTCTGGTACGGTTACTACATCCCCGTGGTGATTGTTCCTGTTCTGTTCCTGTTTGTTGTTTTGCATTTGCATCTACAGGAAGATGAAAAGCCGGACCGACGCTGGCTGCTGATGCTGATCCCGTCACTCTTCTTTATTTTACTTGTTATGACAAACGATATTCATCAGCTGGTGTTTATCTTTACCGGCGGAACCGAAGGTATATATGGCACTTACACACACGGCGTGCTTTTCTACGCGTTATACATCTGGGTTATCGCTGTGCTGGTACTGTCTTTGTATCTGGCCATCAGAAAATGCCGCATTCCCAGCATAGGAAAGAAACTTTGGATGCCATTATATTTTGCGGCATTTGGCATTCTCAATGTCCTTAGCATGTTTGATGTTCCGAAAATTGCAGGCACAAGTGTATGGCTTTTCATAGAGTGCCTTGCCATGATTATCATAGGCATGGAGGAATCCTGCATCCAACTGGGACTGATTCCAGCAAACAGCAGCTATCGGACGGTAGCAAGACTTGCCAATAAACCGTTTATCATTTCTGATGAAAGCGGGATGCCGATTTACAACGCCGAAGCTGCGCAGGAGCTGTCTCAAGGGAAGGGAAACATACAGATCCATACAAAGCCCATCAAAGGCGGAAGCGTATCCTGGGCAGTTGACTTAACTGACATGATGGCGCTCAATCGGGAAATTGAAAAAGCCACCGAGAGCATCCAAAGCAGAAATGAGTATCTTCAAACGGAAAATTCGCTGAAAGAAGAACAGTCCCGACTGACTGCAAGAAATGCGCTCTACAATCAGATTGCCGGGATCGTCAGTCCGCAGCTTGATACCATCGCGTGGCTGTTGGAAGATACGGACAATGGCAGCAACCTTGCGAAGATTTCCTTTTTCAATGCGTATATCAAAAGACGTAGTAACATGGAACTGCTGAAATCAGATCGAAAGCACTTCCCTACAGAGGAACTGGCGTCAGCAATCAGAGAATCCTGCGAGTACCTGAAACTCTGCGGAGTAAATGCCATGTTGCACATCACACCGGAATATGAACTTTCCGCCGATATGCAGATTTTCCTGTACGAGTCCTTCGAGACCGTGATTGAAAACTGCCTCGACACGCTGCAGTTTCTACTGGTCAATATTGCAATGTGCAAAACTCAGCCGGTCTTGAGAATGGCTCTGAAAGCATCCGCCATAGACATGAATTCGATACATAGGCATCTTTCGTCTGACGGCGGAATCGTTTGCTTTTCTGCAGAAGCCGATGAGGTGACGATCTCCATCACCCGGCAGGGAGGGGGAATGGGCACATGAAACCGATTTCCTCACTTTCTATGCTCGTTTTGGGCTTTTTAAGCAGCTGGCAGATGCTGCTGTTCTGGGCCTCCGTATATATACTGATTTCCGGTCATCGGGATAAACGGCGGATCAATCTTGCCCTGCGAAATACACTTTTACTCTTGCTGTGTTTTGTGAATTATACGCTGTTTCAATGCACGGTAGGCTACACCTCCCAAAACGCCGTAACGCAGACGATGATTCGCATCGTGGAGGAGTACGCAAAACTGCCTGCCCTTGGCCTGATCGCAGTCTGTGTTCTGCTGACGGCAGTCGAAGTTTTTCTGATCCTCTCCATGCGCCGTTGGTACAATACGCATATCACGTCGGCTTCCATCAAAGAGACGATTGAAACATTGCCGGTGGGCATCTGTGCGTTCGAGTCCAGCGGAAAAATCGCGCTGAGAAACAAGACCATGGAACAACTTTGCCGCAGTCTGACGGGATTCCCGCTTCTGAACGGCAACGAGTTTGTTCAGATGATAACAGAGAAGAGATCAGATTTTACCGATTTTGCCGTGTCTATACCCGATTACGGTGTGTGGTCATTTACGAAGGATGAGATTCGCGGCGGAAGAGCCTGTTTTACGCTGCTTGTTGCGCACAATGTGACGGAAGCATATCAAAAAACGCAAATGCTTGCCAAACGTCAGAAAACGGTGCAGGAGTTGAACGGGAAACTCCTTGCATACAACAAGCAGATTGAACAAGTCATAACGCAGCAGGAAATCTTAAATGCAAAGGTGCATATTCACGATGAACTTGGTTCAGGCCTGCTTGCCATTAAACGCTACCTTGTATCCGGTGGCAGTGACAAAGAACGTGCCGACCTATTGGATCGCTTAAAGGGAAATATCCGCTTCTTACAGCAGGAGGCGGTTGCCGATGAGCAGGACGAGTATTCGCTTATACTGTCAACAGCCGAAAACTTGGGTGTATCTGTCCAAATAAGCGGAACGCTGCCGCCCACGCAGCCGAACAAACACATTCTGGCAACAGCGATACACGAGTGCTTTACGAATATCATTCGCCACACCAGCGGCGATACGCTTTACGTAAGCATCACAGAGAATGATCACACCGTTACGGCGCAGTTTACCGACAACAACACTCACCCTGTCGGCGAGATTGCCGAAACCGGTGGACTTCGCTCCCTGCGTGACCTCACAGAGAGGGCAAGCGGTGCAATGCAGATCACCGCGGCACCCCGCTTTTGCTTAACCATTACTCTCCCAAAGGAGGCTGAAAAATATGGCATATCATGTTTTGATTGTGGATGATCAGGCGCTGCCGCGGCAGTATTTTGAAAGCATAGTCACCCATTCGGAAAATTACGCCCTCACCGCAGCCATTTCCTCGGCCAAAATGGCATATTCGTATTGTGTAAAAGGCGGCGTGGATCTGATCCTCATGGATATTGTTATGTCCGATGAGGTGAACGGACTGGAAGCCACGCGAAAGATCAAGCAGAACTATCCGAATGTAAAGATCCTTGCCGTGACCTCCATGCCGGATGCCACGTTTCTGGAAAAAGCAAGAAACGCAGGCGTGGACTCCTTCTGGTACAAGGAGGTACAGGATGCACCGATGTTGGAGATCATGGATCGTACAATGGCCGGAGAGCACGTCTGGCCGGACAAGGCGCCCTCCGTTCCGCTTGGCCTATGTGACAGCACGGAGCTGACGGAAAGGGAGCATACCGTGATTCGCCTGCTCGCCATGGGCTATTCCAATCAGGAGATCGCGGACGAACTGGATATCAGTGTCAGCGCTGTTCGCTTCCACCAAGGAAATCTGATGTCCAAAACCGGCTTCACCTCCCGCACGGAGCTGGCCATTGCCGCAGCACGCAGCGGCATCGCTGTGCTGGGTATAGAGTAGTTCGAACAAATAATAAGACGCAGAGCGTTTCCATGTCGGATGGCGTTCTGCGTTTTATTTTTCGAAATTTTTTGCAAAACCTGTCATTTCTGATAGGGTGTTTTTCTGTTGTATACAGTAAAATAGATTCTGTATAAGTGTCAGTGTGCCTTGCTGCGCTCTTTTTGCGGTTCTGCACACTAATCCATGCTTATGGGAGGAAATGAATTATGGGAATGAAACGAAGGATATTCAGTCTGCTTCTCTGTCTTGTGATGGTATTGTCGCTTGTGCCGACAGCGGCATTTGCGGCAGAGGCTCCTGCCAAATATACCATTACCGTAAATGGCGGAAAAGCATATACGGATTACTCCGCCAGATTCGAATTAACGGAAGCAGAAGCAGGTCAGACAGTCGTTCTGGCCACGAGCGGTATAGATTTTGCTGGTTGGGAAGTTGTTTCTCCAGCAGAGCTTACGATTTCTGGCGGCACAATGGCTTCTTTCACTATGCCGGCAAGCAATGTTGTAGTAACGGCAAAGCACAGTGAAACTCCTGCCGCTGAAACTTACAACGTCTGGGTCAATGGCGAGCAGTTCGCCGATGAAAAAACGACCATCACCTGCGGCACCGGCACAGCGACCTATAATCCCGACACCAATATCCTGACGCTGGATGGCGCGCAGATCACAGAAGCATATAATGACGGCTCAAATAGTGGTGCAATCTATGCAACCAATGATCTGACGGTGAACGTCATTGGCGACAGCAGCATCACGCTGCCCGAAAGCACGGCAGCTCATGGTATTTACGTAGATGGCGATCTCACCTTGAATGCTTCAAAAAATCTTGAAATCTGTGCTGAAAACGATATAGCTAATGGTATCTGTGCAGCCAACGGTAACATAACGCTCTCCGGCAGTGGTGATGTGACGATTAATGCGGGCCGTTACGGCATTTATGCAAGTGTGAGCATGATGCTCTCCGGCAGTGGCGATGTTACTGTCGTTGCGGTCGACTCCGCCATTTACGCTAACTATAATGTGACGCTTGCTGGCAGCGGTAATTTGAATGTTACCTCCAAGTTCAAGGATGGCATCTATGCAGACAATATCGTGACAATTTCCGACAGCGTCAATGTGACAGCCAATAGCTACGACTACGGCATTCGAGTACGCGGTAAGGTGCTTCTCGACGGCACTGGCAGTTCCGTCACGCTGCATGCCGGCAAAAAGGCTGTGTTCAACAGCAAGACAAAGGAGAGCCTTGTCGCAGGCGCCAATTTCGACAAATACAGCGTAACCGGCGATCCTGCATCTAATTCCGTTGTCTACACGTGGAAAGGTACTTCGTATGGAGTATGGGTCGACGGCACGGAAATCACATCTGTCAATAAGAATGACGTGCTGGGTGATGGCACGGTGTCCTACGACCCTGAATCCAATACTGTCACGCTGGACGGCGCACAGATCACAGGCGCATACGATTACGGCGCAATCCGAGCCAAGGGTGCGTTGACGGTGAATGTTGCCGGCGACAGCAGCATTACGCTGGACAGCAGCACGGATGCCCACGGTATTTATGTAGATGGCAATCTCGATTTGACGGGCTCCGGAAATCTTGACATTCAAGTTGAAGCCGATGACTGTGACGGCCTTGAAGTGTGGGGCGATGTCACCATCGCCGGCAGCGGTGATGTAACGATCAACGCCGGTGTGTACGGCGTTTACAGCGTTTACGGCAAGCTGATCCTCTCCGGCAGCGGCAATGTGGACATTTACGGCGAGGGTGCCGGATGTTATGGCGAGAATATGCAGGTGTTGCTGAACGGTACCGGCAGTTCTATTACGCTGAGTGGCGAATACAAGGCCTTGAACAACGAAGACGACGAGAGCATTGTTGCAGGCACCAACTTCGACAAATACGATGTTACCGGCGATCCCGCGTCCACCAGTGTTGTCTATACGCAAAAAGTAGTCGCTTACGATGTTGGGGTCAACGGCGAGCAGTTCACCAGCCAGAAACTGACCATCACCTGCGGCGACGGTACGGCAACCTACGATCCCGAAACCAATACTGTCACGCTGGACGGAGCGCAGATTACGAGTGCAAATAATAAAGGTGCTATCTGTGCAGGCGATCAAGCAGACCGTACTTTGACGGTGAACGTCATTGGCGACAGCAGCATCCATCTGGATAGCGACACAAAGACCATCGGTGGTATTTATGCAGATACACTTGTTCTGAATGTTTCAAAAAACCTTGATATCTGTGTTGATAATAAAGATTCCAGAGGCATCTATACACACGGCAGTGACGTGAGGTTCCCCGACAGCGGCGATGTGACGATCTCCGGCAGTGGCAATGTGACGATCTCCTCCGGCAATAATGGCATTTTTGCATCTGGAGGCGTGACATTTTCCGGCAACGGCGATGTGACCATTGCTACGCCCTCAAACGGCATTTACAGTTACGATGAAGTGACGATTTCCGGCAGCGGTAATGTGAATATTGCCTCCCAATACAGTTACGGCATCTTCGAATACGGTGACGTGACGATTTCCGACAGCGCTGATGTGACGATCAAAGGCTTCTATTCCGGCGTTTACATTGGAAAAGTCGGAGAAAGCGGACGGAGCTTGATTCTCTCCGGCAGCGGCAAAGTGGATATTGGCGGCGCGAATGGCGGCGTTAAA
This sequence comes from Vescimonas sp., assembly GCA_045617185.1. Taxonomy (GTDB): domain Bacteria; phylum Bacillota; class Clostridia; order Oscillospirales; family Oscillospiraceae; genus Vescimonas. The sequence goes on from JAZLIB010000027.1 coordinate 6,965, forward strand.
CTTTGGGGCGACGGCAAGGTATTCCTCAACGGCACCGGCAGTCCTGTCAAACTACACGCCGGCTCAGCATCCCTGGCCGTGTACAACGGCGATACCGAAGATAGCCCTGTTGTCGGCAGCAGCCTCGACAAGTACGATGTAACGGGTGATCCCGCCTCCGCCAGTGTTGTCTACACACTGAAAAGCGCCCTGACCGCACCCAGCATTTCCATCAGTAATAACGCTTCTACCGGTAAGCCTAAACTGACTTGGAAGGCCGTGAGCGGCGCTACCCAGTACGAAGTGTACCGTGCTACATCCAAGACCGGTACATACTCCAAACTGATCACTACCACGAATCTCTACTTGAACAATACCTCTGCGGTGGCCGGTACGACCTACTACTACAAGGTACGCGCCTTGAATAGCAAGGGCACAGCAAGCGAGTACAGCAACATCGCCTACATCACCTGCGACTGCGCCAAGCCCGTGGTGAAAGTGACCGCCAACAGCAGCGGCAAGCCTTACCTGAGTTGGGAAAAGGTGGACGGCGCGACCAGCTATGAAATCTATTATGCTACCAGCGCCGGCGGTGAGTTCACAAAGTTGTACACGACTTCCAATCTGTACCTCAACCATAACTCTGCCGCAGCAGGTAAGACCTACTATTACAAGGTACTGGCACTGAGCAGCAAGAGCAGTTACGCCACCAGCGCCTACAGTGATGTGGTGAACTTCACGGTGGCAGGTAATACTGTCCCCGCGGCACCTACCATCTCCATCAGCAACACCGCATCTACCGGCAAGCCCAGACTGAGTTGGAAGGCCGTGAGCGGTGCTACCCAGTATGAGGTGTACCGTGCTACTTCCAAGACCGGTACATACACCAAGCTGATCACTACCACGAATCTCTATCTGAACAA
>JAZLIB010000028.1:0-2619 GCA_045617185.1 Vescimonas sp.
AAACCCCAATTTGTCTTATCTTGTAAAAATGCAAATTTTGCGAATGCAAAGCACATATTTCCCCCAAATCCTTAATTGACCGCAGTAAAAGGCAAGGGCTTTTATCTTTACTTTTATGCAGTGAATCTGTATAATAACATAGAAAAATCGTGGGGAGGTGACACCATGGAACAGCAGCGTGAGGAAATGGCGAGAGAGCTCGCCGAAAATATTATGACGCTGGCGCGCAATACACTGATGGTGCACCTTCGTTTTATGGATCGCGCCATCTCTCACCTTGCCCTGACTTTGGACGAGGAAATGCCCCTTGCCACCGATGGCCGCCACCTCTACTATGAGCCGTGGACGGTGCTGCAGCGCTATCAGGCTGAGCCAAATGTCATCAACCGCGACATGATGCACGCCCTTTTACATTGCGTGTTTCGCCACCAGTTTGTGGGGCAGGACATCGACAAGGCGCGGTGGGATCTTGCCTGCGACGCCGCGGTGGAGAGTGCCATCAGCGACCTCCATGCGCCTACTTTGCAGGCCCAACGCGAGGTCAATCAACTGATGACCTTGGAGATGCTGCGGCAGGAGGTAGGTACCATGACTGCCGAGCGCATCTACAAGTGGCTGGGCGATCAGGACTATGATGAGGACGATCTGTACCGCCTGCGCCGCGAGGTGAAGGCCGATGAGCACGGTTTGTGGTACGGTGGATTTGACCCCGATGCCGAAAAACAGATGGATATGGAGCAGCTGCAGGAGATGTGGCAGGACGTATCCAAGCGCATGGAAACAGAACTGGAAACCATGCGGCAGGAGGTGGCAGGTGCGCTGGTGCAGAACCTGCGAAGCCTTAACCGTGCCAAGCACGACTATTCCGCCTTTTTGCGCCGTTTTGGTGTGACGGACGAGGTGGTGCGCTTGAGCGACGAGGAATTTGACAACAACTATTACACCTACGGTCTGTCCCTCTACGGCAATGTGCCGCTGATCGAGCCGCTGGAGTACCGCGAGCAGAAGCGTATCCGTGATTTTGTCATTGCCATCGACACCTCGGGCAGCGTCAAGGGCGACGTGGTGCAGTCGTTTATCCAGCATACCCACGATATTCTCAGTAAGCAGGAGAATTTCTTCACCAAGGTCAATATGCACATTATCCAATGCGACGATCAGATTCAGGAAGATGTGCATATTACCAGTCGTGAGGCGTTTCAGGAGTATATCAAGACCATGCAGATCAAGGGGTTGGGACAGACGGATTTCCGTCCCGTGTTTGCCCGCGTGGACGAACTTTTGCGCCGTAAGCAGCTGACCGATCTGCGGGGACTTATTTACTTTACTGACGGTTTGGGTACTTTCCCTGAGAAAAAACCGCCCTATGACACAGCGTTTATCATCCACACAGACGATTATCATGAGGTACAGGTGCCCCCTTGGGCCATGCACATGGTATTGACGGAGGACGAGATCCTTGATTCGAGATTTTCAAACGCATAACGGCGAATTGCAACTGTCTGAGGGCATTACCCGATTGGAGGGCGGTGCGCTGGCAGGCGAGGGCGATATTATCCGCGCGGTGCTGCCTGATACCATTGAGTTTATCGGGGAAGAAGTGTTCTCCGGCTGCATGAAGCTGGAGGAGGTCATTCTGCCGCCTAAGGTGACGGAACTCCACGCCTCTGTGTTTGCCGGATGTGAGAGCCTGCACACCGTTATCCTGCCCGAAAACCTTACCATGATCGGCGAGGGTGCGTTTTTGGGTTGCACCGCTCTGCGGCAGATCCGCCTGCCCGATAATCTGCGTGAAATTCGGGAACTGGCATTCTGGGGCACGGCGCTGGAGGAAATCACCATCGGCGAAAATGTAACGCTGATAGGGGACAGTGCGTTCTATGGCTGCGCCCACTTAAGGCGCGCGGAGGTGCGAAATCCTCATGCGGACATAAAGCATGATGTGTTTGCCGAGTGCCCCGCACTTTTGGAGGGGTATATTGCACCGGGATTCCCACAGAAAGGAAACTGTGAGGCGGAACTACTTTACAGCATTTTGTGGTGCACCTGCCCCGAAAAGCACAGGTCATCGACTGCTGAGCGGGCAAAAAAATGCCTTAAAGAGCGGGAAGAGGAACTGATGGAGCGGGTGCTTGCAAAGAACGCCGTTGCCGTGATGACGGGCTTGGTACGGCAGCACATTTTGTCGCCGCGCCACATCGGCGAGTATGTGGCGAGAGCCACCCAACTGGGCCTGACAGAGATCACTGCCTTGTTGCTGCAGGCAAAAGGCGCAGCACGAGATGAGATAGAAGAGGAGTTTGCACTATGAACATTGCTGAGGCGAAAAATCAAATCCGCGATGCCATGAAGGCATATTTTACCCGTGACGAGTTCGGCAATTTCCGCATTCCGGCGGAGAGCCAGCGCCCCGTGTTTCTGATGGGCCCTCCGGGTATCGGCAAAACCGCCATTATGAAGCAGATTGCCGAGGAGATGGGCGTTGGCCTTGTGAGCTATTCCATGACGCACCACACCCGCCAGAGTGCTCTGGGGCTACCTGCCATCGTGAAGAAGAACTACGGCGGGGAGGAATACTCCGTCAGCGAATACACCATGTCCGAAATCATTGCCTCGGTT
>JAZLIB010000029.1:0-3428 GCA_045617185.1 Vescimonas sp.
TAGGTTCTAAGCGGCGTTTTTTGGTAACTTTTTGCCGTTGATGGCAAAAAGTTACCCGCCGGAGGCATATAAAGCATCTGCACTAAATATCTCGCCAAACCCCAATTTACCCCGGCAAAGAATCAACCCACCGAGGAGTGATTATTCTCTTCGGTGGGTGTTTTTGTATAAAAAATTTTTTTGGTGTAACTTTGTCTTTTGCCTCGGTACTTTTCTCCTTTTTTGCCTTTCGTCAAAACAATAAAATTGCGGAAAATTTCATTTACCCCCTATGCAAATTGAGAAAAATAAGGTAAAATATAGTGAAGTTTGATAATATACGGAGGCACTATATGCAGGAACCTAAATATAAGAGAGTGCTGCTGAAAATCAGCGGTGAGGCACTGGCCGGCGACAAGCATTTTGGCTTGGATTTTTCCGTCATGGGACAGGTGGCCGATGTCATTAAAGAGTGCGTGGCCATGGGCGTTGAAGTGGGTGTTGTCATCGGCGGCGGCAACTTCTGGCGCGGTGTCAAGAACGGCGAGGGTTACATCGAACGTACCCGCGCTGACCACATGGGCATGCTGGCAACGGCTATGAACTGCATGGCTATGGCCGACGTGTTGGAGCAGAAGGGTGTGGATGTGCGCGTGATGACTGCACTGGAAATCCGCGAAGTGGCTGAGCCCTATATCCGCGCCCGTGCGGTGCGCCATCTGGAAAAGGGCCGCGTGGTCATCTTTGGCTGCGGTATCGGCAATCCGTTCTTCTCCACCGATACGGCCGCTGTGCTGCGTGCCGCGGAGATCAGCGCCGACGTGATTCTGCTTGCCAAGAACATCGACGGCGTGTATGACAGCGATCCTGCCAAGAATGCCAACGCTGTCAAGTTTGATTCGATCACTTACGACGATGTGCTCTCTCAGCACCTCGCTGTAATGGATAGCACCGCCACCAGCCTGTCTATGGATAACCATATCCCCGTGCTGGTGTTTGCTCTGAAAGATCCCAATAACATCATTCGCGTTCTCAAGGGTGAGAAGATCGGTACGATCGTGAAAGAATAAGAGAAAGGAAGTTCACTGCCATGTTGAAAGATGAATACAAAGTTTACGAGGAAAAAATGAAGAAGAGCATTGAGTCTGTTGTCAATGACTTCAACTCCGTGCGTGCTGGCCGCGCCAATGTTGCTGTTTTGAACCGCATCACTGTGGACTATTACGGCACTCCTACCCCCATTCAGCAGATCGCTGCTGTGGCAACGCCCGATCCCCGCACGCTGCTCATTACCCCTTGGGACGGTTCCGCTCTGAAGGGTATCGAGAAGGCTATTCTGGAGTCCGATTTGGGTATCAATCCCCAGAACGACGGTAAGTCTGTCCGCCTGAGCTTCCCCCAGCTGACTGAGGAACGCCGTAAGGAACTGGTTAAGATGATCCACAAGTACACCGAAAACGGCAAGGTGGCTGTGCGTAATATTCGCCGCGATGCCATGGATAACTTTAAGAAGCAGCAGAAGGCCTCTGAGATCACCGAGGACGAGATGAAGATCGTAGAAAAGGATCTGCAGAAGCTGACCGACGACAGCTGCAAGGAACTGGATAAGCTTCTGGTCAATAAAGAAAAGGAATTGATGTCGGTCTGATGGGGCTGTTTGACAAGAAAAAGTCCTTTGAGGCGGGGCAGGTGGACATGAGCCGCCTTCCCCGCCATATCGCTATTATTATGGACGGCAACGGTCGTTGGGCGAAGAAGCGTAACCTTCCTCGTACTGCCGGACATAAGGTTGGCGCTGAGGTATTTCGCAAGATCGCAACCTATTGCAAGAATTTAGGCGTGGAGTATCTGACGGTATATGCGTTTTCTACTGAGAACTGGAAACGCCCTGCTGAGGAAGTCAATACGCTGATGGGCCTTTTCAAGAACTATATGCTTGAGGCCATTGACACTATGGAGCGGGATCATATCCGCCTGAAATTTTTCGGCGATATGAGTGCCATTTCTCCTGAATTGCAGGAACTGGTGGACCGCACCAATGAGATGAGTCAGCACATTGAGGGCTTTCAGGCCAATATCTGCCTCAATTACGGCGGCCGCGATGAAATTCTGCACGCAGCCAAGGAGTGTGTGGCGGCAGGGGAGGAACTGACGGAGGAGAACTTCCAGAAGCACTTGTACTCCGCCGATGTACCCGATCCCGAGCTGATTATTCGCCCCAGCGGTGAGGTGCGATTGAGCAATTTTCTGCTGTGGCAGTGCGCGTACAGCGAGTTTTATTTCTGCGACACGCTGTGGCCTGATTTTGACGAGCGTGCGTTAGATGCCGCCATCATCGACTACCAGAAGCGTGACCGTCGTTTTGGCGGTGTGAAGTAAAGAGGAACGAACGATGAAACAGAGAATTTTGGTGGCGGTGGTGGGTATACCGCTGCTGCTGCTTGTACTGGTCTGGGCGCCGGACTGGGCGACCATGATTTTATTAGCTGTGCTGTCCGTGATTGCGTCCCACGAATTCATGACGGCCGTGTGCGGCAAGGAAAAGGCCAAAAAATCTTGGAGCCTGGCGGGTATCATGAGCATCTATATGATCTGGTTCTCAGGCGCGGCAGAGGTCTATGGTATGACCAAAATGACGCAGGGCATCAAAGACTTTGTTGTAATTCTGATTATGGGAATCTTTGCTGTTATGGTAGTGGAGTATGGCAAGGAAAACACCTTGACATTCGCTGATGTGGCTGCGATTCTCACATCTGGCATTGCTGTTCCCTTGGCACTTAGTTGCCTGCTGCACCTGCGTACGATGCCCTATGGCGGCGGTATGGTGCTGATCCCCTTGGTGGCGGCATTCTGCTCCGACAGCATGGCATTGTTTGCCGGTATGCTGTTTGGTAAGCACAAGCTGGCACCCTCAGTCAGCCCCAAGAAAACCGTGGAGGGCGCCATTGGCGGCCTTGTGGGCGGTATGGTGGGCATGGTGCTGTTTCGCATCATTTTTGCCTGCTGTACAGGACGGCAACTGGACCTGGCCTGGTGCTTGGTGATTGGCTTGTTCGGCGCGGCCATGGGCCAGTTGGGCGATTTGAGCTTTTCTGTCATCAAGCGGGAGTACGGCATCAAAGACTACGGACGGCTGCTGCCCGGTCACGGCGGCGTACTGGATCGCTTTGACAGCGTGATTTTTGCCGCACCGGTGATCTGGATGATTCTCAAAAGTGTAACGCTGTGAGGTAATAGGAATATGACAAAGACAATTTCTCTGCTCGGCTCTACCGGCTCTATCGGCAAGCAGACGCTGCAGGTAGTGCGTGAGCTGGGGCTTAAAGTCGCAGCGCTGACTGCCAATACACAGGTGGATTTAATCGAGCAGCAGGCACGGGAATTCTGCCCTGAACTGGTGGTCATGATGAACGAAGATGCGGCCAAAGAACTGCGCCTGCGCCTTAGTG
>JAZLIB010000030.1:0-7795 GCA_045617185.1 Vescimonas sp.
CGCGAAGTCTGATGACTTCGCGGATTTTGTTATAAGTTTTACATAAACAGACACAGTAAGATCGGCAACAGCAGCGCCGGTGTCATATTCAGGACTTTGATTTTGGTAACACCCAGCATATTAAAGCTGATGGCAAAGATCATCAGCGAGCCGGTGAAGGTGATCTCGGAGATGACAGCTGCACTCAGATAAGGGGCGACCACAGATGCCAGTACGGCAATCAGACCCTCCCAGACAAAAACGGTTACACTGGAGAATGCCACTCCGATACCCATGGTGGAGGCAAAGACAATCGCGGAGATGCCGTCAATGACAGACTTGGCGATCAAAATGGAATGATCACATTTGATACCGCTGTCCAGCGCACCCATAACTGCCATAGCACCTACCGCAAAAACCAGAGAGCCAGTGACGAATCCTTCGGTAAAGGAACCGCGTCCGCCGACTTTTTTCTGCAAAAAGTCGCCAAGGCGATTGACCGCGCTGTCGATGTCCAGCAGTTCACCGATAATGGTGCCGATAATCAGGGATAAGATGGGGACAAGAGGTTTGCTGCTCTCCAGAAGACCCGGAACGGCAATGCCGATGGTGATAAGTGCCAAAGCGGAGATAATGGCGGTTTTCATGCGCTCGGTCAGCAGTTTCCCACCAAGAATGCCGATGAGAGCGCCAATGACAACGGCAACACCGTTGATAATAGATCCGGTTAAAATCATAGCGTTGCCTCCTTTGCGATCAGGTCATTCACAACAGCACCTGCCAGCATTAAGCCGGCAACCGGCGGCACCCAGGGAACACTGGCCGGAACACTGCGACGGCCGGGAGAGGGGGCTTCTAACTGCTGAGTTTCATGCGCCTGCTCAGGGCTGAACACCACCTTGAGATGGTAGATGCTGCGGCTGCGCAACTCCTTGCGCATGACACGGGCTAAAGGGCAACCAGAGGTTTTGGCGATGTCCGTAATCTCCAAAAGTTGGGGCTGCAGTTTGTTGCCGGTGCCGAGAGCGGAAATGATGGGAATCTGACGAGCGTTTGCCTGCTCAATCAGATCAAGTTTGCAGGATACCAGATCAATGGCATCGACAATGTAATCGTAGTGTGCGGCAAAAAATTGCTCGCGATGCGCCGCGTCGTAGGTCATGCAGAGGGAATGGACAACTACTTGGGGGTTGATGTCCAGACAACGCAGAGCAGCAACATCGGTTTTGTTCTGCCCGACCGTGGAATGGAGGGCATAGAGTTGACGGTTGATGTTGGACACGCTGACAGTATCCTGATCCAGCAGTGTCAGCTCGCCCACACCGGCGCGGCATAATGCCTCAGCGGCATAACTGCCCACACCGCCGAGACCGACCACGGCCACATGGGATTTTGACAGTTTTTCCAATGCCTCCTCGCCGAGGATCATTTGGGTTCTTAAAAATTGTTCGTTCATGGTATACTACCTCAGTTTGTAAAAAAGGGAGTAAGCTTTCAGCGTCAGGCCCCTTGGATAAATGGTTGATCAGCCGACGTACTTCATGCCGGAGCCATCGGTAACAGTGATGTCCTTGGTCAGGGAAGTGATCCATTCACTATGATCAGATTCTTTCAGAGCATCCTGCACCTGTACCTGCCAGTAGGGCAGATCTGTGCTGACGAAGTACATTACGTGATAGCCGTAGGTGGTTTCTACCACAGCGGTATCACCACTCTGACGAGCATTGTCAAAGATCCAGTCGTTAAAGCCGGCTACCATCTGGTTATGATATACCTGCTTATACAGACCGCCCTCAGCACCGTCTTCGGAATACTTATCGGCCAGTTCGGCAAAGAATTCCTCGGTGGCTGCACCGTCTTTCCACTCCTGCAGAATCTTATCGGCTTCGGCCTTCTTTGTTTCCTTCAGGGCGGCCAGATCAGCATCGTAAGTTTCGGAATTTTCATCCAAGGAGCTGCTGTCGACCTTGATCAGAATGTGACGGACATCTACGGTGTTGTAGTCATTGCGTCCGGATTCATGGAACAGAATCAGATAATAATTGGAGCCATCCTGCAGCAGTTCCACATCGCCGGCCTGACGAGCTTTATCAAAGGCCCAGTTGCTGATGACATCGCCGGTATTGGTGGTGCCGGCGGGATAGGCATAAGTGCCGATATCGTAATCTTCGGCAATGGCTTCCAGCTTTTCACCGGACTGATAGCGCTTCATGGCAGCCTCGGCGGCGTCCTTGGCAGCAGCGGCTGCGGCGGCAGTTTCTTCATCGGTAGGCTCAACAGTATTGCCGTCGGCGTCAGTCGTGGAAGATGCAGTACCGTGGAAGTAAATATACTCGTAGGAAGCTACAGTAAAGGCGTCCTTGTGATCCTGATAATAAGTATTGATATCATTATCACTATAGGTCAGACCGTCGGAATAGTTGGCATCATAATAAGATGCGATGATGCTGTCTTTCACTACGCTCTTGAAGACGGATTCCGTCATGTAAGAGCCGAACATAGCCTTCAGATAGGCCTTGGCAGACATGCCGTTCTGCTGAGCATACTGCTTGACCACATCCATGGTGCCGTCCAGTTCTTTCTGCATTGCATCGGAAAAGGCGAAGTTATCAGCCTTTGCAGCTTTGCACAAAGCGGTAACTCTGGTCAATTCATCCTTGACACTGTTTTTGAAGTAGGTGTCCCAGGTCATGTCCTCAGTAACACCCATCATCATCTTGGCTGTGTCGTTCATTTCCTGCTGATTCAGAGGCTTGGACTTGTCCAGACCGTAATAGGAAGCGTACTGACCATTGACAATGGAATTGGAAATGGAATGGTAATAATAACTGACCTCAGCAGAGGTGTAGTTTTCGCCGTCAACCGTCAGTGCAGTAGCGTTGCGCTGGAAAATGCCGGAGTTCCACAGTAGCACGGCTGCAGCGACCAGCACGAAAGCACCAAAAATGCAGCCGTAAAGAATGTTGCTCTTACGTTGCTTAGCGGCCTCTTCTGCCTTGCGGGTGACCTTAGGGTCGATGACACCGCTGGCAGCCAGATCTTGACGATTTTTCTTTTCTCTTGAAGCACTCATTGCGTTCAGTCCTCTCAAAAACAGGTATCCATGTACCCTTATTGATAAAAAATTACCTATCTATTATACAAGTAATATCAGCTTTTCGCAAGAGGAAGTGTATAAAAAGAGTAAAACAAAAAATACCTGCCGGTTTTCCGGCAGGTATAAACAATTTTGGCATTTCTGCTGCGGTTCGTGAGGGTCAAGTTATAACCTGCACCGTTCTCAAGCAGGTGGGTTGTCTCCAGCTTGCTTTATTGCTTCCAACGTCCAGCCGCAGACGGCAGCCGGGAGGCCTGCAAACCACATACTGATCCGACATCCCCTATAACCAAATGTGAGGATAAAAAAGACCCGTCACGTCCGCGCAGTTTGCCACCATTGCGGTGGTTGCGCTTAGTGTAGCAGATTCTCGGTGAGAAGAAAAGAGATTTAGGGAAAATTATTCAGGAATTTTCTTCCTCTTCGTCCATCAACTGCTGCATGAACTGCTCGTAGACAGCATTGAGCTCCTCGTCGGTATCAAGCGTAGTGAGGAAGGTTTCACCGTTCTCCTCTACCTGCTTGAGAATGACCAGACCGTACTCGTCGGCCTCCGCCTCATCGGTATCCTCGTCCAGCGTAGGGAAGCAGGCTACATAGGTTTGCCCGTTATACTCCAGAGCGTCAATGACCTCCAGCTCAAATTCATTTCCGTCTTCGTCAGTCAGGCTGATGAAATCGGGGCCGAAATCGTCTTGCATCGTTTTAGCTCCTCCTTTTTTGTTTGTGACTTACAATATAACGGATTTCTGCGAGAAAAGCAAGGAGAGTAAAGTGCGGTTTTGAAAAAAATCAAAACTATTTTCGCCTATAATGGAGTCGATTGCAAAAAAGTATAAAAATTACACGACATTATAGGAGAAAAGGGAATGTTTTTGTAACTTGACAGATGTGATAAAATGGAAACGAGAATGGAGTTTTGTATCATTCTTTGCATAAGAATGATTTTCCTAATTAGAAAATGGAAAGGCAGGTGTCCTGTGATGGAGAAGCAGCGCCGCTTCTGGCAGAAAAAGACCTCTGACGGGCAAAACGCTAACAAGCAGATAAACGCAGGAGCGAAGAAAGATAAAAATCACAAACGGGTATGGAAGGTCATCGGCACGATTATGCTGGTGTTTGTCCTGACCCTTGCGATGTTTGTCGGTATTTTTATGACGTACATCAACAAAACCATGCGCGGCAAGGTCGAGGTACATATGGGCGAGTATGATACAAAATGCTCGACAGAACTGTACTATCAGGACCCCGACAGCAAGGAATGGGTGATGTATCAGACATTGTTCCTCAATGCGGAAAACCGTATTCCTGCCAAATTGGACGAAATGCCTAAAGCGTTGCAGGATGCTGCTATCGCTATTGAGGACAAGCGCTTTGAATCCCACCACGGCGTGGACTGGCACGGCACATTCCGTGCTATTTTCAGTACGCTGACATCTGATGGCACGCAAGGCGGTTCCACCATTACGCAGCAGTTGATTAAAAACCTGACCCATGACAATCAGGTGACGGTGAAGCGTAAGATTATGGAGATCTACCGCGCTTTGGAACTGGAAAAAGAATACGACAAGGACGTTATTCTGGAAGCGTATTTAAACAATATCTACTTAGGCAATTCTTGCTATGGTGTGCAGACGGCAGCGAAAAAGTATTTCGGCAAGGATGTATCTGAGCTGACTTTGGCCGAATGTGCCAGTCTGATCTCCATTACCAACAATCCCTCGATGTATGATCCGCTGCGCAACGATTGGTGCCGTGAAAATAACCGCGAACGCCAGATGAACGTACTGGCTGCTATGCTGGATCAGGAGAAAATTACCAAAGAAGAATACGATGCGGCAGTAAACGAGGAAATCGTATTTACTGACGGCTACACCTGCTTGGGTAATTTTATGGAAGATCATGTGAAAGAAAGCGATGACAAGCAAAGCGAAAGCACGGCGTGGAACTCCTACTTTACCGATCAGGTAATCAGAGATGTGGCCAAGGTTCTTGTAGAAAAGTACAACATCCAGGATGATCCTGCCGACGAAAACGGAAACGTGTGGACCGCAATGGATAAGGCTATAGAACAGGTTTACGGTTCCGGCTATAAAATCTATACAACACAGAATATCAAATACCAGGAAATTTGCGAAGATGTGCTGAGCAATACCTCTTTTGCCGATTATACCGATTCCAATGACAACCCTTTGGAAGCGGCTGTTACATTGACAGATCCCTTCAACGGTGATGTGCTGGCTATGGTGGGTGGTACTGGTGTCAAGATGGTAGACCTTGGCTGGAACTGGGCTACGGAAACGCGGCAATGCGGTTCTGCCATCAAGCCTATTTCCACTTATGCACCTGCTTTAGATGACGGTACGATTTCCGCGGCATCGGCACTTGAGGACTATCCGGTCCGCTCTTTGAACGGTTCGGCCTGGCCGCGCAACAGCCATAGCGGTTTCCAAGGGTTTGTTTCTGTGAAGACGGCTATCGCCGAATCGCTGAACACCTGTGCAGTTCGTGTCAATGAGATGTATGGCACAGATAGTTCCTATGCATTTATGGTGAATAAACTGGGCTTTACGACCCTGACAGAAACGGACCGTATGCAGTCCGGTAACATGGCTTTGGGCGGTCTTGCCTACGGTGTGACCACCGAGCAAATGGCGGCGGCTTATGCAGCCTTTGTTAATGACGGTATTTATACAAAGCCGCGTACTTTCATCAAGGTGGAAGATGCGGAAGGCAATGTTGTTATTGATAATAAGAGCGAATCCCATGTGGCCATGAAGGAAACAACGGCATATTTGATGCGCAATATGCTCGAATCCGTTATCTCCGGCGGTACGGGCGGTGAAGCATATTTCTCCGGCATGACAATCGGCGGTAAGACCGGTACGACAGAAGATAACCGTGATCGTTACTTTGTCGGTATTTCGCCCTACTATTCGGCAGCTGTTTGGACGGGTTATGCCTCCAACGAAGTGCTCTCCTATGCGGTGGGTAATGCGTCTGCCAGCTTGTGGAGCGATATTATGGAGCGTGTTCACAAGGGACTGGAGGATACCGGATTCCATGATTGCGATTCCGGCCTGACGACAGTGACAGTCTGTGCAGATAGTGGCCTTAGGGCCACCGATGCGTGCACAAGGGATCCTCGCGGTAGCCGCGCACGTACGGTGACGGTGGCTGCGGATACTGCGCCCAGTGGCAGTTGTAATATGCACAAAATGGTGTCTTACTGCACAGAAGGCAAGCACGTGGCAACACAATACTGCCCGAAGGATAAGGTGAAGCAGGTGGCTCTGCTTGATTATAACCGCACGATTTTGAGCGGTATTACAGCGTCGGATCACGGATGCTTGTTGTCTGCGGCATCTGCGGGCGATATCTGTCCGAAACACAAGGCGGAAAGCAAGCCGGTAGAGCCTACACCCACACCAACGCCAACGCCAACGCCTGAACCGGATCCGGAGGACGGTGAGACACCGGATATTCCAGATGAGCCGGAAACACCGGATGAGCCGGAAACACCGGATACACCGGATACACCGGGAGATGAAATTATAGAAGATTAAACCGTTGTTTGTTGCGATTCGTGTGATAAAAAATGTTTAATTATGATAATGGCACAGCCTATATAGGCTGTGCCATTTCTTTATACAATATTATATAGTTCACACAAATCTGTGATTTCGTAGTCTATATGTAAGTTGTCCGGATGGGGTATTCGCTTGGGATTATACCAACAGCAGGGAAGACCATAGTTATTTGCGCCCAACATGTCGCTGGACAAGCTATCGCCTATAACGATGCAGTTATCCTTGCGCAGACCGTCAACATGTGAAAATACATAATCAAAATAGGCGACAGACGGCTTACTGGCACCAGCCTCCTCAGAAATGAAAGCTCCAGAGATGTATGGACGAAGCACGCTTTCGGTAAGGCGGCGCTTTTGCACAGATGCAACGGCGTTTGTGACAAGATAGAGTTTGTGATCCTGCGATAGCGTTCGACAAGCTTCTTCGGCATGTGGCATCAGAACTTTATTTTGCCCTAATGTGTTTAAGTGAATGTCGTTGCATAATGATGGGTCACGGTTGAGGTGAATTTTACCGAGAAACAGACGGAAGCGTTCAACGACCAAAAATTCCTTGCTGCACTCACCTCGATCAAAAGATGCCCACATGAGATTATTGCAGGCTTCATATAGCCGGAAGTATTCTTCTGTATCAGGAATATCGCACCGCCTGCAAACTTCGCTGAAAGCATTGCGGTTGCCGATATCGAAATTAAATAAAGTGTTGTCTGCATCGAGCAGGAGATAAGGATAGCGCACCATAATTTTGAACTCCTTTATTATACATATGTGATATTATAGCATGATACGTTGAATTAGGCAATCGTAGGTCGAATTGCCCTAATCAGAAGATAGCATAAGCAGATCTTTTGACAGAGATTACAAATACTGAAAATTATCCTAAAAAGGCGTTGACAAGGGGAGGGAAAGGTGGTATTCTAACTGAGCTGTCGCCGAGAGGCGGAGCGCACAAAAGGAAAAAGGACGAAAAAAGTTCTTGACAAAGGAAGCCTGATGTGCTAAAGTAAACAAGCTGTCGCCGTAAGGCACACAACGAATCGAAAAAAGTCAAAACATTGGAAAATAGTTGTTGACAAGAGTAGAAAGTTGTGTTAAGATAGCAATTGTTCCGCAGCTGCGGGATGTGTACC
>JAZLIB010000031.1:0-8771 GCA_045617185.1 Vescimonas sp.
CCGCCCGCATCATCATGGCAGGTGTCCAAGGTTTCGATGACGAACGGGCAGTCCCGCTCAATCAGAGGCATGGCAATATGCTCACGGGCATTGTGATCGTAATGTTCGTGACTGCATAGCGTCTTGTGAGCCGACACCTGCAGTTCCTCGTGCCCGCGCACCTTTGTATACGGATCAAGCAGCACCCAATAACCATCGGATTCCAATGCAAAGCAAGCATGCCCCAACCATGTGATTTTCATACTGTATCCCTCCCATCATTTTTCTTATGATACCCAAAATACGAAAAAAAAGCAAGGGTACTGCATCGCAGCACCCTTGCCGATAACATAAAATTTACAGAATGGAGAAATTCACCACCAAGCCGGCGAACACGATAGACACCATGCTCAGCAACTTGATGAGGATATTGATAGCGGGGCCGGAGGTGTCCTTGAACGGATCGCCCACGGTATCGCCCACAACACCGGCCTTATGGGAATCACTGCCCTTACCGCCGAAGTTTCCTGCCTCGATGTACTTCTTGGCATTATCCCATGCACCGCCGGAGTTGGCCATGAAGATAGCCATCAGGAAACCGGTGACGGTAGCGCCGGCCAGCAGGCCCACAACGCCCTTGAAGCCGAGCACCATACCCACAACAATAGGTGTCACCACGGCAATTACGGTGGGCAGTACCATTTCTTTCAAAGAGGCCTTGGTGCACAGGTCAACGCAGCGTGCATAGTCAGGATCCGCCTTGCCGTCCATCAGGCCAACGATTTCCTTGAACTGGCGACGCACTTCGATGACTACGCTCTGTGCGGCGCGACCCACAGAGTTCATGGTCAGCGCAGCAAACACGAAGGGCAGGCAGGCACCAATAAACAGGCCGACCAACACCACGGGATTCATCAGGGAGAAATCATTGAAAGTCACGTTGGCACCGCCCACTTCTTTCACCTTTTCGATGTAGGAAGCCATCAAAGCCAAAGCGGTCAGTGCAGCGGAGCCGATAGCAAAGCCCTTGCCGGTAGCGGCAGTGGTGTTACCCAAAGAGTCCAGCGCATCGGTACGATGACGGACTTCGGGATCCAAACCTGCCATTTCCGCGATACCGCCGGCGTTATCGGCCACGGGGCCGTAAGCATCGGTGGCCAGTGTGATGCCCAATGTAGACAGCATACCCACAGCCGCCAGAGCGATACCGTACAGGCCCATGCCGGGATTGGCAGCGCCACCGGAGAGGAAATAAGCCAGCAGGATGCAGATCGCCACGATCACAATAGGCAGCGCGGTGGACAGCATGCCCAAGCCCAGGCCGCCGATGATAATGGTGGCAGAGCCGGTCACGGACTTGCCGGACAGTTCCTGCGTAGGCTTATATGTATCAGAAGTGTAATACTCTGTTGCCTTACCGATCAGCACACCGGCAAGCAGGCCGGAGAGAATCGCCACATACAGTCCCCAATGCTCCAGACCCAGCATAGCCCAGACCAGGAAGAACGAGATCACGGCAATCAGAATAGCGGACAGATTGGTGCCACGGCTCAATGCCTTCAGCAGCGTACGCTGATCGGCATTTTCCTTTGTCTTGACAAAGAACGTACCAATGATGGAGCAGATAATGCCCACGGCAGCCATGACCATGGGGATAGCCATTGCCTTGAATGCCTGATCGGCAAAGGCGGCAACGCCCAAAGCAGATGCGGAAATAATAGAACCCACATAGGACTCATACAGGTCGGCGCCCATACCGGCCACATCGCCTACGTTATCGCCCACGTTATCGGCGATAACAGCAGGGTTACGGGGGTCGTCCTCGGGGATACCGGCTTCTACCTTACCCACCAGATCGGCGCCCACATCGGCAGCCTTGGTGAACACACCGCCGCCCACACGGGCAAACAGTGCCATGGAGGATGCGCCCATGCCGAAGGTCAGCATAGCGCTGGTAATGTCGGATGCTTCTAGATGGAACACAAAACGCAGCAGTGCAAACCACACAGAAATGTCAAACAGGCCCAGACCGACAACGGTAAAGCCCATCACGCTGCCGGCAGAGAATGCCACACGCAGACCGCGGTTCAATCCCTCCTGACAGGCATTGGCCGTACGGCAGTTAGATGCCGTGGCGATCTTCATGCCCACGAAGCCGCTCAGTCCGGAGAAGAAACCGCCGGTCAAAAAGGCAAAGGGCACAAACCACGTCAGCAAGTGGCAGGCCGCCATGATGCACAACACCACGATCATGCAGGCGAAGAATACGCCTACCACCGTGTATTGGCGTTTCAGATACGCATTGGCACCCTGACGGATAGACTGGGAGATCTTCTGCATCAAGGGGTTGCCCTCAGAGAATTTCAGCACACGTTTAGCGGTAATCACCACGAACAGTAACGCGATGATCGATCCTACGAACGTGGCCAGCACTAAATACTTTTCCATACGCTCACTTCTTCCTTTTCAAAATTACCTCATTATTTCATTGATTATTTGCCCTCAATGACTTGTTTATTATAAAAAAACGTCACTTTCCCGTCAAATTTTCATATCTTTTTTGGGATGTGCTGAAATTTTTTCTTTTTCCGTTCGTCATTTTAACGGTAACTTTTTTCTTATAAATCACCCAATTATTCCACATTTCTCCCTATTCTTCTCTTTCATATCACGGTCACTGTCAGCAACCCACCCGCCAATAATATTCGGATAAACATTATAAAAAAATTTTTTTCGTAATTTTTTTCGTATAAATATATTATTTTTTCCGCTATACCGCCAAGATTTTCCACCTCATTTTTTAATCACTTTTTCATGATATTCACAGCATTCCGCCGGACTACCATTTGTCAATATGTACAAAAGAAGCCGCAGTTGCATTACGCAGACAACTGCGATACAATGATGCAAACATTTTCAAAAAGGAGTACCGCCATGAACTACCAGGAAGTTTTGCAAAACGCCCGCACACAGATTGGTCCCTACTGCAAGGCGTGCCCCGTCTGCAATGGATTGGGCTGTAAAAATACGATTCCCGGTCCCGGCGCCAAGGGACTCGGTACCGGCTTTATCCGCAACTATCAGAAGTGGCAGGAAATCTGCGTTAATATGGACACAATTTGTGAGAATAAACCCGTGGACACCTCCTTCTCTTTCTTTGGCAAAGCTCTCACCGCCCCCATTATGGCCGCCCCCGTCGGTGCCATGAAACTGCACTACGGCGACCTCTATGACGATCTCGCTTATAACGACATTCTGGTCTCCGCCTGCCAGAGCGCCGGTATTGCCGCGTTCACCGGTGACGGTACCAACCCCGATGTAATGCGCGGCGCTATCGCCGCCATCGCCAAGGCAGACGGTTGCGGCGTACCCACTATCAAGCCTTGGGATCGCGACACGGTATTTGCCAAACTGGATGCCGTCAAAACCGCAAATCCTCTCGCCATCGCTATGGATATCGATGCCGCAGGCCTCCCTTTCCTCAAAAACCTCGCTCCACCCGCCGGCAGTAAAACTGTTGCCGAATTACGTGAGATCATTGACTATGCAAAAATTCCCTTTATCGTCAAAGGCATCATGACTGTGTCCGGTGCGCGAAAGGCATTGGAAGCCGGCGCAAGCGGCATCGTAGTATCTAATCACGGCGGTCGCGTACTGGATGGCTGTCCGGCTACTGCCGAAGTCCTGCCGCAGATTGTCGACGCCGTAGGCGGCCAGATGACGATTCTTGTTGACGGTGGCATTCGCAGCGGTCTGGATGTATTCAAAGCATTGGCTCTCGGCGCTAACGGTGTACTGATCGGCCGTCCCTTTGTTACCATGGTCTATGGCGGCGGCAGCGAGGGCGTTGCGATATATACGCAAAAACTCACTGAGGAACTACGGGATGTGATGGCCATGTGCGGCGCACATTCTCTTTCCGAGATCACCCGTGACATGATTCACCAACCATAATCCTCAATACACGCAAAAAAAGACACGGACGATCTGTCCGTGTCTTTTATTATGTATAGGGAGTGAAACTTATGCCGCAACTGCGGTATTCTTCTTATTGCTCACATATTGGAAGATAACGATCGCTGCCACAACGGCAAGTCCGACCAAATCTGTCAGCGTGCCGGGCACCATCATACCCAGACCACCTGCCACAAGAGCGATACGCAGTACCGCAGGAATCTTGCGGAACATATGGCCGTTCAGAGCCGCAGCCACGCCAAACAGGCCCAGCACCGCACTCAATGCGATCTGCAGCACCTGATACCACCCCGCCACATTCTCAAAGAGCATAGTGGGATTGTAGGCGAAGATGTAGGGTACGATAAATGCCGCAATAGCCAGTTTTGTGGCATTGATACCCGTCTTCATGGGATTGGACTTGGCAATGGCAGAGCCTGCATAGGCAGCCAGTGCCACGGGGGGAGTAATATCTGCCACAATACCGAAGTAGAACACGAAGAAGTGTGCTGCCACGGTGGGGAAGCCCAACTGGATCAGAATGGGAGCGCAGGTGGATGCCATGATGCAGTAGTTGGCAGTAGTGGGCACGCCCATACCGAGGATAATGCAGCAGATCATGGTCAGCAGTAGACCCACAATGGTGGCATTACCGGCCACGGAAACGATGGCATTGATCAGGATAGAGGCCAAACCGGTTACGGTGATGCAGCCGGCAATCATGCCAGCCATAGCGCAGGCCACAGCCACAGTGATTGCACCCTTGGCGCCGGCCATCAACGCATCAATAGCGGATATAACAGAACTCTTTACGGTTGCCCACAGAGCCTTGCCGAAACCTTCACCCTTCATCGCCTGAACATTTTCAGTCAGCAGGTGAACGAATCCGATTACAAAGGCCGCCAGAATAGACAGTGCAGCAGAGGATGCCATGGTCTTTGAGCCGGAGGCCACCAGCCACACCAGCAGTACCAGAGGCAGGATCAGATAGCAGTTCTTGATAAGATAGCTCCACTTAGGCAGCTCATCGCGTGCAATACCCTTCAGCCCCAGTTTCTTTGCCTCCAGATGGACGGCAATGAAAATACCGGTAAAGTACAGTACAGCAGGCAGGATTGCCTTGACAGCCACGTCTTTATAGGGCAGACCCATGTACTCTGCCATCAGGAAAGCGGCAGCACCCATGATCGGCGGCATAATCTGACCGCCGGTAGAGGAAGCAGCCTCCACAGCGCCGGCGAACTCAGGCTTATAGCCGGTCTTCTTCATCATAGGAATGGTCACGCTGCCGGTAGTCACGGTGTTACCCACGGAGGAACCCGAAACCATGCCGCACAGAGCGGAGGAAATGACTGCCACCTTGGCAGGACCGCCGCTGGACCAACCGGCCAGGCGGTTTGCGAAAGAGATAAAGAAGTTAGCGATACCGGTACGCTCCAGGAACGCGCCGAAGATGATGAACAGAACGATGTAGGTGTAGCACACATTTACCGGCGTACCGATGACACCGGAGGTGGTGTAAAACAGTTTAAATACGACATTCTTCAATGCCTGATAGAAACTGGGATTGTAGCTGAGCTGATTATAGAAAGTATAGATCAGCAGCGCACCCACCACGCACAGAATGGGAATACCCACGCAGCGACGGCACAGTTCCACCAGTACCAGAATACCGATCACACCGATGACCACGTGAATGGTCTCAATGCGGGTAGCCAGTTTAATGATGGGCAGGGCATTGATGGCAAAATAGAAGAAACATGCCGCACCCACGACCATCAGTACGATGTCATACCAAGGAATGTAATTGACCCTTACGCTGCCTTTCTTGGCAGGATAGGTCAGGAAACCCAGAATAATGATGCAGCCCAAAAACAGTGTCAGGCGCACCTCGGGCAGTGCTGTAGAAAACAGCGTCATACACAGGCAGTAGATAGAGAAGATTGCCATGACCGCCGTAATGATGATCTTAGGCACGCCTTCCCAGATGCGCGTAGCCGATTCACGGTCATACTTACGCATCACTTCGTCGAGATCAGCGGCGGTATCCTCATCGCTTGCCGCAACAGCAGCGTTGGTGTCAACAGCAGCCGGCTGCTCGACCTTCTTCTTGAACAAACTCAAGGGGGTGTCCTCCTTTTCGTAAATTTCGTATAAGACAGCGAGGACTACGGCGGAGTAAATCCGCCGTAGTCTTATTGTTCACTATTTCCGATTAAGGAATTTCTTTGCTATTACTTGCCGGCAACAGTCAGGTTGTGCTCAGCGAAGTACTTCACAGCACCGGCGTGATAAGGCACGGAGGTGATGGAAGCGGCATACTCCAGGCTCAGCTCGCCGTACTTAGCGTGGTTGCTGACCAGATCGGGAGCATTGTCAAAGATATCAGCGCACAGAGCATAGATAGCGTCCTCGGACACATCGTCACGAGCC
This sequence comes from Vescimonas sp., assembly GCA_045617185.1. Classification (GTDB taxonomy): domain Bacteria; phylum Bacillota; class Clostridia; order Oscillospirales; family Oscillospiraceae; genus Vescimonas. The sequence goes on from JAZLIB010000031.1 coordinate 6,367, forward strand.
AGAACCACAGCGCCCACACCAACGGTGGTCACGTCAGCGTCCATACCGTACACATCAGCAGGGATGGTGCACTTTGCGTAGTAAGGAGAGGACTCCAACAGCTTGTTGATATGCTCGTCATCCAAAGAAACCAAAGACACAGCCTTGGTGGTAGCCAGGTCGGTCACAGCAGTAGTGGGGGCACCGGCCACGATGAAAGCGGCATCGATCTTGCCGTCCTTCAGGGAATCAGCGCTATCGCCGAAAGACTGATAGGTGGGGTTAATGTCCTTCTCAACATCCAGACCGTACACGCCCAGAATGTCAACAGCATTGAAGTACACGCCGGAACCGGCAGCACCGATGGACACGTTCTTACCCTTCAGGTCAGCAACAGTCTTGATGGTAGGATCCACGGTAACGATCTGCACCTGCTCGGTGTAGAGGGCAGCCACGGTGGAGAAGCAGTCAACCTTTTCATCGAAAATGTTGGTGCCTTCATAAGCATAAGCCATAACGTCGGACTGGCAGAAAGCCAACTCGGCATTACCGGCCTGCAGCTCCTGAACATTGGCCTGAGAGCCGTTACCGACCAGACCGACCACATCGATACCTGCGTTGTTGGTGGCATGCTGAGCGATCACGCTGCCGAATGCATAATAGGTACCGGACTCACCGCCGGTGACAAAACGCAGCTTAGCGGAGCTGCCGCTGCCGCCTTCGCCACTCTCGCTGCCACAGGCAACCAGACTCAGGGCCATGACCAGAGCCAGAATCAGTGCAAGAAACTTTTTCATAAGCATTCTCCCTTTTATTATTTTTGTTGTTCCGCTCTCGCGGACTATGATGGTTTTTTCATTTTATCCTATTTATCGCAATTTTGCAAGTTAAAAATGTTGTTTTTTTCATTTTTTTATGTCGTTTATTTTCCGCAATATCCCCATAATGCAAATTTTGTCTATTTTCTTTGTTCAGTTTTTATAAAATATGCCGCTTTTTTGTTCTTTTTTGGCAAATATTACGTCCAAGAACATCCAAACATTTTGATGCAATTTCTTGCATTTTTTGCAACGTTTTAATTCAAATCTTGCAAATAGCATTTACGCAGTTCTGTCTTTCATCGGAAAACATCTTTTGGGCGCTCCATAAAAACTGCCCACTCCGTACGAAGTGGGCAGTCGAAAATATTTGATTTACTTCTTGGCCTTGGAGTCCACGACCTCATGCAGCATTGCGGTGAAGTCTGCCATAGACATAGCGCCCAGATCGCCATCGGCACGGTGGCGGGGAGAAACAGTACCGTTTTCCATATCGCGGTCGCCCACGACTACCATGTAAGGTACCTTTTCCATCTGTGCATCGCGGATCTTCTTGCCGATCTTCTCATTGCGATAGTCCACATCTACGCGGAAGCCCTGTGCCTCCAATGCCTTGGCGGCATCGGCGCAGTAATCGGCAGCGCGGTCGGTGACGGGCAGGAAGCGCACCTGCTCGGGACTCATCCAAGTGGGCAGTGCGCCGGCATACTCTTCAATCAGATATGCCAGGGTGCGTTCATAGCAGCCCAAAGAGGTACGGTGAATGATGTAAGGCAGGGCCTTTTCGCCGTTCTCGTCGATATAGTACATACCGAAACGCTGGGCCAGCAGCATATCGATCTGAATAGTGACCAGCGTATCTTCCTTGCCGTACACATTGTGATACTGGATGTCCAGCTTGGGGCCGTAGAAAGCAGCCTCGTCAATGCCGATCTCGTACTTCACGTCCAGATCGTCCAGAATCTGACCCATGACGCGCTGTGCCTCTTCCCACTGCTCAGCAGTGCCCTCATACTTGTTGTTGGGGTTGGCGGGATCCCACTGGGAGAAACGGAAAGTGCACTTGTCCAGCATACCCACAGTACCCAGGAAGTACTTGGCCAGCTCCAGGCAGCCCTTGAACTCCTCTTCCAACTGATCGGGGCGCAGTACCAGATGGCCCTCAGAGATGGTGAACTGACGGACGCGGATCAAGCCGTGCACCTCGCCGGAATCCTCATTACGGAACAGCGTGGAGGTCTCACCCAAACGCATGGGCAGATCGCGGTAGGAGCGCTGACGGTTCAGATAGACCTGATACTGGAACGGGCAGGTCATGGGACGCATGGCAAAGCATTCCTTGGTCTCATCGTACGGATCGCCCAGAATGAACATACCATCCAGATAGTGATCCCAGTGGCCGGAGATCTTATAAAGATCGCGCTTAGCCATCAGGGGGGTCTTGGTCAGCAGATAGCCGGCCTTCTGCACCACATCTTCCACCCAACGCTGCAGCAGCTGCACCACGCGAGCGCCCTTAGGCAGCAGGATGGGCAGACCCTGACCGATGGAATCCACGGTGGTGAAATATTCCAGATCGCGGCCCAGCTTATTGTGGTCGCGCTTGAG
>JAZLIB010000032.1:0-11260 GCA_045617185.1 Vescimonas sp.
CTGTTCATCATGGTGATGGCGCTGTCCAGCTGCGCTGTGGCATCGCTCATGGAGTCGGACGACGCATCCATCTGATCGATCAGCGCCTGCAAGTCAGGGGCGCTGCGCACATCGGACAGCATGGAAAGGACATTCTGCGGCATGGCAGACTGAGCCTGTTCGGGAATAAAGTTAAGCAGGGTCATGCCCTTGGGCAGACCGTTTTTGAAGCTGCGGCGCATATCGATGGCATTTTGCAGCTGAGCAAGTGCTTTGTCCTGTGCTGCAATAGCCGTGTTCATGCCGCCAATTCCCTGACCGATACCGTCGTAGCCCTGCTGCATTTCGGCAAGGCCCTTGTCGATACCGGCAACACCGTTGTCGATACCCTTGATACCGGCATCGATACCTTCGGTGATCTGCGCAATAATATTGGGCGACATATCGCCGAACATACGCTCCACCAGTTCCGCCGTGTTGTCGGTAATGGTAGTCACATCGCTGTTCTGTATCTTATCCAGAATGTCGGCAGGCATCTCATAAGAGCTGTCACCATTGCCAGACATCTGAATTTCCATAGTGGTCATCTCGCTGAGCTTGGGCATTTCCATATTGCCCATCTTATCAGCAAAGTCGGGGTCGCTCTTGTAGCGCTCCAGCGCGGCATCGATTTCCTGCGCATAAGGCAGCTCCGGCACGGATACCTCTTTGGGCAGAATATCCATCAGCCCGCCCTGCAGGCCCATGGCCGCATGAACGATAAAGCCCACCATGATGGCAGGTGCCACCGCCGTACCGATAGAACGCACCAGCGACAACGTGGCCAATGCGGAGTTGCTCTCCTCATCACTGGTATTCTGCAGCATCATATAATTTAAGGGCGTACCCATGGTCAGGCCCAGACCGAAGCCGATGATGACCAGCGATACGATCACATTGACAAGATTGACATAGCGGATCGCCACAAAGGACAGGTACAGGCAGCCTATGATCGTAATGATAAAGCCTGCCGCCATCACGGGCTTTGCACCGCGCTTATCGATCAGCTTGCCGGATATCATAGAGGCACCACCGGAGAAAACACCCAGAATAATGACAAAATAACCGCCGCTGCCGGAGGGGATCCGCAGGCAGTTCTCGGCAAACTGGGGAATGAAGATCATGCCCATCATGGAGCAGCCCACTACAAGGCCCAAAATCAGCGTTACCATGATCTGGCGGTTGCTTGCGTACTCGATATGGAAAATGGGGTCCTCGGCGCGCTTTTCCACCACCACAAACAGCGGGATCAGCACCAGCGAGCCCAGCAGGAACGGCCATACATTGACAGACTTGATAGAAGTCAGGAAATTGAAGAAATCCAAATTCTTCAGGCCGTACAGCAAGGCCAGAATGATCACTGTCATCAGCAGCGTGCCCAGCTTATCCATAGCCTTGGTATCATCTGCCTTATTATTGGGCAGCACCAGGATACCGGCCACCACAATAAACACACAGATAGGCACATTGATCAGGAAGATCCATTGCCAGTTTTCCACACCGGCGATATTCAGCACAAGGCTGCCCACAGAGGCGCCCAGCACATTGGCGATACCGTACACGGCACCCACAAGGCCCAATGCCATGCCACGCTTTTCCTCGGGGAAGCTTGTACCGAATTCAGCCGTGGCCACGGGCATGATGCCGCCGGCACCGGCAGCCTGCACTACACGGCCCAGCATCAGCACGGTAAAGCTGCCCAGACCTGCGGAGATAGCGCAGATCACAGAGCCTGTGCCGAACATGGCGATACTCAGCAAATATACGGGCTTGCGGCCCTTCATATCCGCCAGTTTGCCGGAGATGGGTATGATTGCCGCATAGGTCAGGGTATAAATGGTAATCATCCAGATACCCAGACTGGCCTCAACACCCAGTTGACTTTGGATGATAGGACGCGCCGGCGTGATAATGCCGGTGTCGATGGCGCCGATAAATAGACCAAACAGATAGATAATGGACATCCACACAAGGCTCTTGCCGCCTTGGCGTTTTTTGATCTGACTCATACTTTTCCAACCAATCCTTCTAATACAGTTTCAAATATTTGCAGCTGCTCCTCCCCAAAATCGGCAAACAACTGCTCCATACCGTGACGATGGATCTGCTCCAGTTTTGGCAGCAATGCCATAGCCGACTCACTTAATTTCAGCGTTTTCTGACGGCGGCAGTCGGGATCCTGCTCCACGGCAAGCAGTCCCTTCTTTTCCATGCTGCGGATCTGGCGAGAAATCAGCGCTTTGTCTACGTTCAGCGCCGCCGCCAGCTCATTCTGATTTCGATCTTGAGAACGCCACAGCAAGTTCAGAATATGATATTCCATCAGAGAAATGTGATATTCCTCCAGCATGCGGCTTTGCATACGTGTCATCTTTTTATGCAGTTCACCCAAGCCCATCGCAATGCGTTCATAATGCCGATCAGCCATGTTTTCGCCTCCTTATGCGTTCAATACGGGTAGTGAGTACTACTATACCTGCAAATAGTTGACTTGTCAACCATTTGCAGGTATAACGTAGAGGATATCATTGAACTATAAAAAATCTCCTCCGCATTTCTTCCGAAGGAGATTCTTGCCCATTCGCTTGTGCCTCGTTATTGTGTTAGTGTTTTACACGAGTACTCATATCCGGCCAAAAATGTTGCCAGAGCGAAAACCCCCGAAACCGCAACGATTTCGGGGGTTTTTCGCGCTCATTTTTTCAAATGCAAATTAAAAGATGACATACGTACCATATTCACTTACGGAAGGACAGGCGTCCAGTACTGCTGGCAGTAAATATCCGTAAAGCGGTAGGCCGCCGAGGAGGCCTCCTTATCAATATAGACGTTGCTGATGGTCAGCTCACCGTCTACTGTCATCTGGTCTCCCAGATAATAGCTGTCCTGATATTCGCCGTCATAGCTGTAATAATCGCACAGGAAGTCGATGGTATCGCCATCGGACAGTGCCGTAACGGCCTTTGCCACCGTTTCGGTCTCGCCGTTGTGATAATCGCTGCGGACACCTGCCACGTAGCCGTTGGGGTTTTCCTCATCAAACACCAGAATCAGATCGGCACGCTCCCCGTTGACCATCGCCGGTACGCGTCCGGTGATGACGCAGTTGTCGCCGTCATACAGCGTATCGGTATGATAATAGGCTACCGGCTGATCGTTGATCGCAATCCAGGTATAGTCAAAATCTCCCAGCAGCGCACCATCATTGGTAAACCGGAACACATTGTCCAGACCCATATCGATATAACCTTCCCCATCATCGAAGAATACGTTCAATTCCAGATCCTGCACCAGACTCCACTGCTGCTCACTCAAGCGCATCTGCGTTTGTCCGTCTGCTTTCGTCCACACCAGCTGATCCGCATCAAAGCGGTTTTCAGTAAGGTATTGTGCCGTGCTGTTCACGTCCATAGAGCGTCCCAAGAAGCCGGAATTACTGCTTGTCAGGCCGGCCACATTGCCCATATTGCCGCCGAGCAGGCCGTTCAACACATTTGTAATCATATCAGAACCGATATTGCTGCCGCCGGGGGTTGCTCCCGTAAGCGCAGGTAACGGTGATGCTGCGCCGCCGGACACAGCCTGGCCGCCAACTTCCATGCTGGCAAACTGCTGGATGCAGCGGGTATATTCGCTATCCATGCCGATAGCCTGATAGGCCGCCACAGCGTTATCCACTTTGGAAATTCTCTGATACGGGAAATAGATGGATAGGCCATAAGCATTTGTCATATCTGTGGAAGTCCGGTTGTACTTCACGGCGCTCAGCAGCGTTTTGGCCAGCGCATTACTTTCATCCGTGTTCAGATTGTAGGCCAGATCCACCAGATCCACCTGATCTATTTTATTAGAGGCTGCAAATTCGCGGGTGCCGTTTCGTGCTTTGGATACCTGCTGATAGCCATTATCCTTCAGCAGTTCGGAGGTAACCTTGGCAAAGTCTTTCAATTTAGCAGGCGCCGTTTTCTCCAGTTCCGCCAAGTCCACTACAGACAGCGTGGTCTTCTGTCCGCGGCACTTCTGCGCACAGACCGACACGAAGTCATCGGTAATATTCTTGCCGATCTCCAGCGTCGGCATGGAGGTATTCTTTCCCAGTGCCGTCAGCCAGTTGGTATAGTACCAGCCCATGCCCGGCTCCGTTTCCTCAGATGCGATTAAGTAATCGGCATAGGGCGTCAGCATCAGCGCATTCTCCAATGTTGCCATCAGGCAGGCATCGAAACCAATGAAGTCAAATGTAACTCCACCGGCCTCCAGTGCCTTATTGATCCCCTGCAAGGTCATGGAACCACTGCTCTTGTACTTTTCATCGTAACCGTAGCCGCTGAGGCTGCCTCCGCCATGATCCCATAAAATCAGTTCATTGCGGTTAGCGGGATAGTTTTTAGCACACCACCGGATAAAGCTGGCCAGATTTTCCGGTCTGGTCATGGCCGTATTGCCGGCATTATCCACCAGACACCGCAGGCCTCCGCTTTCCACCTTATAAATCTGGTTTGCGCTGTTGCTGATTACATTATTGTGCCACTGTGTACAGCCGCCGGTATAAACCAGAAGATTGACTTTGCTGCCCAAGTCGGCTGACAGCATCTCCTTCAGATCGGCGGTAGCCATGCCATTGCGGGATTCCAAGTCAGTGCCGCACATATAGAGCATGATGGTCACGGTATCGTTCCCATTGCCCAGGAGCTTGGTATACTTATCGCGAGCGTCGGCTGCCACCGATGTATTCAGTTTTCCTACATTAGACGTCTGCTGCCAACCACTGGAGATGGCGTTGCCGGCAAATCCGCCCGGCATACTGCTCAAATTCGTGCCTTGGCTGCCGCTCTGATAGTGCTGTATAAAGCTGTTGTTGGGCTGAGATCCCGTGTTGGAACCACCGCCAAGCAAGCTACCCAGTCCGGCCCCGCCGCCGCCAAGCAACAGCACTGCTACCAAAATAATCGTCAAAAGCGGGCTGCGGCCGCCGGATCGCTTGCTGCTTCCTCCGCTTTTGGCCTCAAATCGGCCTGCATAGCCATCCGCATTTCCTACCGGCCCGGTATGCAGTCCTTCGCCGCGCTTATAGATGCCTTTTCCGCTGCCGGAAATGTTCTTGTCGCGGCCGTTCGGTCTGTTATCCATTTTACACCTCCGTATGATAATCGGGTATACAAGGTTTATTATACCTGCTATTCCCGCTCTTTTCAATGTTTTCTATGATTCCCGATCCTCACCTTATTGCAGGGGAAAGAAATAGATACTAAGAATACAAAAGTAATTCAAATATTTGCAGAAATTGCCTTGCATTTAGTGAGGGAGTATGGCTGTCATTTTGCAGACATAATAAATGCTGCTGCCTATTTGAAAAAAGTTGCATTATGGCACGACAGCCTGTATAATGTAAGATAATCATTGTAAAAGGAGAATTATTATGAAATTTGTTATGTACGGAATTCGATCCTGCCACTCCTGTAAGGACGCGGAGGAAGCATTTGCAAAGGCTGGCATCTCTTACGAGTATAAAGATTTTGCTGAAGATGCTATTTATCTGAAGGAATTTATTCTGCACAGAGACCACGATGCTACATTTGACCCCATTAAAGCCAATGACTATATCGGCATTCCCTACTTCGAAATGGAGGACGGCACAACTTCCTTCGATTTTGAAGAAGTAATTGCCAAATGCAAATAAGACAAAGCTAAGCAGCAAGGCTTCCGTGCACATGTCCGGGAGCCTTGTTGAATAATAATCGGCAATATCGACGCACTTATACGCTTGGGCGGAATACAGGAGGTACTATATGATTTACAGAACATTTCAGGATCTGAATCTGTCCGGTCTGGGGCTGGGCTGCATGCGCCTGCCGGTGGTAGGCGGTGATGACAGCGTCATCGATGTGGCAGCAGCAAAGGCCATGGTGAAAACCGCTTTTGACAGCGGCATCAACTATTTTGATACTGCCTACGGATATCACAATGGCAATTCCGAACCGGTGATGGGCGAGCTTTTGAAGGAATATCCCAGAGACAGCTTTTATCTCGCTACCAAGTTCCCCGGCTATGATCCGGCAAACTGGCCTCATGTACGCGAGATCTTTTCCGAGCAGCTGCAGAAGCTGCAGGTGGAATACTTTGATTTCTATCTGTTCCACAATGTGTGTGAGATGAACATTGACGCCTATCTGGATCCCCAGTACGGCATTTACGATTTTCTGACGGAGCAGAAGAAAATCGGCCGCATTCGCCATCTCGGCTTCTCCGCTCACGGCTCTCTGGCCGTAATGAAGCGCTTTCTGGAAGCCTACGGAAAGGACATGGAATTCTGCCAGATCCAGCTGAACTACATGGACTGGGAGTTCCAAAAGGCAAAAGAGAAGGTTGAGCTGCTGGCCGAGTACGGTATCCCCGTCTGGGTCATGGAGCCTCTGCGCGGCGGCCAACTGGCAAAACTGGGCGAAGCGGAGTCCGCAAAACTGGCGGCACTTCGTCCGGAGGAAACGGTTCCCGGCTGGGCATTCCGTTTCCTGCAGTCTATTCCCAATGTGACCATGGTACTCTCCGGCATGAGCAACATGGAGCAGCTGACAGCCAATATCGCCACCTATGCTGAGGACAAACCCCTTAGTGACGAGGAATTTTCCGCGCTTATCGGCGTGGCGGCAGATATGCTCAAGAGCGGCACGCTTCCCTGCACCGCCTGCCACTACTGCACCAGCCATTGCCCACAGGGTCTGCCTATCCCCGATATTATCGCCCTCTATAATGAGCACGTCGTCACCAGTGCCTACGGTTATGACTTCATTGCTCCTATGACATTGGGTACCTATCCTGAGGAAAAACGGCCCACCGCATGTATCGGTTGTCGCAGCTGTGAAACAGTCTGCCCGCAGCAAATCAAGATCTCCGAAATGATGGCAGATTTTTCTACCATTCTGAAATGATTGAGCACGCTGCAACAGGAGAATCGTTATTATCCGATAGTCCCCGCAAGTCCGAAACATGACGCGTCATCTTTTTTGGTCACACATGCCACCTTAAGCGGCCAAAAAGATGTCACAAAGGAAAAAATCCCGAAACCATAACGGTTTCGGGATTTTTTTACACTGTATTGGAGGGTCTTTACAGACTATTTTCTTTCGCAATCACCCAAAAACATGGACGTAATAATCCGTCTCCGCTGCATCACCACAGAACTTGATCTTATCACGCACTATCGATTTGATCCGTTCAACATATCCTTCTGGAATCACCGTCTGGTCAGAGGCAGGTATAAAGGTTCCTTCGGCGGAAATATATGTACCGAGCGATGTCTTCCAGTCGTAGCCGGTATTAAACACCAGCGCCTCGGCATCGGAGAAAACATCTCTGCCGACCAACAGGCGGGAATCAAATTCCGTTCCAAACAGATTGGACAATGTCGGAATGATATCCAGGCTGAATGTCGGTGCGGAAACAACAATCGGCTCTTGTTTTTCAAGGCATCCACTCCAGATAATCAGCCGGTTATGGTCTCGTTGAAGATCATTCTCAGGCATATAGCCATACAACTCAGCAAGATTGGGCATATTTCCAAGTGCGTTACCATCGTCCAGTCCGTACGGGAAATGATCGGCGGAAATAACAATCACCGTATCGTCGGCAATGCCCTTTTCTTCCAAAAGTGCGACCGTCTTCTCCATTGCATATTCCAGCTCGAGATTTGCGGCGAGGTAGCCTTTAACCGCATCGGAATACGGTAGCGAAGCCACCGCATCATAGTTTTTATCGGCAATATAGTTTTCATCGAAGCCGTAATCTCCGTGACCACTGACCGACATGTAATACAGATTGAACGGACAGCGGTCGAGATATAGCGGCAACGTTCCGGCAAGCATTTCAAGGTCGCTCTGCGGCCATGTGTTTTTCACGTATGCCTCCATGCCGTTTCCGTACCCCATATAACCGTCGGAATAGCCCAGTTTCGTATGAGTCTGGTCGCGATCGTAATATGTGTATGTATTATTATGGAACGCCTTTCCGCAGTAGCCAAGCCTGCCAAGCTGATTTCCCATGGTGAAATACAGGTTGTGTCCTGCGATATTCATCATGGATTTTCCGCCGTCCATTGGGAGCATTCCAATCAGGTTTTGATATTCCCCGCCGGTCGTGCCCGCACTTGCAGGCTGATAATAATCAGTAAAATTAATTCCCTTGGTTGCAAGGCGATAAAGCGTCGGAGTAAGGTCCGAATCAATAGCCTCGGCGGTAAACGCTTCTGCCGTAATAAAAATCAGATTTTTCCCCTTGAACAAACCGGTATACTCGTTTTTCTTTGAAGGAGTCAGGCCACTGACATAAGTGTCTATGTCTGCCAGACGTTGATCTGATGTTCCTGCTGCAAGCGCGGAGAAATCAATTTCCATACGGTTTTCACCGCATTCGACCGGCGTTTCTTCTTCGCTTTCCGTTACATTTTCTCCGGCATCTGCATAATCCGAAGTTTCTCTGGGAAGCAAAAGGCGTGTTATATCGAGCCTTAAACCGGTCATCAGGCCAAATTCTGTGACAGCCTTATCAAAAGAATACTCACTTTTATATTTAACATGCAGCGGGCTCAAACGAATGCAGAGCAGATTTGCTCCGAGAACAACACACGCAAGCAGTACAGCAATAATGCGCTGTCCCCAATTGCATTGCTGTACCGGTGCTTTTTTGCGGCCGAAAACACCGTAGAGTATAGCCGGGGCAGCGTATAAAACGATCGCAAGCAATCCCAACGGGCTCAATATCATAGAAAAGGCCTGATTTGAAAACCCGGTTGCAACACCTTCCGCTCCGCCGAGCACTGTATTCACATCATAAAAGATTTTAAACTTGCGAAAAACGAAGTATTCCGCCAAAAAGATAACAGCGGTTACCGAGAGAAGACTTACTGCGACCAACCGGTTCACCCGCTCTTTTTTTGCAATAGTGGAAAGCAGATAACCCACGATACCGTATACGACGGAAAACAACAGCAGGAATAATGTTCCCAACGAGAAAATCTTTCCGACCGTTAAAATCTTCAGTAATATTTCGTAATAAAAAACAGAAATCGGGAATAACAGATAAAACACCCGGTGCTTTGAGTGATTACCATTCTCCCCGAAACGCGAAAATTTCACAACCACGCCTCCTTATAATGCCTCTTTATATTGTAGCGAAATTCGGCGAGAAAAGAAAGCGCTTTTTCGACATTATTTTGCTTTTTATAATCGAAAATTTATTTAAAATCACATTGATGTTCGTCGCTCTTTTGTCTGGTTTCAGCACGGGTTTTCTTTAAGGTCTGTGCCGCATCGCAGACACTATCGAGTTGAAATAACACAGAGCATCTAAGGAAAGCACAGAAAACGGTGCGGGTTTGGGACTTTTTGTATTCAATTTTATAGCACAAATAAGGCTTTGCCTGGCGAGCAGCCTTGTAGCTGCAGGTACCGCAGATACGGTCACCAGCATCGCCGGCAGCAGTTACGATATAGCCGTCTTCGTTCAGACCGCCGGGGATATACTTTGCTGCATAGATCTTCACATCGGGATGCTTCTCATAAATCATCTTCACACCCACATCGGAAGCAAAAATGCACATGACCTTGATATCGGTGCAGCCTGCATCCTTGAGATACTGGATGGAGGCTTCCATGCTGCCGCCGGTAGCCAGAGCCGGGTCCACAATAATTACGGGACCTTCGGTCAGATTCACCGGCATCTTGTAATAGTAGGTAATAGGCTTGAGCGTCTTCTCATCGCGCTGCAGGCCGATATGTCCTACCTGTGCCGTGGGAGAAAGACGGCGCAGGCCATCTACCATGCCCAAACCGGCACGCAGAATGGGTACTATGGTGAAGTTTTCTGCTAAGACAGGAGAAACCATGTCTGCTAAGGGGGCGTGAATCTCAATATTCTTGGTTTTCAGATCGCGCAGCGCCTCATAGCCCATCAACATCGTCAGCTCATCAACAATCTCACAGAATTCCTTGGAGCCGGTATTGATGTCGCATAAGTGCGTTACCTTGTGTGCCACCAGCGGGTGGTCGTCAAAGCTGATCAGGTTCTTGGTGAAGTCTTCCATAGTTACCCTCTTTTCATTTTGTCGGATTATTTGCGTTTTTTGTTTATATCTTCAAATTCAACAGTGGCCATGCTTTCGGCTGCACCGGTAAGGGCATCCTTCTCATATTCGCCGCTGCCCATGTGACCACCGTAAACCACCAGATTGGTGATGATACCCACAATCAGAGCAGTTGCCAGAGAGGTGATGGACAGCAGTGCGCCGCCGGTCACGGGATTCGTACCGAAGTTCAGGCACAGACCGCCGATACCGGTCACCAGAATTGCGCTGACGACATACAGATTCTTGTTGTTGCCCAGATCCACTCTGTGCAGCATCTGCAGACCGGACACAGCAATGAAGCCGTACAGTGCCACGCAGGCGCCGCCCATGACGCACTTGGGAATGGAGTTGATCACTGCCACAAAGGGAGCGAAGAAAGACAGCACCATGCATCCCACAGCTGCGGTGAAGATGGAAACGATGGATGCATTGCCGGTGATGGCCACGCAACCGATGGACTCGCCGTAAGTGGTGTTGGCAGCGCCGCCGAAGAAAGCACCCACGATGGAACCAACGCCGTCACCCAGCAGGGTCTTATCCAGGCCGGGATCGGTGATCAGATCGTGGTTGATGATGGAACCCAGGTTCTTGTGGTCAGCAATATGCTGTGCCAGCTCCACGATACCGATGGGCACAAAGGTCATAGCAATATTGCCCAGTGCAGCGCCGTCGATGGGCAGCACATTGTCCATATGTACAGTCAGAGCCTTGACGATGGTGAACTTAGGTACATCGAAGATAGACTGGAAACTGAAGGGCACAAAGGTAGCCTGGAATGAATCGAAGCTGAGGATCTGCAGGGCCTCAACGCCGGTAGCTCTGCCGATCAGAGTGAAGAGCAGAGCCAACACATAGCCCACGCCCACGCCGATGATGAAAGGGATGAGCTTCATGGTCTTGCTGCCGCGGATGGACACGAATACGATAGCCAGGAAAGTGACCAGGCCCACCAGAATAGTCAGCAGGCTGTAACCGCCGCCGCCGTTGCCGGACATCCAGGAGGTAGCCGTACCGGACAGGGACAGACCGATCAGGGTCACGATAGGCCCGATGATGACAGCGGGCATCACCTTATTGACCCACTGAGAACCGACAATCTTAATCACAATGGCGATGACCACA